>UQOT01000142.1 GCA_900542675.1 uncultured Eubacteriales bacterium | reverse complement strand
ATAATGCCCGTAAGAATATTAGCACCTTCCTTGGTCTCGTCATAAACTTCGTCCATTGAGAGCTGAACATCGGTATCGGTATTATCAGCCGAAATATTAATCTCAAGATAGTCATAGCAAAGTGCGCCAATGTCATATTTTGAAACAGACGGATTATTTATATATGCGGCAATCATTACATCAAAACCGAGACCGCAAAAATCTATCCCCTTTGAATTAAGAGCCAGAATATCAGTCTTTAAATCAAACCCGTATTTAAGTATATTTTTATCTTCAAACACAGCCCTAAGGAAATCATCTTGCCCCTTAATATTGACACGGAAAATTTCGCTTTCTCCCACAGAGATAAATAAATCCGCGGTATTATGACCGAAATAATAGTATACGTGCCCGGCATCGGTAATTTTTAAAAGCGCATCATCCGGCGAAATATTTTTGCAGGACGCGTCGATTTTTTCTATAATCTTCTCCTGCTCCGCAATCTCGCCCAAATTAAATTTTTTCATAAACGACTTGAAATTAAGGCGCACAAAAATCTTACTCATTTTTCTCTTGTCGGGATTTTTATATTCGTAATCCTCAAACTTAAATCCGACCGGAACATCACGCACAATCGTCGCTAAGGTCTTACTCATAAAAGCCGACTCTCTATCTTTTTTAAGCTTATTTCTGACAGCGGGAGTCACATCAATTTCATCGATTTTGTCATATATATTCTCAATGCTGCCGAAATTTTGGATAAGCGAAAAAGCCGTCTTTTCACCAACGCCTTTAACACCCGGTATGTTATCACTGGGATCTCCCATAAGACCCTTGACGTCAATGTATTCAAGAGGCGTAACACCGTACTTTTCCTTAACGGCAGCATCATCATACGGCGTTGTGGTCGTCTTGCCCGCACGCGTAACAACAAGCTTAATAGTTGTATTCTCAGACGCAAGCTGAAGGTCGTCCTTATCGCCGGTCAGTATGCTGCACTCGACGTTATTTTCGTCGCAAATTTTAGATACGGTACCGATTATGTCATCAGCTTCAAAACCTTCAAGCTCCACGCACTTGCAGTCCATAGCGTTTAATACCTCTTTCATAAGAGGTATCTGAACAATAAAATCCTCCGGCGCAGGTTTTCTCTGTGCCTTATACTCGTCATACATCTTGTGCCGAAATGTCGGAGCTTTAAGGTCGAACGCAACGCCAAGATAATCGGGCGTATCCTCCTCCAAATATTTCAGCAAAATATTTAAAAATCCATATACCGCATTAGTCGGTGTTCCGTCAGGCGCGGTGAGAGGGCGTATTCCGTAATACGCGCGGTTTAATATGCTGTTTCCGTCAACAATCAGCAGTTTTTTCTTAAAATCACTATTTTCCACTGTTATTTCCTCCGTTTAAAAAATAAAAGGCGGAGCAAAGGCTCCGCCTGTTTTGCCTATTTCAGCGGATTATACATCATTTCGATTTGGGAACGCTGACGATAACCTTTACATCATCATTCTTCCCAAGTACTGTTAAAGTATAATCCACCTTGTTATCCTTTAAGACTTTTGAATACTCGGTAAACTCATCCGCTGTCAGATACAGGACAACATCACCGTTTTCTTCAATCTTTGAGCAATCGGCAAACGCCGAGTTCAAAATTTTGTTGTACAATTCTTCATCCTTCACCGCACAAGCAATAACCGAAGCATCCTCCATCTGAGCAGCATTTTCTGCATATATCTCTGTTTCGCCGTTTTCGTTTCTTACTCTGTCAGCCTCGGGCGACAAAGTATCAAACAAATTCTTTCCCGGCGACGACGAAGCTGACGGCTTTGAAGATGCAGCCGGCTTTGAAGATGCCGAAGGAACAGGTGTCTTTGCCGGAGTCGGTGCAGGTGTCGCTGTAGGCGCAGGTGTATCAACCGGCGCTTCAGACTGTGCGGACGCGCCGCCACCGCTTGCGCCGCTTGCTCCTCCCGTTATATAATCAGGCGAAACAGCCGTAGGCTCAGCCTCAACAGCGGGCAAAGTAATTTCAGG
>UQOT01000141.1 GCA_900542675.1 uncultured Eubacteriales bacterium | reverse complement strand
CGGTAGGCGCAATAAAATCCTTTGAGGAAAGCCCCGTCTTATGTACCAAATCCCAATGAAAGCCGAATTTGTCTTTTTCGCCCTCATTGAAAGTACAGTGTAAAAGCTCTAAACGCTCTAATCCGTTAAGCGGTCTTGCCTGTACGCCAAGAGCCTTGAAGTTGCCGAGTATATCTGTTTCGATACGCTCTAACTTCTGCTTAGCCGCCTTTAAGTTATCCGCTTCAATTCCGAATGTGATAAATTTGCGCTTTATAATACCGTTGTTTCCGCGCGACAACTGATTTTTGAGCATACCCATATACTCAATGCGTATGTCATTAAAATTGTCTGCCTGTTCGGGAATATGTACGGCTTTTTCATACTCCGCCATATCGACAGTCTGATTGAGGAAAGAAAACTGTACAGAAATTGACTGGTCGAAATAGTTAAGAAAATCGCAGTAGTTTTCAAATATCTCGTTTTTATCCTCATTCCTTGCAAGCTGATAATTTATATCGAAAAACTGAATTGTTTTTGTAAAATAATTATCCTTGACTTTACATATCCCGTCCGGGTACATTTCCTTATATGGAATAGTCTGCTGTGCTGACGCTGCGCGCCTGCCCTGCATTTGCGCTTTTCTGATAGCTGCCGCAATAGCCTTTTTCTGTCGTGCTGAAAGCGGCTTATTCGCTGATATTATGTGCTTTTTCTTTTGTTTTGGTCTTGTGTTTGTATTCTGCTTCGGCAATTATTTTGACCTCCTTATCAAGTTTAATTTGGTTCATAATTGCCGAATACATATTATTTGTTTTATACGGTCTGACTCTCGGCGTCAAAAATCTTGACCGTATATAATTTCTTAAAATCTTTTCTGCCGGCTGTCCGTCCTTTTCGTACATAGCGAGGAAGAAGAACGGCAAGGCCGCGATTACAAGCGTCATAACCGCGCCGGTTGTGCCAAGCGCGCCGCGCGTAAGAAAGTATGTCGGAACAGCGACAGCGGCCGCAAGTCCAAAGCATATAAGCTGACGCTTCGTAAGGTTAAAAGCTACCTTTGTTTTTACGGTAGTTAAATCTTTTGGTACGGGAACATAAGGAATAAAAATTCCCCCTTTCATTTTTTTATTTTTAATGTGCGTTAAATATTGACTTTGACAGATTACCTGTCTTGAACAGGGAAAAGCATAGTACAACCGTATATGCCGCAATCGTAAATATGGTAGTATGCAGATTATTGGTTACAACAAAACCGTTTACCAACGCCGCATAAATGCCTACGCATACCATAATGAAAAATCCCTGAAAGCCTAATGCCACAAGTCCGCGCAAATAGTTATTTCCCATTTGCCCCCATTCGCGATTAGTCATTGTCGCAAACGGGATAGCTCCAACCGAGCAATATAAATAAATCTCTATCATACGTCCGAATATTACGACGGTAATACAAACGGATAGAATTTTCATACATAAACTAACAAGCGAGGTTTCCAAAACTAATAGGAACAGTTCGCCCATTCCCATAGCTTCAAGAGTAGTTCGTATGTCGGCAAGCGCGGAAGATATATCAATGTTCGTGTTCGCACCGATTACCCCCGCGCTGTTCGTTACAATATGCTGCGCAACGTCAAATACCGCCATAGTAATGTCAAAGGTGTGGGTAACAATATAAATTGCTACCCCAGCCTTTAAGAAATATTTGAAGAACATAAACGTGTCTATATCGTGCATATTGTTCTTTTCCGTAATCATAGTTATTAGCTCATAGCATAAGACAAAGGCTATAATAAGCCCCGCAATCGGCAGAATAACCGTCTGAGAAATATTCTGTATCAAAGAAAATATGCTTGCGTTCCAGCCCTGCGGCGTCTGTCCGACGTCCGCCGCAATCGTGGCGACTTTCTCGTTTACGTCATTAAACATTGTTGATAAACTACCCTCAATAAGCGAAATCAGAAAATCGCAAATCGCTTGTGTAATTTTATCAATTATTGAGTTCATCAGCTAAACAGCCCTGAGAGCAAGGGAACAAGTGTAGTTCCAATCAGCACGACGCCGCCGCCCGCCATAAGCTGTTTTATCCCCAATTAGGTGTAAAACTCTGCTCGATGGCGGGCGGCGG
>UQOT01000140.1 GCA_900542675.1 uncultured Eubacteriales bacterium | reverse complement strand
ATACCGACATACGCCGTCATCATCTGAGAATTCCACCTGACCTCACAGCCCAGTCTTTCGGCAACCTCGCGCAGCGGGACAAAAATCTTACCGCCGCTGATTTCGGGCGCCCTTAATTTAAACTCCGAGCCGCGGTGTCTGACCGTAATTCTGCCGCCTTCCGCCTCAAATATAACATCCTCGCCGAGAACCTCAAACAGCTCTTCGGCATCCATCGAAATTACTCCGCCGCGAAGCATAAAGCCGTCTATACTCGTATCTCCGATTGTCACTTCGGCTGCACGCGGCAAGACAAATATATCGCCCGACAGCAAAATCCCGATTATGCCCGAAATAAGCAACGCACCGAAGATTATTCTGATTTTTGCAGCTGACTTCAAAGCTTTCTCCCTCTTAACAATTAATTGCAAATAATAAAGAGATTATACCATATCGCGAAATAATATGCAATATGTCGAACGGAATTTTTTCTAATAAAAAAGACCGCCGCAAATGCGACGGTGGTAAAATTGTCAAAAAAAGTTTAAATTTAGCCATAACAACAGCATATACGTGTGTAGGACGACGACTCGGCGCTCCCTACGAATGGTGTAGTGAATATTGATGTCAAAGCGCCAAATAATATGCGCATTTCGGGCTACAATTCCGCGGAAGCTGTGACTGATGCCACCGGCTCTGCCGAAACGGTTGACGTCGGCGGAGTTCTGCTGTCGAATACTTCCGTGGTCTGAGAGCCGTCAGACATTGTTGTTGTCTTTGTGACCGTAACGGAGCTTCCGTCATTCTGTACGTCAAGGTTTACATCAGGCTTTACAGCCTTCGAGCCGACAATCCTGACTGTAAGTATACCGCCGCCTGCCTCAGCAAAAATCCTTATCGGAAATTCGTTACTGTTTTTAAATATAAACTCCGGTCCGCCCCACGAAACGGTTGCGTCCATACCCTGCGGCACATACGAAACACCTTTCGAGTGCGATGTTCGGGCAACAACTTTAAGCTTCGCCCTTGCGACAGCACAGTATATGGTTGACGATACCTGACAGATACCGCCGCCGTAATCTATCTCACTGACAGTTTCGCCGTTTTTCACAACATACACCGGTGCCGGAAGATATCCTGCAGCCGCGGTTCTCTTGCCGACAACCTTATTAAAATCAAACGTCTCGTCAGGCAAAAGCTCATATCCGTTTATTGTGCTCGACGCCCTTACTATATTGCTCGCGCGCGCCGCACTGCTCCCGCCGTAGTTTGTCGAATACGAGCCGAGAGTATCCTCGTAGAGTATGCTCTGAAGATAATTTGCATCAACAGCGGAATTTACAAGCTGAACCGGCACGCTGTACTCAATCTCGGGCTGCTTAACCGCCGCCTCGATGTCCGACTTGTTAACCACAATCTGGGGCTTGCCCGGCACAACGTACACCTTGCCGTTTTCGTCTTTCGCGTATGAAGCATCGCACGCCGGCTGAGTGATATAGCTGTAGAACTCATCGAGATTAAACTCGGGAGCCTTTGTGACAACCGGCTCAAAATCAATATCACCAAACCTGAATGTGCATATTTCATCCTCAACTCTGCTCACCGCATCGTCCATATCCACCAAAACGCCGTCCTGCGGTTTTGCGATTATTATATTATTGCCCTCTCCCACTCTGTAGGTATATCCGAGCGGCTCAATCTCGTGCGGACGGCACAAATCGCTTATCGAACCTGTAAGCGCCTGTTTGTCATAAGAAAGCGACGGCCGCAGGCTGCGGTGCGAAAAAACACCCGACACAAACGACTTAAGCTTACTGAAAAATCCCGCCTTTTCACGGCCTAAGGAATAAGCGTCACTCGCCATCTTTTCAGGCTCGAACACCATAGCGAGGTTTTTAACCTCAATAGTTGACATATCGCCCATACACGAAAAGTTAAGGGTTTTACCTTCTATTTTATCCTCGGAATACTGATTTGCAAGAACGCTAAACGCCTCCTGCTGAGTCATTCCGCCGAGCTTTATATCTTCAATATATGTATTCGGCATAATTCTGTCGTATGCGTTTACATATACGCAGAAAACTATTGCAGCGGCAGCCACCGCTGCTGCAACCGCGCCAACGGCAATACAAAGATTTTTTTTGCCTGTCTTATTATTTTTATTCTCTTTATTGAATT
>UQOT01000139.1 GCA_900542675.1 uncultured Eubacteriales bacterium | reverse complement strand
GCGTAAAATCTATTACGCCCGTTTTACCGCTTCCAACCCAGCCACTCACAAACTCGTTGAAATTTGACCTTATACCTATACGCCGATATTCCGTAACCTTTTTATAAAAGAAATCGTTGCATTGTGTTTGTATTCCCAAAATCAACGTGCCTGTCTGCGGATTATACATAAAACGGCGGTTTTGGATTTTCTGAATATCAAATGTTTCCGTATTTGTATCAATCCGCATAATTCCGTTTGTTATGTCAATACGTTTCATCAGATACCAAACCTCATAGGCTCAAATCGTTTTTTTGCCTTAACGGTACGGATTGCGTCTTTTCGGATTTTGACTTATTTTCCGCAAGCTGCTGACGAATTGACGGCTTTTTTTCTTCTGTTTTTACAGCGTCTTTCTGTTCAGCTTCAATATCGGGTATAGAGCTTATACGGTATTCGTCAGGAATATCATCACGGCTGCCGTTGTATATCTCTTTAAAATCACTTTGATTACACACAACATAACCGTAATCCGTAAATACACCGTTTTCATTCAGCGCAGTATCATCTCCATACTCCTTATAATCAATGTAATTTTCCAATGCTTTCAGTGTGTTCATATCATAACAGCCCAATTCATTGATAAGGTAATATCCCAAATCATACTCGTCTGTAATATCTGGATATATTTCGTAGCAATCAAGATTTTCAGTTAGATTTATCAAATCCTGTACACTGTCTGAATGTTCGCCCATTTTAACGATAGCCTTAAAATGCTGTACTTCCGCGTCCGACATTTCATCTAATTTGTCTGCGAGATAATTTAATTCGTCAAGGCTCTCATATTCGCTCAACATATCATATATCCCGTCAATATAACAATCATAGTCTGTAATAAACCATTCCTCATACGGCGAACCGAATACATCTTTTCCGCCTATACCTATACGCCTAAATACATCTTGCATTTCATCAGGAGTAACAGGGAACTTCACCCATTCGCCTACTAAATATCCCTCGTTATATTTTCCAAGATTGGTAACATAAGCGGCCAAGTGAAAATCTGGTGTGCCTTCTGTATCTGCCATATATCAACCTCACTTTCCGTCAAAATCCAGCCTGAAATGTACATACTTATCGTTGCTGTCGATTAAAACCACGTCCGCGTCATAGGTCTTATCCTTTTTCTCGGAATACAAGCCTTTTACCTTTGTTCTGCCTTTTGCGAGCAAATCAGACGCCATTTTCTTTGTAATCTCTTTTCGCTTGCTTGTGAAAAACCTGTCATTTTTCCACATAACGAATTTACAGCTTTTATTAGCGCAATAAAAGTTATTTTTGCTTTCGTGTACGTCCGAACCGCAGCGGGGACATATACCGATAACCTCACGCGGCGCGCGGAATATCGCTCTGTCCTCGTCTGTGATGAATGAATATGTGGTTACAAGCTCCCTTGTCAAATCCTCAATTCCTTTCATAAACTGCTCCGGCGGATAATTGCCCTTTGCAATCTCGGCAAGGTTATTTTCCCAATCGGACGTTAGAATAGGTGATGTGAGCTTTTCGGGAAGAACGCTGACAAGACTTATACCGTTATGAGTTGCAACAATAGACTTGCCCTTACGCTCTGCAAAACCTGTCTGTACCAGCTTTTCTATAATTGCCGCTCTTGTCGCCGGCGTTCCCAAGCCCTTGCGTTCCGCTTCGTCCGTTGTTTCGGCGGCTCCTGCCGTTTCCATTGATGATAATAGAGTGTCCTCCGTAAACGCTTTCGGCGGTGAGGTATAACCCTCTTTGACTTCTGATGAAACGGTAACGGTTTCGCCTTTTGTAATACAAAATACATCTTCGGCGCGGTCTGTGTCCGAATGAATATATCTTTTAAAAAGCTGTTCGATATTTTTCCAGCCCTCAAATAAAATGATTTTACCCTTTGCCGTAAACTGTACGCCGCCGCACTCCAAAACTGCGGTAATTGTTTCATACTCATACGGGGAATTAACCGCACATAACAGCTTGCACATAATAAGGTGAAGTATATTACTTTCGCCGTTTGGTATTTCCGCCAAGCTGATATTTTCAATTTCTGCCGTCGGAATAATAGCGTGGTGGTCTGATACCTTTTCATTATTGAATAAGCAGAATGTATCAGGCTTAAAATCCGTACAGTTTGAGAACGGCGCGAATTTTGACGCTATATGAACGATTTTAATAACAGTATTGTGCATATCGTCCGTTAAATATCGGCTGTCGGTTCTCGGATATGTAATCAGCTTCTTTTCATAAAGCGATTGAGCATAGTCAAGCGTCTGTTTCGCCGTATATCCGAATATTCGGTTTGCTTCG
>UQOT01000138.1 GCA_900542675.1 uncultured Eubacteriales bacterium | reverse complement strand
TCAGTAAGACCGTTAAGGACGATAAAATCACTTTGACGCTGCCGAACGGCAAAACTCTTGATGATAACTATTATACAATTACCGTTACGGATAACACGGGCAAAACCGCTGCGGATATTGATGTTACACTCAAAGACAAGAATAATTCCGTAAGCGGCACAACGGACGCAAACGGTCAGCTTATTATGCCGACAAACACGCATAATTCCTATGTGGTCGGATATGAGGACGGCGCATTTAAGCCTGAAAATAATATGACAAGAGCCGAAGCAGCGGCAATATTCGCCCGTAATATTGCAGAGCGTAAGGGTGAAAATATTTCAAGCACAAAATCATCATTCAAAGATGTGTCAAGTAAGGATTGGTATAATAACTATATCGCCTATCTTGAAAAATACAATGTAATCAGCGGCTATGATGATAAGACATTTAAGCCGGACGAACAGATTACAAGAGCCGAGTTTGTAACAATGTGTATGAGGTTCTATGAACTTGATACTAAGGCGGCAGCAGCAAAGAAAAATATCTTTAATGATGTACCAAAATCACATTGGGCGTCAGACTATATTTATTCCGCTGTCGGTATGGGTTGGATAAACGGATATTCCGATGGTACATTCAAGCCCGACAGCAACATTACCCGCGCGGAGGTTGTAACGATTGTAAACCGCGTAACAGGACGCGCCGCTGATATGGAATACATCAATAAGAATATGTCGGCAGTCAATAAGTTTACAGACTTAAAGGATAAATCCTATTGGGCGTTTTATGAAATCCTCGAAGCAAGTAATACGCATAAGACCGTTGACAGTGCAAGCGGCGAAACTTGGGTAAAATAATTGTCGGATTTGCGTATTGTGTTTAGCCTTTGTCTATGATATAATTAGTCAATAAATAATTGTAAGTTTTGAGGGGATAAATTATGTCATTCATAAAAGCAAAAGAATATTTAAAAAAATACGGGCTGGAAAACAGAATTATGGAGTTCCCTGTTTCCTCGGCTACTGTTCAGGACGCTGCAAAAGCGATAAACTGTAAAGAGAAAGAAATTGTCAAAACACTATCTTTTATTGTTGATGATAAGCCAGTATTGATTGCAGTTGCAGGAGATATGAAAATAGATAATAGTAAATTTAAAGCGGAATTTCAAACGAAAGCAAAAATGCTGCCATTTGAAGATGTTGAAAAATTGGTTGGACATTCTGTTGGTGGAGTTTGCCCCTTTGGAATAAATGAAAATGTAGATGTATATTTGGACAATTCTTTAAAGAGATTTGAATTACTATATCCAGCTTGCGGCAGTTCAAACAGCGCGGTCAAATTAACCTTAAAGGAGTTGGAGGAAACTTCTAATTACAAAAAATGGGTAGACGTTAGCAAAAGTATTGAGTAATATATTTTCTATTTATAAGAGGTGTAAACGGTGGAGGAACGCATAGAACCGACAAATACGGTACAAACTGAATTTGACGAATGGGTACAAAACGGCTTGGATAAAGCGGAAGAAATAATCCATAAGTCAGATACAGAGAATATTAAGCAATAAGCGGTTGTTTGAAATAAACAGCCGCTTTTTGTTTGACAAGGGAGTGTGATGTTTATACAGGAGGAAATTGAAAAGAAAATAATTGCGTTATCCGTACAGGCGGGCAAAATGACAGGGCGCGTATTACAGGCGGCAATCAGAGAATATCTGAAACAGCGCCAAAATCATAAAAGCAACAGTCAGGTAAAAATCTATCAGGGCAAGCAAACGATTAAACAGCTTGTAGAGTCAGGCGCGGCGTTGTCTAATATTGAGATAACTGATAAAAATATAAAAGCGTTTGAGCCGGTAGCGAAAAAGTACGGTCTTGATTACGCGCTGAAAAAGGATAAATCCAAAAGCCCGCCGGTGTATTATGTATTCTTTAAGGGCAAGGACACGGACGTTATTACTATGGCGTTTGATGAATATTCAAAAAAGCAGATAAAGCGGCAAAATAAGCCTTCAATCAGAAAGGCGCTCGCGCAGCTTATTGAAAAGGCAAAATCAGTACCGTCCAAAGACCGCGCCCGACGGCACGAACAGGAGCACGAGCTATGAGGATTGACAAGAAATTTATCATTTCTAAAATCCCGTATCTGCTGTTCTTTTGGGCTGCCGATAAATTAAGCTATGTATGCAGGATAAACAAGGGTAACAATTTAATATCGGTATTGGGCGAAATTGCGGAGTTTTACAAAGCTCCGCTTTTTTCATTCCACATTATTGATATAGCTGTCGGTGTTCTCGGTGCGCTTGCCGTCAAGGGAATTTTATATGTTCGGAGCCTGAACGCAAAGAAATACCGTAAAGGCATTGAATACGGTTCGGCGCGCTGGGGCACG
>UQOT01000137.1 GCA_900542675.1 uncultured Eubacteriales bacterium | reverse complement strand
AATTCCTCCTCGCTTAACTGAGAATGGGCAATCTGCTGATAAACCGTACAGCAGATTGCCCATTCTCAGTTAAGCGAGGAGGAATTAGCATGATTGATGAAAGAGATGAATTGGAAGCACAGGTAAGCGTAGAATTTGGCGGAGATGAAATGTCCGGCGAAAAGGCAGAAAATATCAGAGGAACAATGAAACGCTTTTTTAAGGACTTGATGAAGAAAAAATGGAAGATTTTCATTGTGTTTTTATGTCTTTCGGCGTCTGCTGTATGCAGCGTTCTAAGCCCTAAAGTGCTTGGTAATGCAATCGACCATATTTTCAACGGCATAAAGGCGGCAGTTTCACAAGGGACTGTATTTTCTGTTAATTTTTCTACTATGGGCGGGATTATCCTGCTTCTGCTTGCTCTGTACCTATTGGGAACTTTATTAAATTATGTATCTCAAAGAATTTTAGCAAGTGTTTCGCAGGAGGTAAGCCTTGAACTCCGCGAACGTATCAGCAGCAAGCTGAACAAACTTCCTTTGCGCTATTTTGATACGCATAAAAAGGGCGATATTTTAAGTCGCGTAACAAGTGACTTGGAAAAGGTGTCCGATACCTTGCAGGAAGGGCTTGCGCAAATGATTACCTCTATTATTACATTGGTAGGTGCATTTGCCATGCTTATGAGTATTAGTGTAGAACTGACCTTGATTGCATTGGGTACGGTAGGCGTAAGTATCGTAGTTGCTGCGGTTGTCGGTATGCGCACAAACCGCTATTATGCGAAAAATCAAGCTGCACTTGGCGCTTTAAATGCGAATATTGAAGAAGCGTTTACCGGAAACAGAGTTGTGAAAGCCTTTAATATGCAGGATATTATGATAACTGCGAATGATACATTCAATGAAGATTTGAGAAAAACATCAATGAAAGCACAGTTTGTTACCTATGCGATCAATCCCCTTGTTCGTTTTATGGGGCATATTGGCTATGTGGTAATTGCTGTCCGGGGTGCTATGTCTGTTATTAGCGGTAATATTTCGATTGGCGACGTGCAGGCTGCATTTCAATATGTCAATCAGATTTCCGAGCCGATTACACAGCTATCCTATACATGGAACACCTTACAAGGCGCGCTTGCTTCGGTGGAACGGGTTTATCAGCTTTTGGATGAAACGGAGGAAATTCCAGATACAACGAAAGAAATCCGTCTGCCGCAGCCCAAAGGGGATATTTCTTTTGAGCATATCCGTTTTGGATATACAGACGACAAAATTTTGATGAAAGATATTGACGTAAGGATTAAAGCGGGAAGCAAAGTTGCCATTGTCGGTCCAACGGGAGCAGGCAAGACAACGCTTATCAATCTGCTAATGCGCTTTTATGAATTGCAAGGAGGCAAAATTAGTATTGACGGTGTAAATATAACAGATATGAGCCGCCGGGAACTGCGTTCTATTCTTGGAATGGTATTACAGGATACATGGCTGTTTCATGGCACCGTTGCGGAAAACATTGCCTATGGGCGGAAAAATGCTACGCTTGATGAAATTAAGAAAGCGGCAAAGGCGGCGCGAATCGACCACTTTATCCGCACGCTGCCGCAGGGCTATGATACAGTACTGGACGACGAGCTTTCTGCGGTTTCTGTCGGACAGAAGCAGCTTCTAACCATTGCCAGGGTAATTCTTACCGATCCGTCCATTCTGATTCTTGATGAAGCTACGTCAAGCGTAGATACCCGGACGGAGGTAGAAATCCAAAAGGCAATGAACAGCTTGATGAAAAATCGTACCAGCTTTATTATTGCGCACAGGCTTTCTACAATCCGGGACGCGGATTTAATATTGGTCATGCGTGACGGAACGATTGTAGAGCAAGGTACACACAAGCAGTTGTTAGATATGAACGGCTTTTATGCAGACCTGTATAACAGCCAGTTTGCAACAAAAGCGTCTTAAAACAGATAGGAGCAATTTATGAAAATCAGAAAAGTATTATGGGGGATAGCCATTCTCTCAGGGGTTCTAATTGTTGTTGAATTGCTGTCGCCCCCTAAGTATATTAAAGTAAATGGTAACTAAAGAGCCGGACGCTTAGACGCAGAGCCGATAGACTTGTGAGAAATCACAGTCTGTCGGCTCTTTTTTCAAAAAACCAAATTTCCATACAGCATAAATAGCAAGGCCGCCGTTTCTTTTATCCTCTAAAAGAAATGACGACTAAATGCTGACAGATACGGCGGCTAAAGGAGGTAGCCGCCATGAAATACATATCCTATCGACATAATCCGACTATTTTTGAATTATCAAAAAAATCCATTATCCACCAACGGGATATTCCGGCTATGAATATGAACTGTCAATTCAACTAAATACTGCTTACATTTCCTTTGCGCCTGTCTGCGACTTGCAGACGGGCGCATTT
>UQOT01000136.1 GCA_900542675.1 uncultured Eubacteriales bacterium | reverse complement strand
GTGATCCAAATATCGGACTTTCAATTAACGAAAGCAGAACGTATGTTAAATGCTATCTTGGTGATACAGGTCTTCTTGTCAGCCATGCCTTTGACGAAAATGAGCTTCTTGAAGATGAGGTTTACAAGCAGATTTTTGGTGACAAGCTGAATATGAATGAGGGTATGCTTTACGAAAATGCAATTGCACAGATGCTGACCGCTAATGGTCACAAGTTGTATTTCTATACCCACTATAATAACGAAAAGCACAGAAATGATATTGAAATAGATTTTCTGATATCCAATAACAGTAAACTTAAATACAAGATATACCCGATAGAAGTCAAGTCAGGAAAGAAGTATTCAATTGAATCGCTGAAACGCTTCAAGGAAAAGTACAGCAATCGTATCGGCGAATGCTATGTGATTCATCCGAGAAATCTCAGCTTTAAAGAGGATATTGTCTGTATCCCGCCCTATATGACGATTTGTCTCTAACAAAAATTGCTCTAATTAAATTATGGCGGTGCGAGAGGCGGCTGCTCAATTAATGGGCAGCCGCCTACTTAATTTCCGGAAACATATCAATTTATACCGCATATTGTACAAATTAAAGTACCCGCCAAATAACCCACCACCCTATTCAAAGAAGTCCAAATAGACTAAAATAGAAATAACTAATGAAGTCTAAATGGAGGACGTTGTAATGAATGAAATAGTGAAAGTGAAGAAGGAAGTAAAGCTGAAGCAATGAGCGGAGATGATCAGGCTCAGAAATGAAAGCGGATTGACTGTAACTGACTGGTGCAAGCAGAATGGAGTAAATCTCAAAACGTATTACTACCGCCTGAAACGTGTTCGCCAGGCAGTATGCAGTGAATTGGAACAGCATGATATCGTACCAATAACAGCAGTTGAGGAATCAGAAACGACAAAAGAGAAGATAGAGCTTTCAGTAAGAAATATAAAAATATCTCTGCCCGATAATTTCAGTGAGAGCACCCTCAAACGTCTGCTTGGAGTCCTGAGATGATCGGAGATGTCAGCCGTGCAGAACATAACTACATCGTCTGTGGATATACAGATATGAGAAAAGCAATAGACGGACTAGCAGCAATTGTACAGCAGAATTTCAAGCTTGATGTATTTTCCGGCAGTCTGTTCTTGTTCTGCGGTAAGCGCTGTGACCGTATCAAGGCGCTGCTGTGGGAAGAGGACGGATTTGTGCTGCTGTATAAAAGGCTTGAAAATGGAAAATACAAATGACCGCATAATTCTGATGAAGCAAGACTTGTTTCACAGCGGGAATTCCGATGGCTGATGGAGGGACTGTCAATAGAACAGAAAACAGCGATAAGACCTGCAAAAACAGGTTCTGTGTGCTGAGATTTCCACAGTGAAAATATACGCAAATGTTGACAATATTTCTACCCCCGAAAAGTGCGGTATCACTGGACTTTTCGGGCGTTTTGTGCTAAAATATATACAGTGATTTTTGATTTCGGAGGTGAGTTCAGTGATTGAAAAAGGTAATATGCCTCACAAAGACCGCCTGACGGCTTTGTGCATAATCTGCCTTTATATCACATAAAAATTCATTGCCATACTCTCGAAGGAAATGCTATTGAGAATGTCGGTATTCCTTTTTATGCATTGCAAAAAACACTGTGCAGATTATGTACGAGCTTTGCGAAGCATTGCCTATACTATAATTTATTATATGAGTAATTTGTCATTCGGATTACTATAAGCCGTGATTGTTTCAAAGAATTGATTGCAGCAATAAAAACAGAATTTATAAGCTGAAAGCATAACAAAAAAGGACTGATTCAAAAAATCAGTCCTTGCTATATACAGGGGTATATCAGAAGTTGTCCGCTATTTGTCCGCTAAAGCTGCGAAAACTTATATAAAATCAGAGAAATTGTATTTTCTCAGCTTTGCGTAAAATGGCGTAATTGCGTTGGTTTCTGCACTTTTTGTAAAAGTGGAAAATGCCTGCCGAGATTTTCAATTCCCGTACGGGTCACCAACTATGTAACTCGCAAATGGTGTAATAAAGCCGTTTGCGAGGTTTTTCTTTTTATGAAAATTAATCTTGCCACTTATTTTGAAAATATGCCACTTACACTGCCACTTGCATATCAGCTTGTGGCTCTTTTTTGTTTCCGAAGGAAAGCGCGTTGGTGATAGCGTCGCAATTTCTCGCTTTCGCTTCTTGGAACATATGACAGTAGATGTTACTTGTTGTACCTACGCAGGAATGTCACATATCACTTGAAACAGAAACCATATCGACGCCTGCATTGATAAGCAGACTTGCGTGTAAATGCCCCAATGCAATGAAAACATCTTTAAGAAATAACCTCGCACTTATCCACTAGAACCTCAAGCAAATGCCCTCGGTTGTAGCGGTGAATGTGGTAACTCATCCTGAATCCGAACGGTACACAGGTAAGGTAAAAATCCGTCACGCCCTCCTTATGTAC
>UQOT01000135.1 GCA_900542675.1 uncultured Eubacteriales bacterium | reverse complement strand
ATGCAATGATGCAGGGCGCTGCTGACGCAAGAGAAATGTATATGAAGCCGTGTCTTAAAGAGAATGAGTGCTACCAGTACGCGGCAATCAGAAATATTCTGCACCAAAAGGGCAAGAATATTGAGATGCTCGTAAACTATGAGCCGGAGCTTCAATACTTCATCGAGTGGTGGAAGCAGCTCTACGGTGAGAGCGAAGGCAAGGACAAGAAGGGTATATTCCCTGCCGGCGCTTGCTTCTCAACAGACCTTCATTCGATGGGTCAGTACATTCAGGACGGTATGAGACAGCTCTTTGAGACCGTAATATATGTTAAGAATTCAAAGACAAATATTGAAATGACAACCGATAAGGATAATGTTGACGGACTTAATTTCCTCTCGGGTAAGACAATGGATTTTGTCAACAAAAAGGCGTTCGAGGGCACGCTCCTTGCTCACACCGACGGCGGAGTTCCCAATCTCATTGTTGAGATTGAAAAGCTTGACGAGTACACATTCGGTCAGCTCGTATACTTCTTTGAGAAGGCGTGCGGTATAAGCGGCTACTTGCTTGGTGTTAATCCGTTCAATCAGCCAGGTGTTGAGAGCTACAAGAAGAATATGTTCGCTCTGCTCGGCAAGCCCGGCTATGAGGCTGATAAGGAAGCGCTTGAAGCAAGACTTAAATAATTTAAAAATAATACTTGTATAATTTATTATTATATGTTAAAATGACTAAAGTAACGCGCGTGCAGCGCGAAATTCAAACCGAAAGGCGGTAGAATAGTATGATAAAAATACATATAGGACTTAAGGGCAGCGGTAAGACAAAGAAGCTCATTGAAGCAGTAAACGGCGCTGTTAACGTAGAAAACGGAAATGTTATCTGCATAACCGACGGCAATCGCCTGATGCACGACCTTGACAGAAAGGTAAGAATGATTAATACCGGCGATTTCAACATCAAGAACTTTGATATGTTTGAGGGTATGGTTTGCGGTCTTATTGCGCAGGATTATGACATTACTCACATCTTTATCGACAGCATCTTCAAGAGCGTTCCGAGCGGTGATATGGCTTCGCTTGACGCATTCATTATGGATCTTGAAAAGCTTGAGGAAAAGTTCAATGTATCATTTACTATGATGGTTAGCGCAGAGGTTTCGACAGCGGGCGCAAATGTCAAAAAGTATATTGACTAATTAGAGTTTTTGTGGTATTGTATAGGAGCTGTGAGGTTACACAGCTCCTATTTGATTTGTTATTAATTCAGAATATATTTTGAAAGGTTTGATAGTATGAAGTACATAAGTACGAGAGACAAAAGCGTAAGGATTAGCTCAGCCGAGGCGATAAAGGCGGGGCTTTCTGATGACGGCGGGCTTTTTGTGCCTGAGGAATTTCCGAAGATAACAAAGGCTGAGATTAATTCTTTGGTTGGTAAGTCGTATATTGAGAGAGCGAATTTTGTGCTTTCCAAATATCTGACCGATTTTACTCCGGCTGAAATTGAAAAGTGTACCAAGGGCGCATACGGCGGAAAAAAGTTCAGCAGCGACAAGGTTGCTCCTGTTGTAAAGATAAACGACAATATGTATATATTAGAGCTGTGGCACGGACCGACTTGTGCGTTTAAAGATATGGCGCTTCAGATTTTGCCGCATTTTATGACAACGGCTATGAGCAAGACGGGCGAGAGCAAGACGATTGTCATTCTTGTTGCTACTTCGGGTGATACAGGAAAGGCCGCGCTTGAGGGCTTTAAGAACGTTGACGGGACAAAGATAATAGTGTTCTATCCGAGCGAGGGCGTCAGCGATATGCAGAAGCTCCAGATGGTTACGCAGAGCGGAAAAAACGTATGTGTTGAGGGCATAAGCGGTAACTTTGACGATGCGCAAAACGGCGTTAAGGCAATATTTACCGATAATAAGCTTGGCGAAGTGCTTAGTGAAAACGGATATGCATTTTCATCCGCAAACTCTATCAACTGGGGTAGACTTGTTCCGCAGATTGTATATTATATTTCGGCGTACTGCGATATGATTGAGGGCGGCGAAATTAAAAACGGCGATAAGATTAACGTTTGTGTTCCGACAGGAAACTTCGGTAATATTCTCGCGGCATACTATGCTAAAAAGATGGGTCTGCCGATTAACAAACTTATATGTGCATCGAATAAGAATGACGTCCTGACTGATTTTATCAGGACAGGTGAGTATAATAAGAACAGAGAATTCTATCAGACGGTTTCGCCCTCTATGGATATCCTGATTTCGAGCAATCTTGAAAGACTTCTTTTTGATATCACAGGCTGCGACGATAACAAGATAAATAAGATGATGGCAGACCTCAGCAAGAAAGGCAGTTATACGCTTACAAAGGCGCATTATAATAAAATTTCAAAGCTGTTCTGGGGCGGCTGCTGCGACGACTATTTTACAAAGGAACAAATTTGGAAAACTTATTCCGAAAACGATTATACGCTTGACACACATACAGCTGTCGCGGTTGACGTTTATAAGCAGTATGT
>UQOT01000134.1 GCA_900542675.1 uncultured Eubacteriales bacterium | reverse complement strand
TCACAACATTACAGCGTGAAGCAAACAGGCTTTTCGGATATACCGCGAAGCAGACGCTTGATTATGCGCAGTCACTTTATGAAAATAAGCTGATTACCTATCCGAGAACGGACAGCAGATATTTAACTGAGGATATGGCAGACACCGCAAATGCAGTTATTCATCTGTCGGCAAAACACCCGCCGTTTTCAAATTGCGCAGATTTTGTTCCTGATTTATTTTATCTGTTCAATAATGAAAAAGTCACCGACCACCACGCAATTATACCGACAACGCAGATTGAGAGTATAAGGCTTAATGAACTCCCAAAAGGCGAGCGCAGCATTTTACAGCTTATTATGTGTAAACTCCTTTGCGCGGTAAACGCACCCTTTGTTTATGAAACAGCAGCGGCAGAATTTGAGTGTGGGGACACGAAATTTACAGCAAAGAGCAGAATTGTTATATCCGAGGGCTGGAAAGGGATTGACCGTCTGTTCCGCTCATATATCGGCGGTAATTCAAAACATGAGGATAACAGCGGTATTGATGTTTTTGAGGGACAGGAAATTCGCGTAACGGCTTCAATAAATGAGGGTTACACCTCAACGCCGAAAGCCTATACCGAAGATACTTTATTATCCGCTATGGAAACAGCCGGCGAAAAGGAAACAGCGGACGAAACGGAACGTAAGGGTTTAGGCACTCCGGCGACAAGAGCCGGAATAATTGAAAAGCTGGTGCAGACAGGATTTATTGAGCGCAAAGGTAAAAATATTATTCCTACTCGTGACGGTATCAGTCTTGCAAGTATTTTACCCGAAGTATTATCCTCCCCGTTATTAACGGCGGAATGGGAAAACAATCTTGCTGAAATTGCAAAGGGTAATTATTCCGATATTGAATTTATGGCGGGAATTGAAAAACTTGTCGGCGATTTGATACAGACCTATTCATTCATCAGCGATGATAAAAAGGATATTTTTAAAACCCCGCGTGAGATTATTGGTAAATGCCCTCGCTGCGGCGCTGATGTTTACGAAAGTCGTTCAAATTTCTGCTGTTCAAATAAAGACTGCGGATTTGTAATGTGGAAGAACGACCGCTTTTTCACAAATAAGAAAAAGGAGCTTACAAAGAAAATCGCGTCCGACTTGTTGAATAAGGGTAAATCCACAGTCAAGGACTTCTATTCCGAAAAGACGAAGAAAAACTATGACGCTGTTGTGGTTCTTGCCGACACAGGCGGTAAATATGTCAATTACAAGCTGGAATTTGAGAAGTCCAAACGCAGATGAAGCGTGTTGATATTGTAAATAATATAATGCGGATTAATACTAAAACGGAAACATTTAATATGCAAGATATAGAAAACCGCCGTTTTATGTATAATCCACAGACGGGCACTTTGATTTTAGGTGTGCAGTTTAAGGGCGGAGAACTGCTTTTCAGTCATTCCGAAGAATATCACCGTATAGGTATTCGGGAGGATTTTGACCGATTTGTACGCGGTTGGATCGGTACAGGGAAAAACTACAAACAGGGTATAATTCATTTTGCACCCAATATCCCCGCTTCTGTGCAGGAGCTTTTTAATAAAGGATTTGATACGCTTGAAATGTTCAGGCGGAATAATGCAAAGGATAAAACGGTTGTACGTGGGTTCGGCAGAATATGGGAACAGCCGTTAAAAAATATATTACCGATAAAGGAGGTTGATTTAATGGCAGACAGAGTAAACACAAATATTGATGCAGATGCAATAAGCACACGTCAAACGGCGGTTCTTACAACGGAGCCGCCAAAAAGTGCAAAGGTTACCCCTATAGAATTATCATCACAGACGCAGAAAGAAAAATTACAGGAAATAACGGAGAGATTAGAAAAAGGTGTAAAAGATATTTTCGCAAGCGATAAGTACAAGGAGTATTTATCCGTAATGTCAAAATTTCATCATTACAGCTTTAGAAATATGCTTTTAATCTTATTCCAGAAGCCTGACGCTTCTATGATTGCCGGATATGGAGCTTGGCAGAAGAATTTTAAGCGGCAGGTCAGGAAAGGCGAAAAGGGTATTAAAATTATAGCGCCTGCTCCATATAAGGTGCAGAAAGAAACAGCAATGTTAGACCAAAAAACAAAACAGCCTGTTTTTGGCGCAGATGGAAAGCCTGTTATGCAGACAATAGATATTACAATTCCCGCATATAAAGTTACAACAGTATTTGATATTTCTCAAACAGACGGCGAACCTTTACCGCAGCTTGGAGTTGATAAGCTGCAAGGCAGCGTTGATAATTACAAGAATTTTTATGCTGCACTTGAAAAGGTTTCACCCGTATTGATTGGTTTTGAGCAAATAGAAAGCGGTGCAAACGGATATTTCAGCAGTGCTGAACAGCGAATTGCCGTTCAGGAAAATATGAGCGAGTTGCAGACCTTGAAAACCTTGATACACGAAGTCGCACACGCAAAATTACATAACATCACGCCTGATGAGGTAAAGGATTTGCCGCCGGAGGAACGCAAGGACAGACAAACAAAAGAGGTTGAAGCCGAAAGTATCGCATATACGGTATGTATGCACTATGGACTTGACACATCAGATTATACATTTGGATATGTGGCGGGCTGGAGCAGCACAAAAGAATTGCCGGAACTTAATGCTTCAC
>UQOT01000133.1 GCA_900542675.1 uncultured Eubacteriales bacterium | reverse complement strand
CGGTTCTGCTCGCCGCAATATGCGCGGTGATTACTGCGTTTTTTGTGTTTTCAGACACCGCAAGACTTGCAGATGCGCTGAGTCAAATTATGCGCTATTGGTGGGCGGCGGTTTTGTATGTGATAGTCTGCGCCGTGTTTGTTTTTGCACCGTTTAGAAATAATAAAGGAGATAAAATATGAAATCAGGATTTGCTGCGATTACCGGACGCCCCAATGCGGGCAAGTCCACGCTGCTTAATAAAATAGTGGGCGAAAAGGTTGCAATTGTATCACGCAAGCCGCAGACCACGCGGACAAAGATTTTGGGTGTGCATACGGGCGAGGACTTTCAGATTGTCCTTATCGACACGCCGGGAATTCATAAGCCGCACAACAAGCTCGGCGAGAGAATGGAGAAGTATATCTACTCGGCGACCGAGGACATTGACGTACTTATCTATGTGATAGACTGTAATATATCCGACCGCGAGCTTGAACTTGAAAAACAGGCTCTTGCAGGACTTAAGAAGTCGAACGTGCCGGTGATTTTGGCGGTCAACAAGATAGACACCGTGCCGAAGCTGAACCTGCTTCCGGTACTTGACAAGTTTAAGGATATCTATGAATTTTCGGATATAGTTCCGATTTCGGCGCAGAGGGGAAATAACGTCGAAACGCTTATGGAAACGGTCAAGAAGTATATGAGCGAGGGACCGAAGTTTTTCCCCGACGATACAATTACCGATCAGCCCGAACGTCAGATTGTTGCGGAATTTATACGCGAAAAGGCTTTAAGACTGCTCAATCAGGAGGTTCCGCACGGAATAGCCGTTGAAATTGAACGAATGCAGAAGCGGCCGAGCGGAACATATGAAATACTCGCCGCAATATACTGCGAGCGCGCAAGCCATAAGGGAATAATAATCGGCAAGGGCGGCGAAAAGCTGAAGGATATTGGCAGGCAGGCGCGGCAGGATATCGAGCGGTTCTTGGGCTCAAAGGTATATCTTGAGCTTTGGGTCAAGGTTAAGGAAAATTGGCGTAATCTTGAGAACTTCATTAACGAAATGGGTTTTGAAAAGAATTGATTTTATAGGGTGGTTTTGATGCCGAATATTGATGTTTCGGGGATTGTGACCCGTGAGGTTAAGTACGGAGAAAACAGTAGAATTTTGACTGTTTTAAGCAAGGATACGGGCAGAATTTCCGTTCTTGCCTCCCGTGCCAGAACCAATAAGTCCGGATTGCTGACTGCGACACAATTATTTGCGTATTCAAATTTTACTCTGTTTAAGGGCAGGGACGGTTCTCTGCTTAAACTCAACGAGGGCGAGGTTATACACCCGTTTGCCGGTATAAGAACGTCGCTTGAAAAAATGGCGTATGCTTCGTATTTCTGCGATGTAATCAATCGCCTGTGCAAAGAGGGCGTAGAGGAGAACGAGCTGCTCACACTCATTTTAAATATGTTATATATGCTTGAGCGCCCGGATTGTACGGATTTGGATGCAGTAAAGCTCCGCGCGGTGTTCCAGCTCCGCTCTCTTGCGGCTGCGGGCTATGCGCCCGATTGCGGCGGATGTGCCGCGTGCGGAAGTGAAAACGTAAAATATTTTTATCACAGCGGAGGAGGCTTCCTCTGCGAAAGCTGCAAGCAAAAATCAGAGCAGCCGGACGGCAAAGCTCCCGCACAGAAAATATACGGTCCGTTGTCCGAAATTAATTCAGCTCTGTATAACGCAGTAAATTTCATAACCACAGCCGACAGCAAACATATCCTGTCATTCAATTTAGGAGCAGAGTCAACAAAATATTTAGCCGACATAGGCGAAATCTACCTAAAAACCCAACTCGAACACGAATTTAAAACCTTAGGCTATTTAAAAAATGTCCTTGCGCTGTAGCGTTTATCCTTTTTTGCTTTGTATGTGGTATCCGATTGCGGAGGTTAGGGGGTCGGGGATTAGGCGTAGGGCGAATTTGGCGAGCTTCATTGCGGTGCCGGGGATTATTATGGCTTTTCGGTCGAACATCTTTTTTACGGCGTATTGCGCGACTTCTGAGGAGACTAATCCTTTAAGGGCGAATTTTACGTTGGCGGTGTTGTTAAAGTTGGTGTCGACCGGACCGGGGCAAAGTGCGCCTATATATACGTTTGATTTGCTGTTCTTTAGCTCGCGGGATATTGATTGAGTCAGTCTAAGTACATACGCTTTTGTCGAGTAGTACGTCGCCATCAGCGGACCCGGCATAAAGGCGGCAGAGGATGCGACGTTTAGGATATAGCCGCTGTCTTTTTTGACAAAATCCTTTAAGAACAATTTTGTCAGAATGTGCAGTGAGGTTATATTTGTGTCAATCATATTAAGCTCCGTGTTTAAGTCGGAGCTTTTAAATTCGCCGAAAAGACCGAAGCCCGCATTATTTATCACGACTTCGGTATCTCCGAGTTTATTCGCTTCTTCATACAGCTTAAAGCAATCGTCTCTGTTTGAAAGGTCGCACACAAAGGTGTGTGCTCCGCTGCCGAGCAGGTCTTTGACTACATTAAGACGCTGTTCGCTGCGCGCCGCCAATAATACTTCATAGCCCATTTTATTAAGGCATACCGCGATGTCTCGTCCTATGCCTGAGCTTGCGCCGGTTATTACGGCGAGCTTTTTATTTTGTGTATTCATATATATTCCCATCCAATCTTTTAAAATTAAATTTCAAAAATTTTGCCGTTTAAGTATTCGAGTACGTC
>UQOT01000132.1 GCA_900542675.1 uncultured Eubacteriales bacterium | reverse complement strand
GAACATACACAGAGACCCGCTGTGCGGCAGAAATTTTGAGTATTTTTCCGAGGACCCGTTAATCAGCGGAGCGATGGCGGCGGCAGCGATAAACGGACTGCGTTACGGCGGAGCAGAAGGAACGCTTAAGCATTTTGCTGCCAATAATCAGGAGTTTTGTCGCAGACAGGTGAACTCTGTTGTGTCGGAGCGTGCGCTTCGCGAGATTTACTTAAAGGGACTTGAGTATGCGATAGAGCTGTCAAAACCTAAGGCTCTAATGACGGCATATAATCCGCTTAACGGCATTCAGTGCGGTTCAAATAATGAATTGATTTCGCTGATTAGAAACGAGTACGGATTTGAAGGTATGATAATGACAGATTGGTGGGCGGAACTCGGCAGTGAAAGGTCACGAACCGACCGCGCTGCGATGCTGCGTGCGGGAGGGGATATCTATATGGTAGTTCCCGACGCCGCGAATACGGATACGAATAACATTAAGCAGGCACTAAAAAATAAAGAATTGACACTCGGAGCGCTTCAGTCGGCGGCAAAGAATTTAGTCAGATTTATTTTAGCGTTGCCTGCAGCAGATAAAATTTAAGGAGGAAAACTATGAAGAACTTAAACTGGGCTTTCATCGGCGCAGGAGGAATGGCGCACGAAACGGCGGAGGCGCTAAAGCTGAGCGGCAGGAATTTATATGCTGTTTGGAACAGAACAACGGCACGGGCAGAGGAGCTTGCGAAAAAATACGGCGCGAAGGTGTATGAGGACTGCGATGAAATGTTAAGCAATAAAAATATAGATATCGTTTATATTGCGACCACGCACGATAATCATATAGATTTTTTAAGAAAGGCACTAAATGCAAAGAAGCACGTGTTATGCGAGAAGTCGATTACTTTAAACAGCAGTGAGCTTGATGAGGCGGAGACGCTGTCACAGAAAAACGGCGTAATGCTTGGCGAGGCTATGACAATTTGGCATATGCCTCTTTACGAGAAAATTGAAAAAATTATTGACGGCGGAGAGCTTGGCAGAATTATGATGATGACGGGGTTCACGGCAGTGTGAGAGATGATGATTCAAATAGCAGATTTTTTGATATTAACTTAGGCGGCGGAACGCTGCTTGACCTCGGAGTGTATGCGCTTGCGGCGGTGCGCAGATTTATTCCGTACAGCGATGAAGACATATGGAGCAACGTGCTGCTTTCATCAAGCGGTGTTGACAAGCACGAAAATATTATGTTTATGAACAAAGACGGCCAGATGGCGAATTTATCGCTAAGCCTTACGTCGCAAATGCCGAAACGTGCGATTATAAGCGGCGAAAAGGGTTATATAGAGATAGAAAATCATTTACGCCCCGACAGGGCGGTTGTTGTTAATAAAAAGACCGGTGAAAGCCGCGAAATTACAGCAGGCGACGCAAGCCGCGCCATAGTTTATGAGATAGAAGCTATGGAAGATGCGGTCAGAAGCGGTAATTCCTCAAAACTGTGCATTGACAAGACACGAGACGTAATGACTGCTATGACATCCCTAAGACGCGACTGGGGTGTGGTTTATCCGACTGAATAACGTGTGTAGAGGGTATAGTTTTTGTGTTTTTTGATACATAAAAGGGGGCGGATATTGTTCCCGCCCCCTTATTTTTTATATTGTGTCTTAAATGTCAATTTTATCTCTTATGCAAAAGGATTTTCGGTGGGATAATATACGCCCTTCGGACGGTTCCACTCGATGTCCTTTACGCCGAGGTATCTTACTACTTCATAGAGCTCCTTTGCAGCGTGCTTAAACGCAACACCTGCGTGATGCGGGTATTGCTTCTCAATAAGTACGTTGCGGTAAAATCTGCCCATTTCGTTTACGCCGAATACTGCGATACCGCCGAACGACTTCGGGTCAACATCAATGATTTCAGCATTTGCGATATAGCTTCTGAGTTCTCCGCCTGCCGAGCTTTGAAGTCTGAACAGAGTAACATCGCCGGGACGAATAGGACCTTCGAGCGTGCCGCGCGATACATTCGGCTCAGGGAGTTCAGGCTCCAAGTTTCTCTTCTGGATAAGCTGATACTTGAGCGCATACTCGGTGAGCAGGTCGCACGGAGTGTTTCCGCAATGGAAGCCCATAAATGTGTCTTTAAGCGTGTAGCCCTTAAATTTATCGGGATTTGCTTCAAACATATCCTTCGGTACCGAATTGTTAATATCGAGCAGAGTCGGGGCAATGCCCGTTGTACACATAATGATGAACTCGGTCAGTGCGCCGTAGATATCGGTCTCACACGCAACAGGAATGCCGCGCGATGTGAGACGCGAGTTTACATAGCAGGGACAGAAACCAAACTGTGTCTGGAAAGCTGGCCAGCACTTGTCGGCAAGAGCAACATATTTTGAAGCACCCTTGTTGTTTTCTATCCAGTCAAGCAGTGTAATCTCGTACTGAGCGAGCTTCGGCAGCAGCGTCGGGTAGTTGTTTCCCGCACCGAGTTCCTCAGCCATTTCCTTTGCGACAGCGTCAATACGCGGGTCGCCTTCGTGCTCATTAAACGAAGCTAAAAGATCAAGCTCTGAGTTCTCCTGAACATTTACGCCAAGGTCGAACAGAGGCTTTATCGGTGCGTTACATGCTAAGAAGTCATACGGACGCGGACCGAAGCCGATAATCTTTAAGTTCTTAACGCCGACAATTGCACGGGCGATATTCTCAAATTCCGCAATCATATCAGCGATTTCATCGGGC
>UQOT01000131.1 GCA_900542675.1 uncultured Eubacteriales bacterium | reverse complement strand
TAACCGTATTTACCATATTTAAAGATTGCCGAGCCTGTTTATTATACGAAGTCAGAGCTTTTGACATAGTTTTTTCAATCGGAACTGCTGAATCGTTGATAATACCGTCCTTAACAAGCTGTTGAAAACCCGGTTCTAATTCTCCTATAGCGGTTAGTGCAGCTGTTTCAAGTACCTCTGTAAGCATATCAGGAGCAATACCGGCGTATTCGGCAATGGTTTTTATATTAGCCTTGTCAAGCGCTCCAAGCCGCGCAAGCATTTGTATTTTCCACTGCGCTGTAGAACTGCCGACATCTCCGCTTTTTAAATAATCTGCAATATTGGCGATTAAATCAGTTTCAAGCCCAGTATATAAATTACTCAGCCCTCGGCTCAGATTCATTATCTCCAGCTTCGTCATCCTTTTCACCGCCGTTCATAAAATCGTCAACCGATAAGCCGGTCACCGATTGCTCTTTATTTATGCGGTCAAGTTCTTTCCGCGCTGTTTCCTCGTCGCATTTTTGAACGTCCATAATAGCTTTAAGCTTCGATTTCAAACCTGCTTGTGTAAGCTTTACGTTGTTGTCGATGAGGGTATTATCGTCTATTATGATATTATCCTGCCATCCGACAGTCACGGTATATTCTTTCACGGGTATAAGCTTTAAGGCTGTGCCTATGGCGATAAGGCTGTGTATTAGCTGCTCGATAGTTTCTGATAGTAAGTTTTTATTGCTTTTTATTGTCCTTGCTGTCTTGCTGTCCTGTGATATAACTTCCGTGGCTGTCTTTACCCCTTGTACCGCATCAAAAGAAAGAGAGCCGGCAGACAGACCTATTTGAAAGCAAAGGATATTTAATAGCGCATTAATTGCTAAAACGTGCTCTTGTATGCGAAGTTCAACTGTATTATCAACAATTTTCAAGGCATCGGCATCCCCGGTATTAAGTGCGACAAAAGCTTCGTCTTCCGCATCAAAATATCGTTGCATTTCTCCTGAAATCGGATCAACAACAGTGCGCACGCTCTGCGTTGGTACAATAATTCGTTTTTTTCCAAGCGTAAATTCTCTTGAAAAGCTATCAAACGCAATATCAAGTGTTTCCAGCGTATCCACTGCATTTGCAAATATCGAAACTCCCAGTGGGGAATCTATTTCAATATTGTTTGATGTACAAGGCTTAAAATAGCAGAACATAGGAACGTTAATTCCGTTATATACTACACTTTCTGTAAGTTTAGGAAACATTTCAGATACTGAGCACTTAGTTCCGAGGCTATTTTTAAGTACACTTTTAAATACAATGTTTTCAACCTCTATCGAATCATTGCTGAGTGAATGACTTTCCATTAAAGTGTAATAAATCCCTCTCTTATATGAGAACGTGCGAAAAATACAATCCGTTACGGTATCGCCCATCCAGCCAACAGGCAGGAAGTGTTCGGCTTGAACATAATCCACAACAGGCTTTGAATTTTCTGCATAAATCTTAAGTGCCATTCCGCCCATTGCATAAGCATAAGATAATAGTTCGGGGAACTTATTCCAGAATCCTACTGCGTTTAATGTTTTATTTATGTAATTTTGAAACTGCTCATCGTCAATCGTTATTTCTACCTGTTCAGAAAAAGTCATTGCAGAAAATTCGTCGCAAACAACTTTTGCGGTGTTTAAAAGTTTTCTTTGCCTCATACCTTTCGCATGCAATCCTGCTACTTTTGTCCTCTTCCATGGTGGATTGCCCTGAAATATTCGCTTATGAAATTCCATTAGCCTATAATTCTCAGATAAATCCAGCAAATTAGTTGCTGGAAAAGCTTGCTTGGCGTCCTGTAATATATTCATTTAAAGCCTCCTATCTCTATGATATCGCTCATCAGCGGTTCGACACTGTATTCGAATGCGTCGAGACTGTCAATGTTGTAATTGCCATCGTCGAGACGAACATCTTTAAGCTGCTTGCTGTCCCAGACTGCCGACTGCATAGCCTTTATAAAATGACCGCAATTTTTTGCGACTAAAAATCTTTCTTGCGATATTATTTGATTTGTAAACCGGATTCTGCCCAATACTTCCGATTTGCGGGCATTATGAGGATTAATGGGAACTTTGTTTTTTATAAGCGCGGTTTTAACTCCTCGTATCAGCGTTGTTTCGGCGCTGTCAAAATAAATGTCGTATACGTTATATTTTCTCTGGCACTTGCGGATAAAGGTTATAATGTCGTTTTCAAGCTGTGTCGGCGTTATTATCTCCTTGCGGTAATACTCTTCAAGTACTGCCACCTCTTTAAGTCCTCTTGTAAATCCTGTGCATATACCGGCATGAGCTGAGCCGTTGCCACCGAAGTCAAAGCCGATTGTACAGTACATGATATCATCCGGCGCACTATCAATAAGATAATCTTTTGTATTATCCGCAAACTGCTTATATATAACGCCCTCTGCCGACACCCACAAGCCTTTTATATATCTATCATGGAATACTCCGGTAAATTGCTGTTCAGCAGCTTCGAGCTGGGCAGGGGACAGGATTGGATTGTCAGACATTAAAAAATGCAAATGTAAAGCGTTTCGCTCTTTTGCCTTTTGAATCCACTCTGTATAAAACCAATGAAATTGATTATCAGGATTGCAGTTGAACCACAACTTTGCTTTATCAACCGACAAGGTACGTGTTATAGCCTGTTCAACAAACGAGCGCGGCATTAGCGCTACCTCATCAAAAAATACGCCGCTTAGAGTAATACCTTGAATAAGCATGTATGATGATTCATCTTTGCCTCCAAAAATATAAAAATAATTTTTGCGACCTGCGCCCTCTATTGTCAGCAGATTGACCGATCTGGTATATGTAACCTTAAAGCGTGAGGTAATATCAACTATAG
>UQOT01000130.1 GCA_900542675.1 uncultured Eubacteriales bacterium | reverse complement strand
CCTTGCTTCAAATAAAACAGCGCGATTGCCGTGTTATTACCGATACAGCTGCTTGTGTAACCGTGAAAGCATATCATTATCTTTTTATCGCCCAGATTTTCGGAATTTCCGCTCCTTATATATCTGGCGTGCAGCCTTGTACCGTCAAAGGAGTTTAAACCACAGTCTGTGAAAGGCATATTTCTCAGTCTTTCAATCATTTTGAGGCGTTCCGGGTCGTATTGCTCCCAATGCACTCCGGTCATTCCCTGCGTACGCTTCAGCGACGACTTGCGTCTTAATGCAGACTTGCCGAAAAAGTGCACGGCGATAATGACATCCGCAATAATCAGCAGCGCAATGACCGCCGCCGAAATTATAAATACCATATGTCAATTTCTCCTATAATACTTCATTCAAAAGAGCCTTGAGTTTTTCACGCAGTACTCCCTCAGCGGACTGTATTACGGAATTATTAAGCCCTCCGCCTACAATTCCCGCCGCCATATTGCTGACGCCCGAAATTCCCAGGATTTTCATTCCGCAGTGAACGCCCGCAATGACCTCGGGCACGGTTGACATACCAACCAAATCCGCTCCTATCGCTCTTAGCATCTTAATCTCCGCCGGCGTCTCAAACTGAGGACCCGCCATATAAGCATATACTCCCTCAAACAGCTTCATTCCGAGTCTTTTCGCCGCGGATTTCGCGCCTAATCGAAGGTCTTTGTCATACGCATTTGTCATATCGATAAATCTGTCGCCCATCTCCGCATCATTTCTGCCCCTTAGCGGCGAATCAAGCCCAAGCTTTATATGGTCGCTTATAAGCACCAAATCTCCTGGCGCATAATCCTCATTAATCGCTCCGCTCGCGTTGGTAAGTATCACGTTCTGAACGCCGAGCGCACTCAGCATTCTTATCGGAAATACAACCTCCTGCATTGAAAAGCCCTCGTAATAATGAATTCTGCCCTGCATAAATAACGTGTATTTCCCACCGAGCCTGCCGAAAACCGCACGGCATTTATGGAACGCACCGCCGACAGACGGGAAGCCCGGTATCTCAGCGTACGGAATTACGATTTTGTCCTGAAGCTCGTCCGCAATATCGCCAAGACCCGTACCGAGCACAACCGCCGTCTTAGGTATTTCAGCTATTTTTGATTTCAAGTATTCCGCGGCATCTTTATAAGACATAATATACCTCCTAAATCCGCAGCAAACTGCGGACAGTGAAAACGTCTGCTATTTAAAATACTTAACGCCGCTTTCAAACAGCTTCTGGTCGGTCTCGCCGACGATGTTCTTGTATACGCTGCCGCCAATACGCTCCGAATGTCCCATCTTACCGAGGACTCTGCCGTCGGGGCTTGTAATACCCTCGATTGCGTAGTACGAGCCGTTCGGGTTATACGGCATCTCGTAGGTCGGATCGCCATTTAAATCCACATACTGCGTAGCTATCTGACCGTTCTTTTCCATCTCGGCTATAACCTCATCGCTCGCGACAAATCTGCCCTCACCGTGAGATACCGCAATTTGGTGAATATCGCCGACATTAGCTTCCGCAAGCCACGGTGACTTAACCGATGCGACACGTGTTGAAACAATCTGCGAAACGTGGCGGCCTATCGTGTTAAACGTAAGCGTCGGGCAGGTATCGTCAACCTCTCTTATCTCGCCGTACGGAACAAGTCCAAGCTTTATAAGAGCCTGGAAGCCGTTGCAGATACCGAGTATAAGTCCGTCGCGCTTGTTTAAAAGCTCCATAACCGCTTCTTTGAGCTTTTCGTTCTCAAACGCAGCCTTGATAAACTTACCCGAACCGTCAGGCTCGTCACCGCCGCTGAACCCGCCCGGGAACATAATTATCTGCGCCTCGTTTACCGACTTCACAAACCTGTCTATCGACTCCTCAACGTGCGACTGCTTAAGATTTCTGAAAATCTGAACATCAGCTATGCCGCCTGCTCTTTCAAACACTCTCGCCGAGTCGTACTCACAGTTCGTACCCGGGAACGCAGGTATAAACACTCTCGGCTTCGCGGTCTTTATCGCGGGCGCGGAGGTATTTCTCACGCCAAAGCTGAATGTCTTCATTCCCTTATCGTCATACTTTGCGCTTGTCGGATATACGCCCTCGAGCGGCTTCTCCCACGCAGAGATTATCTCGTCAATAGTTATATTCTCACCGCAAATCTTAATCACTCCATCAGCCGATGTGTGACCGAGCTTTATCGCCTCAACGTTCTCGCCGAGCGTACCGCTCGCCTTTACGCCGTCAACCTCTATAATTACACTGCCGTACCACGCCTTAAACAGCTCGCTCTTGCCGCAGCAGTCCGTGAACTCAAATCCGAGCTTGTTACCCATTGCCATTTTCGATACTGCTTCCATAACGCCGCCGAAGCCGACTGCATATGCCGACTTAATCAGCTTTATCTTGGTATCCGACATCATCATATAAAGCATATCATAGAGCTGCTTTAAGCTCTCAAACTCGGGCAAACCGTTCTCGTCATATTTAGGTCTTAGCCAGAACACAAGGTTGTTCGCGCCCTTAAACTCACTCGACACCGCTCTGCGGGCATCAAGCGGAGCAACCGCAAACGACGTAAGCGTCGGCGGTACGTCAATATCGTTGAATGAGCCGGACATCGAGTCCTTACCGCCTATTGCCGCAAGACTCAACTTCTTTTGTGCATAATATCCGCCGAGCAAAGCCGCCAAAGGCTTGCCCCAGCGCTTCGGGTCTGTACCGAGCTTTTCAAAATATTCCTGGAACGTCAGGTAAATATCCTTATAATCCGCGCCCGCGCAGACTGCCTTTGTCACCGAATCGACAACGGCATACACCGCGCCCATAAACGGATTGAACTTTGAAAGACGCGGGTTATAGCCGTACGCCATAACCGTTGCGGTATTGGTCTCCTTGCCGAGTACCGGGATTTTTGCAACCATATTCTGCTGCGGCGTAAGCTGATACTTGCCGCCGAACGGCATAAATACCGTGTTGC
>UQOT01000129.1 GCA_900542675.1 uncultured Eubacteriales bacterium | reverse complement strand
GGCGGCGAGTGGCACCCGGGCGATGTGCTTCAGACGGCGATAGGTCAGTCGGATAACCTCTTTACACCGGCACAGTTAGCGTCATATATAAGCACAGTTTTAAACAAGGGCACGAGGTATAAGCTTCACCTTGTGAACAAGATTGTCGACTATGACAGCGGCGAGGTCGTTAAGGAATTCGGCAGCGAGGTTATGTCGGAAAATCCGATAAGCGATGAGACGTTTGAGGCTGTCAAGGACGGTATGCGCAGAGTTGTCGCAGACGGAACCGCGTCCTCTGTGTTTAACGGCAGCAAGCTTAAGGTTGGCGGAAAGACGGGTACGGCTCAGGTTTCGGATGGAGCAGATAATGTGCTTTTTGCCGGATTTGCACCGTATGATGACCCGCAGATTGTTGTTGCTGTTGTAATCGAGCACGGGGAAAACAGCGGATACGCCGCTCAGGTTGCCAAGAGTATGTTTGAAAGCTATTTGCTTGATGAAAGCGAAGCTTCACCTGCGCCGGATGAAGAAGATGAGTAATTTAAAAAATTTATAAAATTTTAAAAAAAATGCTTGCTTTTTTGTGAATGTTGTGGTATAGTTTAATTGTGGGAATGTGGTTATTTGTGGATTTCTATTATTTATTACAGACATTAAAAGATTGTTAGAATAATTTAGGAGGAAAAGGAAATGAACATTGCACTTATCGCACATGATAAGAAAAAAGATTTGATGGTTGATTTTTGTATTTCATACAGTGCAATACTCAGAAAGCACAATATATGTGCAACCGGAACGACAGGCGCTGTTGTTGCCGACGCTACCGGGCTGCCGATAAAGTGTTTCCTTCCGGGCGTGGATGGCGGAGACCAGCAGATTGGTGCGAGAATTGCATATAATGAAATTGATGCGGTTCTGTTCTTCCGCGACCCGCTGACTCAGCAGAAGTACGAGCCGAACATAGACTCTCTCTACAGACTCTGCGATGTGCATAATGTGCCGCTCGCTACAAATATAGCAACTGCGGAGCTTCTTATTATGGGCATAGAACACGGCGACCTTGATTGGCGCGAGTATGTTAATGCAAAGCGTATAGTTTAACTTTATTTTTTGATATTTAGTCGGTTCACTTTTGTGAGCCGGCTTTTTTATATAAAAATTAAAATACCTCTTGACAAATTATACTATGTGATATATAGTATAATGTGAAAGGGGGTATTATATGGATGCACAATTAAAGCGCGGCTTACTTGAGGCATGCGTTTTGTCGGCAATCAAGCAAGAGGACTCGTACGGATATAAAATTATAAAGGATATATCGCCGTATATAGAAATATCGGAGTCTACGCTTTACCCTATTTTAAAACGTCTTGAGGGTTCCGGATTTATTACAGAGTATACGGCGGTGCATAACAGCCGTTTGAGAAAGTATTATCGGATAACGGAGGCGGGCATAGATAAAATATCGGAATTCCTTGAGGACTGGAAAAGTGTTATGAGGGCATACGACTTTATAAAGGAGGGATACAGCAATGAATAAAAATGATTTTTTAAATAAGCTAAAATCTGCTCTGTTGGGAATACCGCAGCAGGATATACAAAAAACTCTGGAGTATTATTCGGAAATTATAGACGATGCGATTGAGTACGGGGAGGATGAGCAAACGGTAATCGAAAGGCTCGGGAGTATAGATGATATTGCCGAAAAAATAATAGATGAAACTCCGATACATAAGTTTGTAAAAGAGGATGTTAAAAATTATAACATAACGGCTGTTAATATTATACTTATAATTTTAAGCTTTCCGATTTGGTTCCCGATTTTGGTTTCTGCGGCAGCGGTTTTATTTTCGATATATATTGCATTGTGGTCGATTGTCGCGTCATTTTTTGCCGTGTTTGCGTCGATTGCTCTTTCAGCAATAGCAATGCTGATATCAGCGCCGTTTTTTATGTTTGTAAGACCGGTTAAGGCGTTGTTTGCATTCGGTGCGGCTCTTGTTTTGGCGGGACTTTCGGTATTTGTTTTTTATTTGTCTTTTTGGAGCGGAAAGCTGCTTGTTAAACTTACAGTGTATATAGTACGAAAAATCAAAGGCATATTTGTCAGAAAGGGGAGTGCGGCAATTGAAACCAAATAAAACTATAATTATTACAGCCGGGATGTTTGTTCTGTTTGGTCTTATTATTTTAGGTATAGCAATTCCCAAATTGTATATATCTTCAGCGAGCAGTCTAAAGACACAGGAATATACTGTTACCGAAAATATTTCGAAAATAGAGATATCCGCAGACAGAAGCGATGTGCATATAGTATCAGCGGATACAGATAAGATTTCACTGTCCTATAATACAGATGACATTAACCAATATGACATTACGGCATCAAACGGAATACTGTATATGAAAAATGCTTTTTCAAAGCGTGATGTATTAAAATGGTATGATTATTTTTTCAGTATTGATTTTAATGAATATGATATTACGGTTAGTATTCCCAAAGGTTTGGCTGTTGATATTCAGGCTGCTACCGCATACGGTGAAATAAAAGCATTCGGAGTAACAGGAAATGAACTTAGCGTCACAACCGACTACGGTGATATAGAAGTATCGGAATGCGGCTTTATATCTGCCGAGTGCAGCACAGACTACGGCGATATTGAAGTATCCCGTATTTCGGGAGGCAATATATCACTGGTTACCGACTATGGTGACATTGAGGGTACAATTCTCGGAAATGAGACTGATTACACTATTGATGCGGATACAAACCTGGGTGATAATAATTTGCAAAGCAGGACCGGCGGCATAAACAGGCTAAGTGCGAAAACCGATTGCGGCGATATATCTGTTCGGTTTATAAGAGCGGCGGGTATGTAGAATTGTATAAAATGTTTAAATATAGAATAAACGTTTGCAGGGAACGCCGAGTCGACGCTCCCTGCGAACTTTTTACGCTTAAAATACTCACAAAATATACTTTTATAATATATTTGGCAGCTTTACGACAAATTCGGTGAATTTTCCCAAAGAGGTATTTAGTTTTATGCTTCCGC
>UQOT01000128.1 GCA_900542675.1 uncultured Eubacteriales bacterium | reverse complement strand
GGACAAAGTCCCCTAAGACCCCTTTAAATGGGGTTTGGGGCGATGCCCCAATCGGCTTCCCCGGAGGGGAAGATGACTGCGCTCGGGTCCGGCGAGCGCAACAGGGTTCGGCAACGCTATCTGCAATCTTAATTGCAAAAACAACTTCTTCGCCGGTCTGATACCGCCCTATGGCGGGTTTTTTATTTGGGTATTGACATATGTCAAAATTGTGCTATAATATGTTTTGTCGGGATAACTGAGAGGTTTGTTCCGGCACGAAGAGTAGGAATATGAGCGTTAAGTGTTGCCCGAACGGGGAGTTGTCGGGCAGACGAAAAGCTGTATGGCTTGCGGTTCATATTTCGCATCCCGCTTCATACAGCAAAGTTTTGATTTTTGTATTCTATACAGACTTCTTTCCTTGCTATATGTAGTGAGGTAGAAAGGAGTCTGTTTTTTATGCTTAATTTTACCAAACAACAAAATTTCAAATCGTTTGGCGGTATCCGTATGTTCGGAAACCTCAAAGTGCTTCTTGTCTCTGCAATGTTTATTGCGCTCAGTATTGTGCTCGGCAAGCAGCTTTCATTTACATTAGGTCCGATACGGATAAGTTTCGAGAACCTGACCATACTTATGGCGGGTATTATGTTCGGTCCGCTGGTCGGGCTTGTTGTCGGCGCGGCAGCTGATATTATCGGCTGTATCGTTGTCGGATACACAATCTGCCCGATTATCACAATCGGCGCGGCGGCAATCGGGTTTATCTCGGGAATTGTTTCGTTCTACTGCTTCCGCAGCAGCACAAAGCTCAGAATTGCGTCGGCGGTAGGTCTTGCGCACATTATCGGCTCAATGATAATCAAGTCAATAGGGCTGTATTTGTATTTCTCATATCCGCTTCCGATGGTGCTTATGAGAATTCCGACTTATATCATAATCGGCTGCACAGAGGGCTTTATTATTTATACCCTTGTAACTAACAAAGCTTTCTCGGTTCAGCTTAGAAAAATTCAGGGTATTCAATAAATTCAGGAACGATAGCTATGGACTTTATCAGCGCAACCGAATATTTAAAGCAAATCTATACACGCGGCAGCCGCCCCGGGCTGTCGCGTGTAACGGAGCTGCTGCGGCTCCTTAAAAATCCGCAGGAAAAACTGAATATAATAAACGTTGCGGGCACAAACGGTAAAGGCTCAGTCTCCGCCATACTGTCGGAAATACTGACAGCGGCAGGATATAAGACCGGTCTTTTCACCTCACCATGCATCGGTGAAATTAACGAGTGCTACAGAATAAACGGCAAGGTTATCAGCGGCGAGCTTCTCGCTGAGGCAATAACAACAACCGCCGAACTTGAAAAGCAGATGACCGACAAACCTACCGGTTTTGAATTTGAAGTCGCTGCGGCGCTTAATCTTTATGCCGCACAGGAATGCAGCTTTGTGATTTTAGAGGCGGGTATGGGCGGCAAAAGCGATGCGACCAATATATGCGTATCGCCCGTCTTATCGGTAATCACCGATATTGGGCTTGACCATACCGAATTTTTGGGAAACACCATATCAAAAATCGCGCGTGAAAAAGCAGGGATTATAAAGCCAAACCGCCCGTCGGTGTTCGGCGGGAGCAATCCCGAGGCGCTCAAGGTCATACAAAACTGTGCAAAAGAAGTAAATTCACTGCTCACTGTTACGAATTTCGATGAAATACACAATATTCACTATTCGCTCTCGGGAACGGACTTTGATTTCGGCGGCAAAAATTACACGCTTTCGCTGCTCGGTCTGTACCAGCCCAAAAACGCGGCAATTGCTCTTACCGCAGTGCATTCGCTTAAGGAGCAGGGCATAAAAATTCCCGATTTCGCTGTCGAAACCGGGCTTAAAAACGTGAAATGGCACGCAAGATTTGAACTTCTTGATAAAACCTTGCCGATAATTTATGACGGCGCACATAATCCGCACGGAATGAAAATGTGTACGGAGAGCATCAAAGAATACTTCGGCGATAAAAAAATCAACGTGCTTATGGGCGTAATGGCGGACAAGGATTACCGCGCAATGCTTGATATGCTTTGCCCGCTAACAGAGCGCGCATATACGGTCACACCGCAAAATCCGCGTTCGCTCAGAGCCGAAACTCTCGCCGATGAATTTATTCTGCGCAAAGTGAACGCCGAGTCGTTTGAATATATCGCATCTGCAGTAAAATGTGCCTCAGAGCAGTCACGCCTTAGCAATACACCTCTTGTAATCTTGGGCACACTATATATGTATAACGACGTAATAAGGGCTGTTTCCCGGTGAGCTAAACACCGAGAAACGCCCTTTCGCTTTCGTGCTTCTTTTCTCTGCCCATAAGATTTTTTACGGCTTCTGCGGCGGGCATACCCTCGAACAAAACTTTATACGCTTCGTTCACTATCGGCATTTCCACGCCTACCTTGTCCGAAAGCTCTTTTGCGGCGCGGCAGGTACGCACGCCCTCGACTACCATTTTAACCTCCGCCTGAGCCTCCTCTGCGCTCTTTCCCTGACCGATTAGGATACCTGCGCGGCGGTTACGCGAGTGCATACTCGTACACGTCACAATCAAATCTCCGACGCCCGACAGCCCGTTAAATGTCTCGGGGCTCGCTCCCATTTTTACGCCGAGGCGCGACATCTCAACAAGACCGCGCGTCATAAGCGCCGCCTTAGTGTTATCGCCGAGCCCCATACCGTCTGTGATACCGGCGCACAGCGCGATTACGTTTTTAAGCGAAGCGCCGAGCTCAACGCCGAGCACATCCGGATTTGTGTAAACCCTAAAATTCGGGTTCATAAACACGTCCTGCACGAGCATTGCAGTTTTCTCATTCTCAGCCGCGACAACATTGGTTGTCGGTATTTTGCGCGAGACCTCCTCCGCGTGGCTCGGACCCGACATAACCACAATTTCGCAGTTCGGTATTTCCTCTTTGATTACTTTAGAGAGCGTAAGGTATGTGCCCTCCTCTATCCCCTTTGAAATATTAACGATAATCTGACCGTCCTTTATATACGGCGCCATACTTCGCGCTGTCGGACGTATCGCGTGCGACGGAGTTGCCGTGACACACAAATCGCGTCCGCTAAGGC
>UQOT01000127.1 GCA_900542675.1 uncultured Eubacteriales bacterium | reverse complement strand
CTTACCCTTAGGCTCTCCCGGCACTGTAAATCTTTTAACCATTGTGATTTCACCCATTCAAAGAGTTATCCAGAATTTGCTTTTCAAGCTCGTCATAGTCGATTTTATTCGTGTCCTCGTAGTTATTAAACGCGCTCCTTTGCGTTGACTTATCTCTTCCGCTGCGCTTGCGAAATTCCTTCTCGCTGTTTTTGTATCCCTCAAGCGTTTTAATGCCCGCGTTGGTCTTGTTGATTAAAATACTCTCGACATACCTCCAGCTGTGTGCTCCGCTCTTAGCCGCGTCATTTATCGCCTCGCAAATCATATCCGGCTCGACTCCGTCATATATGTAGCTCTTGATAATATCACGAAACAACGGTGCCGGTGTGCCTTTACAAATTCCACTTTTCTTGTAACACTCAACAACGGCAGCCACCTTGTCGTCGTCAGACGACAAAATAGTTTTGTTTTGTTTTTGTTTTTGTTTATATATGGTACGCTGATTGGTCTTAGAATTGGTATGAGGATTGGTATTCGGATAGGTATGTAAATTGGTATTCTGAGCCGAACCTATGTCAGTATCAATGTTAACATCGGTCGCCTGTTTGGTATCAAAATCAGTGCTGTACAGCGTAACAACAATATATTTGGGAGCTTTGTTTTTTTTGCCGGGTATGTATTTAATCAGCCCCTTTTGTACCAACTTATTTCTAAGAGTCGATAATACGGATTTATTAACTATTTGTGCAGTTGCCATCAATGTGGAATTTGGAATGTCAACCTGTGTTTTCCATCCGGACTCGTTTGCACAATGCAAGATTGCAAAATACAAATCTGCGGCCGAATGTGAAATGTCATCGTTATACTTTCGCCAATTCCAAAATGCATTTATCTGCTTTATATAATTCAATTTAACTCCTCCTAATTCTGTATAGAACATCTAAAAAACATTTTATACAGAATAAAGTGCCGTGCAGTGCCAACGTAGGAACGTAGATATTAGGTCGTAGGGGACGACCTATGTGTCGTTCCGTAGGGAGTACGCGTCCCCCGCTTCGCATATCATCTTCTCCACGTTACAACATTCCTACCCCTACGCTCCTACAACCTACGTTAGAACGGCAAATCGTCGTCTTCCTCGCCGAGTGGCGTAAATTCTTCATCAGCTGCCGATTGCTCAGCTTGTCCGCCCTGCTCCCGCTGTTTTCGGGTCTCGCCGAAGCTTACTTCATTTGCTACAACTTCGGTAACATAGTTTTTCTTGCCGCTTTGGTCTTCCCACGTTCGCGTCGAAATCCTACCGCTTATAATAATCATCATACCCTTTGTGAAATACTTACTCAAAAACTCAGCCTGATTATTCCACGCAACGCAGCTTATAAAATCAGTCTTTTTATTGTCTCCGTAACCGCTCTCAACTGCTACTGTAAACTGTGCCACCGTTTTTCCGCTGCCTGTTGTTCTCATCACCGGGTCTCGTGTCAGCCGACCCATTATTATTGCTTTGTTTAACAAACATATCACTCCTTATAAACAATTTCTTCCAAAGATTTTTGTAAAATCTTTAACCGTCCAACCATAATGTTTCATTGCTTTTTTCTGCGCTATCTGCTCAAGCTTTGCCTGCACAACTCTATTCATATGTGCGCTTTCTTTACCAAAAATATGGCACTTATTATGATGAATATAAACCGTCAATCCATACTGCTCTGATTTGTCACGCAGCGCACCGCCAAAGATATGATGCTTGTCCAAGTGGTCTCCGCACTCTGACATTTCACATATAAAGCAATGTGTTTTATCCTGCTGTATAATGCTTTCAGCCACATTTACCACCGCTTTTCCATAGATTTTTCATATTGGCAATTTCATCTGGTGTTTCGGTTTGTATTCCCTGTTCCCGACAGTCCTCGATTACACTGTCCAATAACCGCGACATCTGCTTTGTGTTATATGTGCTGCTGCCGTAATATAGATTTACAAGAACAAATCCTCTGTGCGCTCCAAAGTCAACACGTTCCGCAATCCATCCGATACCGTTCATCTGCCAGCCGGTTATTAACGTCTCCGCCGCGTTTTCACTGATTTCTGCGACCTTGTATACACCCACATTCAATATATGCTGCCTATAAACCGACTCTTTTGTACTGCCGATTTTTTCAGCCAATTTGCCGCATAATTCCCATAAATACGCATTTGCATTTTTAGAACGTATCTCTCGATATTTCTTTATCTCTATGCTCAGCTTGTCGGCTCCGCTTAGCTCATCGTAGCACAGCTTTAAATCGTTTTTTTCGTTAACTTCAAGCGTCAGCTTCGGTTTGCCGTCTAAAAATCCGACGCTTACATCAACTATTTTGCCTGTCAGTTTCATATATCTGTGCCTTTACTTCATCTATACGTTTGTCCATCCTATTCATTAGACGTTTAAAATCGTTATAATCCAATTCTGCAAAGTTCTTGCACTTGCAATACCCAGCCATACTCGCCTCGGTTTCTTGCTTGCCGCACGCAAAATTGTAGTCTCTCAGTTTAGATATAAGTGTATTTATCGCCGCTTGATCTATTGTTTTTGGCTTAGGCTTATCAAGCACATCTTCAAGCTCCTGCTTTGGCGTATTCATCGGCTTAGCTTTTTCTCTTCTCGGATATGTAAAAACAATATCTTTTTTATCTTCATATCTTCCCGTATTGACTATATCCAATTTGGTTATAACGCCTTCCGTCACTTCAATAGACTCAACCTTAAACTTGTCCTTTGTCGTTATTTTACCGTCTTTATTCTTCTCCACTGCAAAGTCATCAGCCGATACCCAAATAAACGGGCTTGTATATAACTCTCTGCCTATACCCCAGTTGATACACGCTCTCTTAAAGCTATCGCTTGCAAGTCCTTTTTCGGGTTCGGAATAGCTCTTTGTTCCAACATCTTCTTTTGACACCCACGTTTTTTTCTCGCTGTCATAGATTGAAACTACACAATTTGCATTATCTCTCAAATGCGACCGCTGCCAATTCTCGGGTCCAACAGTCTCATCAAGAATATTCATATCACATCGTGCATCTTTGTATAGTAATAAACTGCAGCCTTTGTCTGAAATCGTACCAATACGGACATCAATCTCATCAGCCCTTAAGTTTCTGAATTTTGCCATAAGTACTCCTTACTTAATCTGAATATTCTGCTTCTCTTCTATGTGCAAACCGCTTACGTTTTCG
>UQOT01000126.1 GCA_900542675.1 uncultured Eubacteriales bacterium | reverse complement strand
GAAAAAAGTTGTTGTGGCACAGATCGCACCGGCAGTCCGTGCAGCCTGGGGCGAACGGTTTGGCTTAAAACGGGAAGATGCTACGGTCAAACGGTTAGTGGCAGCCCTTCGAAGAACCGGGATCGACTATGTATTTGATACGAACTTTACTGCGGATTTAACGATCATGGAAGAAGCAAATGAGTTCATCGAAAGACTGAAAAATAAAGATAAATACAAATTCCCGATGTTTACGTCCTGCTGTCCGGGATGGGTACGCTTTGTAAAATATGAATATCCGGAGCTGCTGCCGAATCTTTCCACTGCAAAATCCCCGCAGCAGATGTTTGGAGCAATTGCAAAAACCTACTATGCACAGCAGTTAGGTGTGGAGCCGGAAGAAATCTACTGTCTGTCGATCATGCCATGTACAGCGAAAAAATACGAAAGCCAGATGGCGTGTATGGATGTGACGGGAACCGGACCGGACGTAGATTCTGTTATCACCACGAGAGAGGTAGGACGTCTGATCCGTGCAGAGCATATTCAGTTAGAGCATTTAAAAGAAGAGGAGTTTGATGAACCATTGGGATGCGGAAGCGGAGCTGCTGTTATCTTTGGTGCGACCGGCGGTGTTATGGAGGCGGCTCTCAGAACGGCTGCCGACAAGCTCGGCGGTAAGTCCGTTGAAGAGGTTGATTATCACGCTGTCCGCGGCGTGGCCGGCATTAAGGAAGCGACTGTGAATATGGGCGGCACAGACGTCAAGGCTGCGGTTGCTCACGGCCTCGGCAACGCGAGAAAGCTTTTAGAGAGTATAAGAGAAGGTAAAGCCGATTATCATTTTATTGAGATTATGGCGTGTCCGGGAGGCTGCGTAAACGGCGGCGGACAGCCGATAGTTCCGTCGCGTGATAAGATGGATTTCGATGTAAGACAAGAGCGTGCAAAGGCTCTTTATGCAGAGGATAAGTCAAGCAAGATAAGAAAGAGCCACGAGAACCCGGATATGGATTTGCTCTACAGTGAGTATTTTGAGAAACCCGGTTCGCATAAAGCACACGAACTTTTGCATACTACTTATACAAAGAGAAACAAGTATTAAAGTTAATCGGGCGGGGTGGTTTGCTCCGCCCGATTTAGGAGTAATTATGTCATACGATGGAATTGTTACGCACAGCGTTGTATATGAACTGAATAATACCATTCTCGGCGGAAAGATTGATAAGATTTATCAGCCGGAAGCCGATGAGATTATAATTGCGGTAAGAACGTTTTCGGGCAGCTATCGTCTGCTCCTTTCGGCGAGCGCGTCTAATGCACGTGTGCACCTTACCGAGGTAAAGCGTGAGAATCCGCCGTCGCCGCCGATGCTGTGTATGCTGATGAGAAAACACTTATCGGGCGGAAAGATTACAGGAATAAGCCAGATACGGTTTGACAGGATAATCAAGATTGATATAGAATGCTACGATGAGCTCGGCGACCTTAATACCAAGTCGATTATAGCGGAAATTATGGGCAGACACAGCAACATAATATTTGTTGATGAGAATGACAGGATTTTAGACAGCGCGAAGCACGTCGATTTCACAGTCAGCTCGGTGCGTCAGATTTTGCCCGGGTTTACCTATGAGCTTCCGCCGGGACAGGATAAGACGGAACCGACTGAATTTTCGATTATAGACTTTATGAACGCACTTGCAAAAAGCAGCAGCGATATGCTTTTAGACAGGTTTTTGCTTGACAGTATAATGGGAATGAGCCCTCTTGTCGCGAGAGAGATTGTTTATGGTTTTTCGGGGCATACCAAGGTAACAAAAGGCGAGGTTGACGAGGCTCGGTTTGCGACGTATGTACAGACCTTTTGCAAGAGCCTTTCCGATGATTGCTACTCTCCGTGTGTTGTTCTTGAAAACGGCAGCGGGAAGCCGCTCGCGTTTTCGTGCATTGAGCTTAATCAGTACTGCGGTTCGGCTGATATACGAAAGACTGCGGGTGTAAGCGAAGCGATAGACTGCTATTACGTCACCCGTTCGGCGCAGGAGCGTATGAAGCAAAAGAGCGCAGGTATATTAAAGCTTGTACACAACAATATCGAAAGATGCGAAAAGAAGCTTGCGATGCACAGGAGAAATCTTGAAAAGTCAAAAAATCGTGATAAGTACAAAATTTGCGGTGACTTGCTGACCGCCAATATGTACAGAGTCAAGTACGGTATGGACAGCGTGGACGCCGAAAATTATTATGACGGAAATAAGCTTGTCACTATAAAGCTTGACCCCGATATTTCACCCGCACAGAATGCGCAGAGGTATTATAAAAAGTACAACAAGGCGAAGGTCACAGAGGAGCATTCCACCGAGCAGATAGCGGCAGCCGAGGAGGAGCTGAAATACCTTGAAACCGTGCTCGACAGTATTGAAAAGGCGGAGTCGCCGTATGACCTTAATGAAATTAAAGATGAGCTTACGGAACAGGGTTATATCACGCGCAGTGCAAATGCTAACGTAAAAAGGAAAAAGAAAAAGTCGCTTATATCCGCGCCGATGAAGTTTGTATCAAGCGACGGCTATGAAATTTTAGTTGGCAGAAACAACAAGCAAAACGATGAGCTGACGATTAGAATGTCGTATTCTACGGATATATGGCTGCATACCAAGGAAATCCCGGGCTCGCACACGCTCATCCGCACAAACGGCACGGGCAGTGCGCCCGACAGCACAATTATTGAGGCTGCTCAGCTTGCTGCGTATTATAGCAAGGCACGTAATTCCTCAAATGTTCCCGTAGATTATACAGCGGTAAAAAACGTAAGAAAGCCAAACGGTGCAAAACCCGGCTTTGTAATATATGACCACAACAAAACGGTGTATGTTGAGCCTTCCGATACGATTAAGGTAAAACACGATTAAACTGCGCGGACGGCAATCTGCCGCCTGAGTGTATATTATTCACTTTTTTTATTGGCAAGTGCGGAACGCTTTACTTCTCCGGCGAGATAGAGTGTGCCGCAGACGCAAATAAGGGCGTCATTGTCACCTGAAATCTTGTTTTTTAGATATTTCAGCGCTTCGGCGCTGTTTTTTATTCCTTTGGCATTTATGCCGTGCTTTTTGTATTCGCGGCTAAGCTTATTGGCGCTAAGGCAACGCGGCATATCGACCTCGCACGTCACAATCTGCGAATTGTTCTCTTTGGCAAAATCCGATATCAGTCTTGAGATTTCGGCATAGTCCTTGTCCTGCATTACCGCGGTTAAAAAGTAAATACGTTTTTTTGTATCGCTGAGCGCGCTGAGCAGGGCTTTGATTGCCGACGGGTTGTGTGCGCCGTCTATTAAAAGC
>UQOT01000125.1 GCA_900542675.1 uncultured Eubacteriales bacterium | reverse complement strand
GTATAATACTGACCCTGCTCCGCGCTGATACCGCTGCGGTCTGATCTTATTTCAAGTCCGATTAGCGGAAGCTTGTTGCTTCCGTAATTATCAAGAGTGAGATTACTGAACTTGCCCCACGCAAGTGTTGAGATATCGTTAGTCTCCTTGTTTCCGTCCTGTGCAACGCCCGCATAGTTAATGCCCGAGAAGTTAAGCAGTGTCTGGTCAAGCATATTCCAATCAACGCCGTTTTCGGAATGGAACGCGGTAACGGCATTACCCATCTTAACAAGCTTTATCCATCTCGGAAGGGTTTCAAGACGTGTAAGACCGCTATACCACTCTCCGTTTAATCTGTATGCAAATCTGAGTCCCGCGCCTCCCTTTTCATATTCATAATCAACCATTACAAAATCGGACGTTTCAGTAAGCTCGTCTCTAATCATAAGACCGCTCTTGCAGTTATTGTTAAGCTTGGATACCGAATCAATCTTTGTCGTAAGAACAGCGTATTCGTCAACGTTTTGATACATATACGAGAAGCTGTCGCGTTTCGGGTCGCCCGACTCGATATTAAACTCGTTTCCGGGTCCGATAAGACCGCTGCTCTTAACTGTATAAACGCCGCCCTCGCAGCTGTAGCTGCCCTCAACCGGCACATCGCCTATATCCATGGTCTGCCACGGCATGGCAGAGCCTGTACCGTTTATGTTTATAACCTTTATCTCAGAAGTAGTGGACTCACCGTTTGTGTCAATCGCCTTTGCCGACATATAGGCAATCTCACCCTGCGCGTTCTTCATTGTGCAGGCGTATGGCGCCTGAGTTGCTTCGCCGACCAACTGATTTCCGTTATAGAACTCAACTTTGGCAATTTTATTATTGCTGTCCGCACTCGTATCCGCCTTAGCCGTTGCTTTAAGCTGAATATCGCTGCCCGCGCTATAGCATGAGTTATTCTCTATATCGAGTGTAACCTCAGGATTGTGCGGCTGTGAGCTGTTTTCGACAATACCGTTTAAGTAATTCTCAAGATTGGTATATCCGCCCTTGCCGATTTTGGCGCCGTCTGATGGGTCACTCTTGCTGAGACCGTTTGCATCTTCGTAATCGTCCGGCATACCGTCACCGTCTGTATCGAGCGGAGCTTCCGTGCTTTTTAGTTCGGGATAGCCGCCAACCTCGTTCTCGTTGTTAATAGCTCTGCCGGTGCTGTTTTTAACATCGTTTACTATTTTAGCGTCATAGCTGTCACGTTTCGGCAGCGTTGCGCCCGCACCCGCAAGCACCTTTTTATACGCTTCCTCAGCCGTATCAACATTATCCATAGGTCTTAAATTGGTATAATCCGGTGCATTTGCATAATCCGGCGGGGTATTTCCTTCATTAATAAATACACCCTTTATATTATCATTTGTAACTTCTTTATTGCCCTCCAAAACATTGCCGCTGAAATAGAACCTTCCGCCCTGCGATGGGTTCCAAATCCTATTCTTGGCAACGGCATTTGTTATCGGGCCTGACTTGTAGTAGTTATTTACAACGTTATTTATAATTTTCTCTCCGCCGTAGGAGTTGTTAAAGCCCCAGTTATAGATCACATTGTTCACCATATCGTTACCGCTTATCCCCTCATAGTCGGGATGCGTGCTCGAGAGCGAACCGTATCTCGGCATACGGCTTGTATGATTTGCCATAAGGTTGTGGTGATAGGTAACGTTAGCGCCGCCCCAAATACCACCGTAGCCGTGACGGCCCTTGGCGTGAACGGCAAGCGTCAGGCTCTCACTCGCGATACACCACTGCACCGTTGTGTCGGCAACTGCGTAAATCGAAAGCGTTTCGTCTGTTGACCAGCTTGTCGAGCAGTGGTCGACAATAATGTTCTTATGATACCTTGACGATATTGCATCGTTCTCGGAGCTCTCAACGCTGCCGAGTCTGAAACGCATATATCTGATTATAACGTTGTCCGCCTCAATTGAGATATTGTAGTCAGCAAGGCAGATACCATCTCCCGGCGCAGTCTGACCCGCGATTGTGATATTCGGATACATAAGCTTCAGTGACGACTTTAAGTAAATCGTACCCGACACGTCAAATACTACCGTTCTGTTCGGGCCGCTTACCGCCGCGCGCAGCGAGCCTTCGCCGTCATCGTTTAAGTTGGTAACGTGATATACCTCGCCGCCTCTGCCGCCTGTCGTGAACTTGCCGCCGCCCTCTGCGCCCGGGAAGGCGGGGAGCCCAAGCTCCTCCGCCTCAGCCGCCGTCATAAACGGAGCCGTATCCGCCGCATCTTCGGCAAACACTGCCGGCATCATACAAATCAGCATAGCCGCCGCTATTAATATTGAAAGAATTCGCTTCATATTCTCTTTCCTCCTACACTATTTTGCCGAACATAACGGTCTTTGATTTTCATCCCAAAGCATTGCCTTATAGCTGCTGCCCTGCTTTACACCGTCAAATTCAACAGACACTGTCTCACCCGGCTTAACCTCTACATCTTTATAGCTTTCGTCAACCAAAAGGTCACCGTCGTAGCTTGCAACCCAAAGTCTCGCGCCCGTCGCAGCCTCATCCTGAGCGAACGTAATCTGAGCCGTTCCGCCCTGCGGGTCATATAAATCAATAGTTGTCTTTTTATCCTTTACCTCGATTGAAGTAGTCGTAACCTTTATTCCGTAAATATCAACGCCCGCCTTCGCACTGATTACAACGTCATGCGCTTCGGTTACATCAAATGCGTAAGCTCCGTCGGTATCGACGGCTCCGGTTGAATTAAACAAAACGTCATTTCCGTCAATCACAAGAGCTCTTTCCTCGGATTTGTTTGCCGAAACAGCGTAAATTTTAACCTCACTGCCAGCAGGAACGTTAAATTTAAGACTTTTTGTCAACTTATCGGGTCTGACCTTGCTCATAAAGCTTTCTCCGTCAACAGTCTTTGACTTGGTAAGAATGTCCGGAGTTACTCCCGTAAGAGTCATACCCTCATATGCCTCAGCATTGTCAAACTTGTACCACTTTTCTGTTTTGTTTATAACAACGGAAGATTGTTCACCGATAACCGAAACATCATCAATATAGTACTCGCCCGTAAGTCCCGATACCGGCTCAAAATATACCGCCTTTGTTACCGGCGTTTTCTTTTCGGTGTTAATCTGAGTCCTGAAGAAATCGGCGTAATCTATAGCTTTGTCACTGACAACCGCCTTTCCGTTCTTATCCCAGATATTCAGCGTACATTCAGTTTTGAGTGTGTCTGTATTTATACTCTGCTTCATACCCACAGTATACCATTCCTCGGGGCTCCACTCACCGAGAGGCTCTGTAGCGGTGTTGTCAGAATAAATCTTTCCGTCTTCCGCAAACATAATTCTGTAAGCGTTATTCGAGCTGCCCGTCTGCAAATAAACATTAAGTGCGCTCTGTGCATTTTTAAGATAAACCTTGGTGCTCATCGACGGGTCACAGTTGTCGTCCATAGTATATTCGCGGAAAACATAGCGTTCGCTCGAGTAATCATCACCCGTGGTAAGCTTCATCTTGCCGCTGCTGTTT
>UQOT01000124.1 GCA_900542675.1 uncultured Eubacteriales bacterium | reverse complement strand
CCATAGAGGCGTCCGGCTTCTGCATTAGAATTAAAAGCGTGTTTCTGAAGCTGTAATTATGGAATTTTGACATTACGGATAAATATTCCTTGTATTTATCGCTTTCAAAAAGTTCTTTTACGCCTTTTTCGAGCTTTTCGGTAATCGCCTGTAATTTTTCTTTCTGTGTCTGCGCCGATATTCTGTTCGGTTTGGATTTTTGTGATTTAGGCGGTTCTGATGTATGAACCGCCGTTTGCTGAGGATTTATTGCGTCAGCGCTAATATTTGAATTATATTTATCTGCCATTAAATCAACCTGCCTTTCCGTTATAATATTTCCCAACGGTTGCTCCCACGTTCTTCCGAACCCACGGACAACCGTATTTGCTTTTGCGCTGTTTCTTTTAAACATTTCAAGCGTATCAAAGCCCTTGTTGAAAAGCTCCGGCACATTGGCGGGGATATTGGGCGCAAAATGAATTACGCCCTCTTTATATTCTTTGCCCGTTCCAATCCAGCCGCGTACAAAGCGGTCAAAATCCTCACGTATTCCCATACGGTGATATTCCTCTGCGTGACTGAAAAGAATTTGACCGCCCTCAAACTGCACGCCTAAAAGCAGCGTTCCTGTCTGCGGACTGTACATAAATCTTCGGTTTTCAATATCTTGCATATCAAATGTTTCCGTATTTGTATCAATCCGCATAATTCCGTTTACAATGTCAACCTGCTTCATCTGCGTTTACGCTTTTCAAATTCAAGCCTGTAATTGACGTATTTTCCACCCGTGTCCGCAAGTACAACGGTTGCGTCATAAGTTTTATCCGCCTTTTCGGAATACAAATCCTTGACCTTTGATTTGCCCTTTGCAAGTAAATCCGCGGCTATTTTTTTGGTCAGTTCCTTTTTCTTAGATGTGAAAAATCTGTCGTTCTTCCACATCACAAAAGCACAGTCCTTATTTGAGCAGCAAAAGTTATATTTGCTCTCGTAAATATCCGAGCCGCAGCGTGGGCATTTACCGATAACCTCGCGGGGAGTTTTGAAAATATCCTTTTTATCATCGGAAATAAAGGAATAGGTATGTATCAGCTCCGTTACAAGGTTTTCAATTCCCGCCATAAATTCAGTGCCGGAATATTCGCCGTTTGCAATTTCGGCAAGACGATTTTCCCATTCTGCGGTAAGCAAGGGAGATGAAAGAGTTTCAGGTAAAATGCTCGTCAAACTGATACCGTCGCGGGTAGGAATAAGACTTTTACCCTTGCGCTCGATAAATCCCGTCTGCACCAGCTTTTCAATTATTCCGGCTCTTGTTGCCGGAGTCCCCAATCCCTTGCGTTCCGCTTCGTCCGTCGTTTCTTTTGCTCTGGCTGTTTCCATAGCGGATAAAAGCGTATCTTCCGTGTACGCTTTGGGCGGTGCGGTGCAGCCCTCAACAATATTTGCCGATACGGTTATTTCCTGTCTCTCGGCAATATCAATATTACTGTTATTATCACGTTCTGAATTGTCGCCGCCGATATATGAACGGAACAGACGTTCAATACCTTTCCAGCCCTCGGATATTACTTTTTTACCTTTTGCTATGAATTTAGTGTCCCTGCATACAAATTCCGCTGTGACTGTTTCGTATTCATATGGCGCACTTACCGCGCATAAGAGTTTACACATAATGAGCTGTAAAATACTGCGCTCGCCTTTGGGGAGCTCGTCAAGGTGAATACCTTCAATCTGCATTGTCGGGATAATGGCGTGGTGGTCGGTGACTTTCGCGTTATTGCACAGATAGAATAAATCGGGCAAGAAGTCGGCACAGTTTGAGAACGGCGGGTGCTTTGCCGATAAATGAATAACAGCGTTTGCCGTGTCCGCCATATCCTCGGTTAAATAACGGCTGTCAGTTCTCGGATAGGTAATCAGCTTATTTTCATAAAGCGACTGCGCATAATCAAGTGTCTGCTTCGCGGTATATCCGAAAAGCCTGTTTGCTTCACGCTGTAATGTTGTGAGGTCAAAAAGCTTCGGCGCACATTCTGTCTTTTTCTCTTTTGCAACGGAAACACAAACGGCCTGTGAATTATCACAAGCCGCCTTTATATTTTCCGCTTCGGTTTTATCCGAAAAGCGTTCGCTTACCGCTTTTATATTTTCGTTCCCGATTTCAACGGTATAATATTTTTCTTTCTTAAATGATTTAATTTTACTATCCCTTGCCACAACCAGCGCAAGTGTAGGTGTTTGAACGCGTCCGATATTCAGCTTTTTGTGATAAAGGGTAGTATACAGCCGCGTTGCGTTTATGCCGACAAGCCAATCCGCTTTTGCACGGCATACGCCGGAACAGTAAAGATTATCGTATTCGCAGCCGTTGCGGAGATTTTGGAACCCCTCACGAATTGCCGAGTTTTCAAGCGACGAAATCCAAAGACGCTTAAACGGCTTGGTGCAGCCTGCCATTGAATATACAAATCTGAATATCAGCTCGCCTTCACGCCCTGCGTCGCAGGCATTGATAAGCTCTGTCACGTCATCACGGAGCATAAGATTTTTAACAATATTAAACTGTTCCGTCTTACCGCTGTTTAATGCAAGCTGCCAATCCTGCGGAATAATCGGCAAATCCTCATAGCTCCACTTTGCATATTTTTCATTGTACATGGAAGCGTCTGCCAATCCAGCGAGGTGTCCGATACACCAAGTTATGATGTATTCCTCACTCTCGATATATCCGTTTTTTCTTTCCGTAATGTTTAAAGCCCTCGCTATGGATTGAGCCATTGAGGGCTTCTCTGCAATTATTAACTTCATTAAAAAATCCTCCTTAAATTTTTACATAGAAAAACAGCGCCCAAAAGTTGAACGCTGTCATATATCATGTTTTGTTATAATGGGACTTTTAAATATGTATCTGAAAATCTCCAAAATTGAAAATCCCATTGCCCTGCTTCAATTCTCCGTTACGGTATAATTTATCAAGTGCCTGTTCAATCCTGCCGATTATATCAACAGGAATATTCAAGCTGTGGTGTCCCGGCAAAATCCTGCTAACATTCAATTCGCGAACTTTTTTTACCGACTCAAAAAATTGAAGCGGATCGGTTGTAGGGTAAAACGCGTCAAGGCAGCCGCTGTAAATTAAATCGCCGGAATATAAATACTGTTTGTCAAGCTCGTAAAAACAACAATGTCCGGGTGAATGACCGGGAGTATGGATAACTTTTATTTTCCTGCTTCCTAAATCAAAACAATCTCCGTTATAAACAATCTTACTCGGTTTTCCTTGAAAGATTTCGTAGCTGTCAATGCAAAAGTTTTTCGGAAAAATACAGTCCACACGCATTAAATTGTTTTTTACAGCTTGCAGCGGCAGAGGGAAACTGCCCGATAACCAATCCTTTTCGGCTTCATAAACAGCGATATTATCAAAATGTTTGTGACCGCCTATATGATCCCAATGAACGTGCGTTGTTATTACCGTAATCGGAAGGTCTGTTAATTTATCGATTATGTCCTTAATATTTTCGATGCCTAAGCCAGTATCAATTAAAAGCGCGTTATTCTGTCCAAGTAGAAGATAGCAATGCGTTTCTTCCCAATGCTTATACTCGCTAATAGCATATGTATTTTCATCTATTGTTTCAACAGTAAACCATTCAGACATTGCTTATTCCTCCGATGTAAGCCACACCGCGTAAATATCTAAGCTGTCAGTCGAATTTGAACTGTAAAAGGATTTTGTCACGTTTTCAAAATCCAAATCCTTATCGT
>UQOT01000123.1 GCA_900542675.1 uncultured Eubacteriales bacterium | reverse complement strand
GGCCTCCACCATGTACGACATGAGCCGGGTCAACGCCAAGGGCTACTTCGACGCCGAGGACAGCGCCGACGCGTGGGCAAGCAGCGATGTGCTTATGCTCCGTCCGGACAGAACGCCGACGCGTGTCGCGGGCTGCCCGCCGGACGGCTATGCGCCTAAGGGACAGCTTTGGGGCAATCCGCTCTATAACTGGGCGAAGCTCGCACCGACAGGCTACTATTGGTGGATGGAACGCTTAAAAGGTGCGCTTAATATGTACGATGTGGTTAGAATTGACCACTTCCGCGCGTTTGACGCGTTTTACGCGATTGAGTACGGTAAGCCGGACGCGGTAGACGGTGAATGGCTCAAAGGCCCCGGTATCGCGTTCTTTAACGCGGTTAAGGAACGTTTTGGCAATGAACTGCCGCTTATAGCTGAGGATTTGGGCACTATAACCGACGATGTCCGCGTACTTTTAAAGCAGAGCGGTCTGCCGGGTATGAAGGTTATGCAGTTTGGCTTTTTCCCGGACAGCGACAGTGACTACCTGCCGCATAATTACGGCAATAATTCGGTTGTATATATCGGTACGCACGACAATGACACGCTCCGCGGCTGGTATGAGTCGCAGTCCGATGAGACGCGTAGGTTCACCGCCGATTACTTGCGCCTCAGCGAAGCAGAGGGCATTAATTGGGGCTTTATTAAGGCAATGCTTGCAACAACCGCCGATACTGCGATAATCACAATGCAGGATATATTATATCTCGGCAGCGAAGCAAGAATGAACACTCCCTCCACATCGGGAAACAACTGGCAGTGGCGTATGCGCGATATGTCCCCGCTGACCGACGTCTTAGCCGAAAAATTGAATAGAATAACAAAAATATATTCAAGATAAAAAATGGCCGCATTTCAAAGAAACGCGGCCATGTTCTATGCAAAAAATTCTTGACAAAAATTATCAAGTATAATATAATACAGATAGAAAAGGTACGCCGTTTAAAAACTAACGGTTAGCCAAAATGACAGTTATTATAATGTAACCGCAAAATGGGCTTTGCGGTTACATTGCTTTTATGTTCACTATTATCCATAAGATAATAATGCAAACTACAATTTTAAGTAGCTTACTAAACATTAGCAATCACCTCCTTGATTATGTATAGGAGATGCACCCCCTCTCATAAAAAGTGGGATGGCTAACCGCTTTTCGAACCATTTATCCGAATTATATCAGCATAAGAACATAGTTTATTATAATATATTTTTCCATAAATGTCAATCTATGTAGTATAAAACCCATCACCGCCGAATATTATTATTTCGGCGGTGATTTTTTATGTGTATTCGTCAAAAAATATTGAAATTATCTGTTTTAACGGCGGCGGTGTATATTGCCGCTTGTCTTGTAATTTTTCCTAAAAGGTGTATTACGGCGGCAGTTCGCGCACTTGTACTCTGTGCCGAAGCGGTTGTGCCGACACTGTTCCCGTTTTTCGTGTGCAGCTCGCTGTTTATCTCGCTCGGTCTTGCGCGGATTGCGTCGCGCCGTCTCGGCGGACTTATGCGTCCCGTGTTTAGGGTAGGCGGCGCGGGAGCCGTTGCGGTTGTGCTGGGCGTGCTCAGCGGTTATCCCGTCGGTGCAAAGTGCGCGGCAGACCTGTACACAAGGCATAAACTCAGCAGAACCGAAGCGGAATGCCTGCTCGCGTTTTGCAATAATTCCGGTCCGATGTTTGTTATAGGCACGGTCGGCTCTGTGATGCTCGGCAGCCCGGCGGTTGGTATTGCACTTTACGCGGTTCACGTGCTGTCGTCGCTGCTTACGGGAGTAATCTATGCCCGCATTCGTCGCAGTGATAATACTGCTGACGCGCTGATTTGCCCCGCCAATGAGGACGATGAAAGCATATTTTCCGCAGTCGGCGCGGCGATAAGCGGTGCGTCGCTTACTATTTTAAAGGTGTGCGGGTTTGTTGTGTTTTTCGCCGTTGTCGGCGCGTCGATACCCGATTTCAGCGGATACGCATATATAATGTCTTGCCTTGAAATCACAAGCGGAATAAAGTCACTAACCGCGCTTGGTATGAGCGCGTCCGTCACATTACCGCTTATTTCGTTTTTCCTCGCGCTGTCGGGTCTTTCTGTGCTTCTGCAAGTCGGAGCGGTTATTTCAAACACCGATCTCAGCATAAAACCGTACATAATCGGCAAGTGCATACAGTCGGTTATAGCGTTTTTTTCAGCTGCAGGAATGTGTGCAGTGCCCGGCGTGACAGCGTGGCTCGGCGCAGCACAAAGCGTTCCCGCCTCAGCCTTCGGTGACTATGCGGGAATGTGGCGTCTGTCCGCCTCCATAGAAGCCTGTGCCCGCTGTGCCGTCCTAATCCTGGCCGCCGCCCTGATAATAAGCTTATCCCCCCGCAAGCGGGGGTCATAGGGGGCGCAGCCTCCCTCCCGCCCGGGTTCGGCGGGCGGAACAGGGCCTGGCGATGATTTTTTTGGGGTAAAGGGGGCGCAGCCCCCTTATGTTTTTGCCTCCTCAAGGCTTTTGCAACATTGCCGCCGCGGCTTGGTATGGCGGAATATGGGTTTGGCATTTGTTCAAAGCAAAAGCCTTGATAAGGCATTAATCACGAGGTGTCTTAGGGGACACATCGGAACGGAGCAAAGAAACGGTTCTGCAAAAACATCAAATATTTTTCAATTGATTTAGCGAATATGTATTTTAATATGGTAAAATATAAGATGAGAGATAACGTAAAAAACTTAAAAATGTCACAAATTCAGTTTAAATCTGAGCAACGCTCCGCTTTGCTTACAGGCATCGGAGCATGTGACAGAATTCAATCTACGTAGGGGTGTTCATATGAAAAAAATAACAAAAGAGCGCGTTAAGGCATTTAAGGATTACCTGATTGAGGAGGAGAAGACGGAGAATACCATAACAAAATACGTCCGTGATACGGAACAGTTTATGATATGGCTAAATTCGCGGGAACTAAACCGGGCGGCGGTATCGCAATACAAAAAGGAGCTTATTTTGAAATATGCGCCGTCAACGGTCAACTCTTATCTATCGTCGCTAAATTGCTTTTTCAAGTTTTGCGGTCTTAGGGAGCTTAAAATTAAGAACGTCAAAATTCAGCGGCAGATTTTTTCAAAAAGAGAAAAGGAATTGACAAAAGCGGAATACGAAAGATTGTTAAAAGCGGCAAAAAACAAGAAAAACCAAAAGTTGTATTATCTGATGCAAACAATCTGTTCGACAGGCATACGCGTATCGGAACTGAAATATATCACCGTTGAAGCGTTACGGCAAGGACAAGCCGACATAAGCTGCAAGGGTAAAATGCGGGTAGTGTTACTGCCAAAGCGGTTATGTAAGATGCTGAAAGCCTATATCAGGGAGAATAATATCACAGGCGGCGCGGTGTTTGTGACGCGTACTGGCAGACCGCTCGACCGTTTCGCGATATGGAAAGCGATGAAGAGCTTGTGCGAGAGCGCGGGAGTTGCCGGAAACAAAGTATTTCCGCACAATCTGCGCCATCTTTTCGCCAGGACGTATTACGCGCTTGAAAAGGATATAGTACGCCTTGCCGACATACTCGGTCATTCAAGCGTGAACACCACAAGGATTTATACAATGGAGACGGGCGAAATTCATAGAAAACAGATACAACGGCTCGGCCTGTTGCTATGCTAAATAAAAAACCACATAATCGAAATTATGTGGTAAAATACATATCTTACTTTCGTTATTATAC
>UQOT01000122.1 GCA_900542675.1 uncultured Eubacteriales bacterium | reverse complement strand
AGGCAATTTAAAGAGCGAAATAATAAATTGATGGGTCAGCTTGACAGTGTGAAGCGTGAGAATGAGAAACTCAAAAACCGGCTTTCGGAGTACGAGCCCCAAAGCTCGAAGAGCGGCAGCATTAAGGACGACGTAAGGAAGATTACAGTAGTGATGTAAGGAGGTGAAGGAAAATGACAACAGCAAAACGAGCTGAGCTGTATAACTTGATACAGTTTATAGATATGTCGTATAGGGATAAGGACATAAATGAGCAGTATCGGGACTATAAAGCGGAGCAAGTAAAAAGCCCGTGCTGCATAAGAATACAGCACGGGCAAAGGAAAAATTAACTTGAATATATCATACTATGTTTAGTATAAGGCAAAACAGTGGTTTTGTCAAGGAGGAAATTTGAGATGACACATCCTGATATTTTATCGACAGAACGGTATGGATATGTGCGGCGGCAGTCGAAAGAGGAGTCTATTGGTACTTGTAAACTCTGCGGAAGCGATATATTCGACGGTGACGAGTATGTAGAAAGCTATGACGGGATATTTTGTGATATGGATTGCTGTCACGGGTTTTATGGAATAGGAGAGCATTAAAAATGAATTTATATGAGATAGACGCAGAGATTATGGATTGCGTTCTGGTTGATGATGAGACGGGCGAGGTAATCGGGATAGATGAGGAAAGGCTTGCTCGGTTGCAGCTGATGAAAGAAGATAAGATACAAGGTCTTGCGTTGTATTACAAGAACTTAAGCGCGGATGCGGCGGCGTATAAGGCGGAGAAGGATAGTTTCGCTAAGCGTGAGCGTGTTGCAAAGAATAAGGCCGAGAGTATCAAGTCATATTTAAATGCGGTGCTCAGCGGTGAAAAGTTCAGAACGAACAAGGTTGACATTACATATCGCCGGAGCGAGACGGTAGTCGTTGACGATATGGCGAAGGTGGACAAGCAGTACTTAAAATACGCCGAGCCGACAGTGGATAAGACAGCAGCCAAGAAAGCAATTAAAGCGGGCGAAAACGTAAGCGGTTTGCACATAGAAGAGAAGCAGAATATTCAGATTAAGTAACTGAAAGGAGCGTTAACGATATGGGAATACCGGTATTAATATTGGGAGAGAGCGGTTCAGGAAAGTCTACGAGCCTTAGAAATTTCGATGTAAACGAGGTCGGCATTTTTAATGTGGCAAGTAAACCGCTGCCGTTTAGGAAGAAACTCAAAAAAGTTGATGGTGCAACATACGAAAAGATAAAAAACTCGCTTAAGACATCTAAGCTTAAAACTTATGTAATTGATGACAGCCAATACTTGATGGCGTTTGAAATGTTTGAGCGAGCTAAGGAGACGGGATATAACAAATTTACAGAGATTTCACTTAATTTTGAAAAGCTGGTTGAAACCGTCATAAATGATACGCCTGATGATGTCATTGTATATTTTTTGCATCACACGGATGTAAACGATAGCGGCAAAGTTAAGGCTAAGACGGTCGGCAAGATGTTGGACAATCATCTAACGCTTGAGGGGCTTTTTTCTATTGTGCTTTTGGCGCAGATTAAGGAAGGCAGACACATATTTGAAACGCAATCGGACGGCTATACCACTGCCAAAAGTCCTATGGATATGTTCAGCGAAAGAGAAATTGACAACGATTTAAAGATGGTCGATACCGCGATACGCGAGTATTGGGAACTTAACGGAATCGAAAATATCAAGCAACAACTTGATGACATTACAGATATGGAGGATTAATAAATGAGATATATAGATCTGGATAAAGTGCAGGCTGCGAACGAGTTTAGAAGACCGGCTCCCGGCGGATATATTTGCGGTATAACAGCAGTTAAGGATGTTCCGGAAAAGGAATATCTACGAATTGAGTTTGATATAGCAGAGGGAGAATTTAAAAGATACTACACGGAGCTTAATAAGGCGCGCGGATTTTGGGGCGGCGTATTTGTGCGTTCATATAGTGATGCGGCATTACCGTTTTTTAAGAGCTTTATAACAGCTGTGGAGAAATCTAATAATGGTTACAAGTTTGATTATGAAGAGCAAAAGCTGAAGGGAAAATATATAGGGCTTGTATTAGGGGAAGAAGAGTATATGTCACGAACAGGAGAAATAAAAACACGGCTTTATGTGCACTCGACAAGGAGTGTGCAGGCAATTAAGAACGGAGAGTTTAAAGCGGTACCAAAAAAACTCTTTGTGCCTGATGCCGGTCAAACATCCGAAAATATACAAGATGACTTGCCGTTCTAAAGTAGGTTGTAGGAGCGTAGGTGGTAGGCTTATAGGGACGCGGAGAAGATGATACGCAAAGTGGGGACGCGTACTCCCTACGGAACGACACATAGGTCGTCCCCTACGACCTAATATCTACGTTCCTACGTTGGCACTGCACGGCACGGATTATAGTTTAGAATTGGATTAAGAGAGTTCAGATATCGGATCGACGGGGTTGCATTGTCGTTTGCCAAGAGCAGGTTACAATGCCGTTTCAAGGCTCCGAAAATATAACTGAATTACGAGGTGGAAAAATGAGCACGCTGAAGTCCGGCGTTGATTATTTTCCTTTGGATGTACATATTGATGATAAATTAGAGCTTATTGAGGCAGAGTTTGGACTTACAGGATTTGCAATAGTCGTTAAGCTGTGGCAGAAAATTTATGCCGGGCTTGGTTATTATTGTGAATGGAATGACGAGGTTGCATTGTTGTTTGCGAAGAAAAATAACGTGGGTGGCAATGCCGTTTCTGAAATATTGGAGGCTTCGATAAGACGTGGTATTTTCGACAAAGAATTGTACGACAAGTACGGCATATTGACCTCAAAAGGTGTCCAAAAGCGATATCTTGATATAGTCAAACGCCGTAAGAGGGTAGAGTTCTTCGATGAATACCTTTTGATTAGTGTACCCGAAGATATGGAAAATGTATACATAAAGGCGAAAAATGCATACATTAATCCCGAAAATGTCAACGGAAACGAACAAAGTAAAGGAAAGGAAAGTAAAGTAAATAAAAGTAAAGTAAAGGAGAGTGAGGCGGCATTTGCCGCCGCACCCGCCCGCCGACGATACGGAGAATACGAGAATGTTTTGCTAAGTGATGCAGAGCTAAATAAGCTTAAGGCGGAGTATCCGGATAAATACTCCGATTATATCGAGCGTGTAAGCGCTTACTGTGCGTCAACGGGCGAGACATACAAAAATTATTGCGCCGCCATTAAAAATTGGATACGCAGGGACAATGAAAAACAGCGGGAGCAGCCGAAAAGGCAAAAGAGCGCGTTTAATAACTACGAGGACACGAATAAAATCGACTTTGACGAGCTTGAAAAGCAAATTCTGGATAACTCTTTGAAAGGGTGAAATCACAATGGTTAAAAGATTTACAGTGCCGGGAGAGCCTAAGGGTAAGGGGCGTCCGAGATTTGTAAAGACCGGGAATTATGCGAGAGCATATACTCCGAACTCAACGGCAGAATATGAAAGGCTTGTCGCAGCCGAATACATAAAGCAGTGCGGAAACTCGGGATTTGATGAGGGAGAGATGCTCAAAATTCAGGTTCTGGCATACTTCACCATACCAAAAAGCACGAGTAAGAAAAAACGTGCGTTAATGCTAAGCGGCGATATACGTCCGACTAAAAGACCTGATATGGACAATATTGTCAAGATAATAGCAGACAGTCTGAATAAGCTTGCCTACCACGACGACGCACAAATCGTCAGCGCCGACGTACGGAAATATTACTCAGAGGAGCCGCGAGTTGAAGTTACGGTGGAAAATGTATGATGAATAAAAATATATTACAAAGTTTTAATACGAAACAATGAAAGGAGATACAAAATGAATAACTCAAAAGGAATTACATACATAAGTGTAGACGA
>UQOT01000121.1 GCA_900542675.1 uncultured Eubacteriales bacterium | reverse complement strand
GTTGAGCTTGGACCGCTTGTCGGTCTGTCTGACGTTATCGTGGATATCGTCGAGAGCGGTAAAACGCTTAAGGAAAACGGACTTGAAGTGTTGGAGGATGTTTGTTCTCTCAGTGCGAGACTTGTTGTAAACCGTGTGAGTATGAAATTAAAGCGTGACAAAATTAAAGATATAATCAAGAAGATGAAGGGGGAAATTTAGTATGAGGATTTACCCCGCAATCGATATAATCGGCGGTCAATGCGTACGGCTTAAAAAAGGCGATTATTCGCAAAAAACCACATATGCGGAAAATCCTGTCGAGGTGGCAAAAAAGTGGGAAAGTCTCGGAGGCGAATTTATACATATCGTAGACCTTGACGGCGCAAAGTCGGGCGATATGCCGAATTTTGAGCTTATTTCGGACATTGCTGCTGCGGTTTCCGTTCCGATAGAGGTCGGCGGCGGAATACGCGATATGGAGTGCATAGAAAAGTATTTGAAAGCCGGAATTTACAGAGTTATTCTTGGAACATCGGCGCTTAAAAAACCGAGGCTTGTTGAAGAGGCAGTTTTAAAATTCGGTGAAAGAATTGCCGTTGGAATAGACGCGAAGGACAATAAGGTTGCGGTAAGCGGCTGGGAGGACGTCAGTGATGTCACGGCGCTTGATTTCGCGAAGCAGATGGAAAAACTCGGCGCTGAGAATATAATCTATACCGATATAGCGACAGATGGAATGCTTATGGGTCCGAATTTAAGCGCAATGCGTGAAATGTCGGAGGCTGTAAGCATAAATGTCATAGCATCGGGCGGAGTTACAACTTTATCCGATATTGAAGCACTTAAAGATACAGGCGTTGAGGGTGCGATAATCGGTAAGGCGCTCTATACCGGGAATATAGACTTGAGTGAAGCGGTTTTGAAAGGACGGAATTAGATAATATGGAATTTTTAAAAAATCTTAAATTTGATGAAAAGGGCTTAATCCCTGCGGTTGCACAGGACGCGGTCAGCGGTGAGGTTTTAATGCTCGCGTATATGAACGAGGAGAGCATTAAAAAGACAATCGAAACCGGACACGCTACATATTTCAGCAGAAGCCGCAGTGAGCTTTGGGAGAAGGGCGCAACAAGCGGTAATTATCAGGACGTTGTCGGTATGTATGTTGACTGTGATCAGGACGCAATAGTTATAAAGGTTCGTCAGACGGGCAATGCCTGCCATACGAACAACTATTCCTGTTTCTTCCGTCAGGTGGTTGGCGGAAAGCTGATTGAAATTCCGACGGGTATGTCGGCTAAGCCGGGTATTTTATATGATTTATACAATGTCATACTCGACCGTGTAAAAAATCCAAAAGAGGGTTCTTATACAAACTATCTGTTTGATAAGGGCATAGATAAGATGCTCAAAAAAGTCGGCGAGGAGGCATCCGAGGTCATTATCGCCTCGAAAAATTATGTCAAGTCCGAGGTTCAGTACGAAACAGCCGATCTTTTGTATCATCTGTCTGTAGTGCTTGTAGAGCAGGGACTTACTTGGGACGATATTTTTGTTGAATTGCAAAAAAGATATAAATAAAATATAAAATCAGGAGGAAATGCAAAATGGTTGGAATTGAACATATTGGTATTTTTTCAAATGATACCGCATCGCTTAAGGACTGGTACATTGATATGTTCGGTTGGAAGATTGTGTACGACAACGGTAAGGGTACATTTTTCTTAAAGGCTGACGACGGCGGTATGATTGAGTTCTGTAAGACTGAAATCGACGGCGGAAAGCAGGCTATGAAGGCGACTGGTATTCGCCATATTGCTATCTCGGTTTCCGATTTTGACGGTATGGTTAAAAAGCTTACGGACGCAGGAGTTAAGGTTCTTACAGAAGCGGCAGTCAGCGCAAAGGGAATAGGAACAATGTTCTTTGAAGACCCTGACGGCAACGTTCTGCACCTTATAAACAGACCTTCTCCGCTTTAATGGACGGGCTTTTGAAGCTAAAGGGTTTATCGGACGCATAGGTTAATTCCGGTCCGATAAACCTCTTTGTGCATATTAATTAATTTAAGTTTAGGAGAAAACCGCGTGTTACTTGATAGAATAAACAACGTTAACGATTTGAAAAAACTTGATAATCAGCAGCTTGATTTGCTTGCGGGCGAAATCAGGTCTTTTTTGGTGCAAAAGGTTTCGGTAACGGGCGGTCATCTTGCGTCAAATCTCGGCGTGGTTGAACTCACGCTTGCGCTGCATAAGACCTTTGATTTATGCGACAATGACTCTATCATATGGGATGTAGGGCATCAGTGCTACACTCATAAGATACTGACCGGCAGGAAGGATAAGTTTGAAAGCTTAAGACAATTCGGCGGTCTGAGCGGATTTCCCAAGACAGAGGAGGATCCTTCGGATACGTTTAACACAGGGCACAGTTCGACTTCTGTTTCCGCCGCAGCGGGAATAGCTAAGGGTAAGGAGCTTCGCGGAATAAACGGTAAGACAATCGCGGTTATCGGTGACGGAGCAATGACAGGCGGAATGGCGTTTGAGGCTCTTAATCACGCCGGACAAAATACCAAGAATTTGATAGTTATCTTAAACGACAATGATATGTCGATATCGCAGAACGTCGGGGGAATGTCAAAGGCGCTCAAGCGAATAAGAAACGCGAGCAAGTATTTAAAGCTCAAGGACGATGTAAAGTCCGCGCTGGATAATATTCCCGTTGTCGGTACGCCTACAAAAAAGGGTCTGACGCGTGTTAAAAATGATATTAAAAAAATAGTTGTAGAAAATGACAGCTTTTTCGAGAGTATAGGCTTTAAATACTTGGGTCCGATTGACGGACACAATTTTGATGAGCTGTTCAGAATTTTAAATCAAGCTAAAAAGTTTGATACACCTGTATTTATACATATTCACACCAAAAAGGGTAAGGGCTATGCGCCTGCCGCAAAATACCCGTGGGTATTTCACGGTGTCGGAAAATTTGACCCCGTAACGGGTGAGGTTTACAAGACAAACAACACAAAGAGCTGGTCTGAATGTTTCGGCGATGCGGTTTTGGATTTGGCGGATAATAATCCGAATATTACCGCGGTAACTGCGGCGATGCCGCACGGAACAGGACTCAGCGCTTTTGCGTCAAAATATCCTGACAGATTTTTTGATGTGGGAATAGCAGAGCAGCACGCGGTAACTTTTGCCGCGGGACTCGCTAAGACTGGCTATGTTCCGGTGTTTGCGGTTTATTCAACCTTTCTTCAAAGGGCATATGACCAGATTTTGCACGATGTCGCGCTTCAGAACCTTCACGTTATATTTGCTATTGACCGTTCGGGTCCTGTCGGAAGGGATGGAGAGACACATCAGGGAGTTTATGACATTTCATATCTCTCTCATATGCCGAATATGACAATTCTATCGCCTTCGATATATACGGATTTAAGGCATATGCTCGATTATGCAGCAAATAAGCTGAGCGGACCCGTTGCAATACGATATCCGAGAGGTAACGTACTGACACCCGATGAATTTACAGGGTTTAATATAAAGGAGCTCGGTGAAGATTGCATTAAATCCCGCGTAATGCAGCTCGGTGATGATAAGCCGAAGGTTACGTTAATTTCTGTCGGCGTAATGCTTAAAACCGCGGCAGAGGTGTGCAGGGCTCTCAATACGGGCGGTATAAGCTCTGTTTTGATAGACGCGCTGTCCATAAAGCCGATTGACTCAGGCACTGTTATGCGCGAATGTATAAATACAGATGTAGTTGCGGTAATTGAAAATAATGTGGAAACAGGCGGTTTTGGGCAGCAAATTCAGGCAGTTCTCGGACGAAAGGTTTTAAAGTTTAACTATGCCGACCGCCCAATTCCGTCAGGAAGCGTGGATGAGCTGCAAGAATTGTTTGGGCTTAGCCCAAAGGCGATTTCGGAAAAAATAAAGGCCGAGCTGAGCGGCGGAAGGAATTAACGATTTAATTATGGCAAAGCAAAGACTGGACAATTTTCTTGTCCAAAACGGATATATTGAAACGCGAAGCAAGGCACAATCGCTGATTATGGCGGGCGATGTGTACATTAA
>UQOT01000120.1 GCA_900542675.1 uncultured Eubacteriales bacterium | reverse complement strand
ACTTAACCCCCTTGCTCTGCCGGGGGCTTTACGGCGGTTTTCGCTCGCTCGTACCAATCCCATATAGCGGTATCGGCAATCAAGCGGCGGTTTCCGTTTTGAACGTATTCCAGTTCGCCGTTATCCATAAGCTCGCGTAATTTATTTTCTCCAATACCGCTAACCTTGCTCATTTGCTCTACTGTTTTCAGCATAGGCAAAACAGGGGCGGCATGGTTTGTAGTTTCCTTTTTAGCCATAGGAATACCCCCTTTCAAAATGGCTCAAAGGTATGTTTTTGAATAAAAGGGGCTTTAATCGAACGGCTATTAGCATAGCTCCACGAGAATTTCACTCCTGCGTGGTTCTCACGCAGCCCTACCCATTGCCTGCGACGCTTCTAACGCTCGGACTGTGGCTGTAAGGGAGTATCATTATCCCTCTTGTGTGTCGTCGCCCGCAAGCTGCTGACTTGCTTTGCGGTGTAGTGTTGTTCGCTCGTTCCCGAAAGGGAAGTCATGGCGCACCCGCCGTATGGCTCGGCACAAAAGGAACGTATCCGATTTGCCCTATACTGCGTCGCCGTTCTCTTGCGCCGCTTTCTTTTTCAAAGAACAAGATGGCTGTTCTGCTTGCCGTAAAACGGAAAAGGGGTTACAAGACGTTTTACGGTCATGCTCAACTATTCATCAGCCCGAAATGTGAGGACAGCCATCATCAGTTTTGCTTGCAGCCGTTCCCGAATGTCGTGGTCTACGCCAAAATAGACGTTCCCGCGCTCGTCGTACAGCTTCCGCATGGAGAGGCGGGCTATGTAGCCGCTAAAATGCTGCAAGACAATCTTCATGGCGTCCGGGTCGCCCTTTGTCGCTGCCACAATGACAGGATAGGGAACAAGGGCATTTTCCGGGTAGTCGTTTTGATTACCATTCGTTCCATTCATCAGCGTGTTCCTCCAAATATTTCTTTAACAGTTCAAAAGAGCTTGTCCGTCTGTACTGTATCGTGCTGCGCGACGTATTGAACATCTTTCCGATTTCCACGTCGGTCATGCCCTCGAAATAGTACAGCAGGATAGCAGTCCTTTTTTCCTCCGGCAAAGTGCGGATTGCTTCAAGCAGCAGCTTCGGCGTGATTTTCTTCCCGGCTTTCTCAAAGACGGTTTCGGCGGTTTCCCGTTTGAAATATTCATCAAAGGTATGAAGCTGCCGCGCTTCGTCTAAGGGCAAATCGGAAAAGGTGACTTCCCTTGCCTTATGCCTGTGCAGCTCCCTGTGAGCGTCACACGCTTCATTGTGCAGCACCGTATTACAAAACTTCTGAAAAGCACATTGTTTGTAAAACTCCCTGCTATTAGGTTCCACATTCTCACCTCCTTTCTCGTTGGAAAGTTGGTGGTGCTTCCCCCTTTTCGCGGGGCAATACGGCGTTTTTGAAAAACGCCGAAGATTTTTTGAAATTTTTTCAAAAAATTTTTTGAGCAGCAAAATACGCCTGTCCGAAAAGCCCGGACAGGCGTATAGGTATTGTAAGCAGTATTTAGATGATTAGACAGTTCATAGTCAAGGGTAGAGAGGTTCCCGGCGGTGGTCGGGCTTTTTTTGATATGTCAATGACCGTCGGATTTTGTCGATAGGGTATGTGCTTCATGGCGGCTACCTCCTTTAGCCGCCGCTTTTAACAGTGATACCGCGTCATTTCATTAGAAGATAAAAAGAAACGGCGGCTTTGATTTTTCAAAGCTGCTGCGGAAATCAAAGAACGACAAGCAACAGTTCTGATTTTGCTCCAATATGGTTATTAGGGGCACAAATTAAAATCAAAAAAGAGCCGATAACAGCAGTATTTCAAACTGCATATTATCGGCTCTGCGTCTGTGCGTCTGGCTCTTTTAATTAAATTATTTCTGTTGTTTTTTGGCTTTATTATATGTATTAGCTAACTGTCCACAAGCTGCTTTAATCTCTCTACCATGAGAAACTCTCATGGTAACTTCAAGTCCTGTTTGCTCTAATTGATGTTTGAACGCAACCATTTCTTGTTTTTGTGGTGCTCTAATTTTTGAATTACTCGTCGGGTTGTATTGCAGCACGTTAATCATAACATTTTTGCCCTTAAACCATTTTGCAAGTTGCCTTATATCTGAGGAACGGTCATTTATACCTGGTAAAAGTAAATACGCAAATACCACTTTTCGATTATGCCTTTGTGAATAGGACAATGCTTGCTTAACAACATCTTCAATAGCGTACATGTGCATATGAGGAATGATACAGTTTCTCGCAGCCTGTGTTGCTGCATGTAAAGATATTGTCAACTGAATTTTTAGATGTTCTTCGCGCAATTTTTTTAATTGATTAACTGGACCAACTGTTGATACGGTAATGCCGTCGGTTGGAAAGTTAAGTCCATTTCTATCTCGAAGAATATGGATTGCTGCAATCAAGTTGTCGTAATTGAATAAAGGTTCTCCCATTCCCATAAAAACGATACGATTTACTTTTTGACGTATCAATACAACCTGCTGCACAATTTCAGACGGTGTTAGATTACGAACGAAACCATTGCGTCCGGACTCACAAAAAATACAGCCAACAGAACAACCAACTTGCGTACTTACGCAAACAGTCCCACCATCTCGCCGTTTAATAAAAACCGTTTCAATATACCTGTTATCTTTCAATTCATAAACATACTTTTCAGTATCGCTACTTTTATAGACTTTTTTTGTTGATATTGATAGATTTTCTTTGTGAAATGGCTGTTTATACAATTCCGTATATAAGGCTCTTGCTTTATCCTCTCCAATTACTTCCGACATTTCTTTGTAAGTAAATCCGTATGGGTCATTCAATATTTCCGTAGGTGTACTTTTAGGTAAGTGTTTCATTTAAATATCCTTCCTTTTCAAAATTAAAAAGTTTGTTTTTCAGAGTTTTTGATTATGATTTCTAGTTTTTCAACATCAACGATATGCGTTAATTTACATTTAGGGCAGAAAAGAGGAAAATTTCTTAATACCGTATTATAAAATACTTGAACCCTCGTCTTTCCGTTACAAATTGGACATTTTATCCAATATTTTTCAAGCATAATATTTCTCCTTTTGCGCAAAAAAATGCAGGTCAATTCTCAACATGAGCATTGACCTGCATTTATACATATAACACTACAACAAAATTAAGGCATAGTTTTTATACTATGTCTATACGTCGTTAGTTTTGTTGTATAGCATACGCAAAATAAGCATGACAAAAAAGCCCATATTGAAAATGGGAAAAATCTTTTTTGATTTCAATGCTTATCGAATACGCATGCTATGTAACATAAACATTCCCCCCCTTTTATATAATATTATATACAAAAGCAGCTTGTTGTCAACATATATATATATGAATTATTTTGGCTAACTGATAGAACTATGTAGACATATCCAAGAAGAAAGGGGAACAGTAAAATGTAAGAGGGTGAATAACTATGGCAAAAAGACCAGTACCAAAATACGACTTCAAGGCTTTTGGGGCAGCGATAAAGGCAGCGCGTGAAGGACGCAAGGAAAGCCGCAAGAAAGTAGGCGACGAAATGTTTATCTCGCCGCGCTACCTTGCGAACATTGAGAACAAGGGGCAGCACCCAAGTTTACAGATATTCTTTGAGCTGATACAGCGTTACCATATATCCGTAGACCAATTCCTGTTAGACACGCCCGCTGCAAAGGACACAAAGCGGCGGCAGCTTGACGCGCTCCTTGACGGTATGAGCGATACAGGCATACGGATTGTGACCACAACGGCAAAAGAGCTAGCGGAAGTCGAAACAGAGGGCAGATAAGATGTGTCCGTCAAAACTGAACAGAGTATAGAGAGCGTTGTAATCTTTTTTTGAGATTGCAGCGTTTTTCTTTTGCGAAAGTTTGGCAAATCGGGGATTGCTCCGTAGTAAGGGATAAGAGCCTAAAGGATAAAAACATTCGTAGCAAGCATAGGAAGCGGGTACCCACTTCCGTATTTTCCCCCTCCCGCGCTGCAGCGCGTCGGTTGAAAATGGCTTGTTGGGAAGTTTCCCAAACCCTCTAAAAAACGGAAAGGAGCGAAG
>UQOT01000119.1 GCA_900542675.1 uncultured Eubacteriales bacterium | reverse complement strand
AGGCAATCGCAGTCCTCTCTGCCGCAGTCAATCCTATACGCAAAACAATCACGCTCCGGTTCCTTTAACATAGCCTGCTGCCCTCCAATCATACCACAAGTCCGATTTTCTTAAGCCTGTTAAAGTTTTTAATAAGCTTATTAATATCAAGGCCCCACGCTTCGTATGCAATCTCGGTATTTACCTGATAATACCCGTGTGGCTTAACACCCTTTTCGCGCATCAAGTCATATGCCTCGTTCTTAAGCCTATTTATCGTTGACGGAGATTTTGTACCCCAAAGCTCGCCAATTTCCTTGTTACCGATTTCGGGGTGTGTATGATATATTAGTATCGCCGTCTCAAGACTCGATATCTGTAACTTTAGTGCCATATTATCTCACCTTCTACGCTGATTGGTTTTTTGTGATATTGCAAATTTCGACAGGTTGTGTTATACTTGTTTTCAAAGAAGGTGAACATAATGAACTGGTTTTTAAATAACATTTCTATCCTGAGTTTTCTATTTGCAATTATCAATATCATAATTACGGTATGGACGTGGTATTATAAGCGTCCTAATCTTGAGTTTTACGAACACGATATTCAATCTTTTTTTACGTACAACAAGCCACAAACATATAAATACTATAAATCTGCGTGTACAGCATTTATATATCTTAAAATAGCGAACAAATCCGACACTCCCTGCACCATTAGCGAAATAACCTTATTTGTCCCCGGTTATACTCCGAACTCAAGCAGCGGCAGAGTTCCGATAAGAGATGATTATCCTTTATCAGATAGACGCGGGATACATGGTAAGTCATGTTTACAACTGCCGCTTACCATTCAGGCTAATAACTACGTGGAGGGGTACGCCGTTTTTCCGTACGCAGAAAAATATATTGGTCCCGAAGTTGTCTTTAGCTTAGAAATATCTACTCCGAGAAAAAAGTATTTCCAATACGGAACTTTGCACAAATATCACGAATCAATCTTTTCGTAACAAAACGCCCCTATTTTAGTATCCATTCGCACGTATTTATTCCCCTGCTCGTCATAGACCACATCAGGCAGCTTATGTTTCTCGTTCATATCCCGACTAATGTCTCGGGCAACATCAAAATAGCTTCTAAGTCTTTCTGCTGTATAATCGTAATACTTGAGCGCATCTTGATTAGCTTTTATAACTATATAAGTTGTTATAGCTGATGCAATCAAGCACATTGTACATATACATAACGACATTGCTTCCACGTCTCTCACCCCCTCATCCTTTCAACCGTTGTATCTTTTTTAGATACTTCTAAGTAAAAAAAATTTCATTTACTTGATTGTTTGACAAGTGATAATGGCGTTTGATTTCAGCAATTTCAGGTTGAGTAAATACAGCATTTTGCTTGCTGTGTATTTTAGCAGAAAGCCTTGTACGAGACAGACCTATTGTCTCTGCTAAATCGCCCTGAGTTTCTCCATATTCCTTGATAATTGCCAGTAACTTATCCTTATTCATTTTTTACCCTCCTTTTCTTGTATCTATTTAAGATACAAATTCATAGCATACCTTTTTTTATTTGTCAAGCCTTTTTGTATCTTTTTTTTAACTTTTTTAATATCCCATTGACATTATGTAAAAAATACGATACAATTTGAACAGTGAGGTGATTATTATGGATGTTGGGCAATATATAAAGAAGCTACGTGTTGAGCGCAATTTGACACAAGAGGAACTCGGCGAGCTCACCGGTGTTAATCGTGCAGCAGTGCAAAAATGGGAATGCGGTAAAGTCCAGAATCTTAAACGTGAAACAATAAAAAAACTAAGCGAGATATTTAATGTGTCTCCTGCTACATTTGTTGATACAGAGTTTGTTGATGAAAAAGTATCTGATCTGTCTCAATATGGCATACGCCCGATAAGAAAGAAAAAGTTTCGTATGCTCGGTGAGATTGCTTGCGGTCAGCCTATTTATTGCAATGAAGATTACGAAACATATGTTGAAGCAAGTGCGGACATAGATGCGGATTTCTGCCTTACTGCGAGAGGGGATAGTATGATAAATGCCCGCATATTCGACGGCGATATAGTTTTTATACGAGAACAACCTGATGTAGAAGATGGCGAAATAGCAGCAGTGATTATTGAAGACGAGATAACTCTTAAAAGAGTTTATAAAAATCATGATACATTAGAACTTAGAGCTGAAAATCCACGCATTAAACCATTCGTATATCGTGGAGAAGAGCTTAATCATATTAGAATATTAGGCAAAGCCATAGCTTTTCAGAGTGATATAATATAAAATAAATAAAATTATAAAATTGGAGGAATAAATTGTGAAAACCGGATTTAGAACCCCATCTGTCAGCAAATCAATTAGCGCAAGAACCACCGGACGAGTTAAGAGGTCCGTAAAAAGTAGTATAAATCCTCTTTATGGAAAAAAAGGTATGGGATATATAAACAATCCTCAAAAAGCTGTTTATAACAAAGTTTATAATAAAACCACCTCATCTATTTTCAATTATTCTTCAAAATCGGTAGATGAACTCTCTGCACTTACTGTTGTGGAGTTAAAAAACATATTACGTGAGAACGGCTTAAAAGTGTCCGGCAATAAACAAGAGTTAATTGATCGAATTAAAGCAGCTTCTTTAGAAGAACCAAATTGTTCACAAAATATTGCCGATTATTCTACATACCCTTCCACCACAGACTATACTACTGATAAAACTTCTGGCGGAGTGGGTTGCGAAGTTGCAATCGCAGCAGCACTTTATTCAATCCCTATCCCAATTATTGGAATACTACTATGTATTATAGGTTTTACCGGAATTGGAATTTTCGCTTTAATTATATATGCTATTATAATAATTGTATGTTATTGTATTGGAGAAAACAGTTAATTGAAAGTCCCCTGGTTGCTACCACCGCCCCAAGCAGGTTATGAACCCTGCGAGGATTGCAAACCTGATAAATAGATTTATGCTAAATTTGAGCATTTTAGCGCAATTCAGCGCAATTTTAGAGCAAAGAAGGTTAATAATATGCCGATATACAAAATGAAGGGCTCAAAGGACGGGCGTCAGAAGTATCGGGTAAGAGTTAATTATCAGGACAGCTCAGGCGTTAACCGTCAAATTGACCGCGTCGCATACGGCAGCAAAGAGGCAAAAGACTTAGAGCGCGACCTCGCACGCGAGATTAAGAATGAAACTCCTGCTCAAAATATAACCGTTTCACAGCTATATGACGAGTATGCCAAAGTTAAATCTCACGAGGTTCGAGAGACTACTATGCGCAGCACTAAGACCATCATTGATAATCACATTCTGCCGCATATAGGCAGCGTCAGGCTTTCCAAATTAACTGCTCCGGTTCTCACAAATTGGAAACTTGTCATCGAGCAAAAGAACCTTAGTATAACAATGCGTAAGCACATATACGGAGAATTGCGCGCAATGCTGAATTATGCGGTTAAAATGGATTATATACCGAAAAATCCACTCATCAAAGTCGGAAATTTTAAGGACCCGCTGTCTTCTAAAAAGGAAATTAACTTTTATACGCCGGAGGAATTTAAAAAGTTTATTACAGCAGCACGTGACTGCGCCGAAAATGCTCCCGCATTAATCGAATGGGATTATTACGTGTTCTTTAACATCGCGTTTTATACCGGACTTAGAAAGGGTGAAATTCACGCGCTTAAATGGTCAGACATAAACGGCGAATACTTAAGCGTCAGCAGAAGCATAAACCAAAAGCTCAAAGGCGAAGACAGAGAAACACCGCCAAAGAATAAAAGCTCAATACGAACATTGCAGCTACCCCTCCCATTAATAAAAATCCTTGATGAACACAAATTGCGCTGGAGCGAAGATAAAAATTTTACTGAGGATTTCAGAATTTGCGGCGGCTATAAACCGCTGCGCGACACATCTGTTCAAAAGAAAAACAAACTCTATGCAGATATCGCCGGTGTAAAAACAATACGAATTCACGACTATCGTCACAGCCACGCCTCGCTCCTTGCAAACGAAGGAATAAACATACAAGAAATTGCTCGCCGTCTCGGACACTCAAAAATAGAAATGA
>UQOT01000118.1 GCA_900542675.1 uncultured Eubacteriales bacterium | reverse complement strand
GGCGGAATATGGTGTCTTGAATATCGTTCGTGTCCTGATACTCGTCAACCAAAATCTCTTTATATTTTTCGCCGAGGGTTTTGCAAAATTCGGTCGGTGTTCCGTCGTTGTTCATAATGAGCTTTATAAGCTCGTGCTCAAGGTCGTTAAAATCAAGATACGAGTTTTTGCGCTTTAGCTTTCTGTGCCCGCGAATTAGCATAAGCACGATGTTTTTCAGCGTTTTTATTCTCGGGTACAGCTCTTTTATCGTCTCCGCCGCCTCTTCGTCCGAGGTGTAGCGCATAAACCGCGGCTCGGTGAACTTCTTTTTCGCTGTGTCTCTTATATCCGCAATTGATTTTACCGCCGCGGATATAATGGGGTCGTCGCTCCGAACGGTGGGGCGTCTTGCAAATTTTAAGCCTGAAATATAATTAAAAAATTCATCGAGGGTTTTTGTGCTGAGAGCCTTTTTAATCATCTCGGTTTCGGATTTTACAAACACGGTCAGCTTGTCGTCCTCTAAGAAGGTTTTTTCCGCAATTTCATTCATAATCTCGTAATAGCCGAGGATATGCTGCGCGTGCTTATGCACGCAGCTGAGGAATACATCGCCCCACGCCGTGCCCGAAATTGTACCATTTTCGCTCACCTCACGGTACATATCTGCGGCGTTGTTCAGCCACTTTGCGGGCTGCGCCATACTCATTGAGAATTTGTGCAGCCTTAAAATCTGCTCTCTCAGCGTGTTGTCGTTCTTTATTCCGCCGTAGCCCGCCGCAAGCTCCTTAAACGGACGGACTTTGTCTATGTTCGAGTAATATTTTTCAAGGCAGGAATTTAAAGCCTCGTCAAGCAAAAACTCGTTCTCCGCACCCTCTACAACGGTAAAGCCCGCGGGAATGTCGGTTAAGTGAATATTATTTTCTATTATCTTTTTTGCAAATGAATGTATTGTGGAAATGTCCGCCGATTGGACGCGCAGAGACTGCTGCTTTAGGTGTTTGTTGTCGGGCTGCTCCTTGAGCTTTTTATCCACGGCGGCGGCTATCTTGCTCTTCATCTCGCGCGCTGCGGGATCGGTGAAGGTGAGAACCAAAAGCTCGTCAACCGACACGGGATTTTCAGTGCTTATTATTTTTTGAATTATGCGCTCAACAAGAACGGCGGTTTTTCCGCTTCCTGCGGCCGCCGCAACAAGTACGTCCTTATTTTCGCTGTAGTAAATCGCGTCAAGCTGCGCGTCAGTCCATTTAACCATATTATCAGTAGCCCATTCTTCCTTCGAGAGACTCGTCGTTTTCTATCCATTGGGATACGGAAATTACCTCGTATTCGGTTGCAGTGCGGCGCACGATGACCTCTTTTATGCCTGAGTTAATAATAAGCCTCTTGCACATCGCGCACGAGTTCGCCTCTTTAACGAGCTCGCCGGTCTTTGCGTCTCTGCCGGCAAGGTACAGCGTGCCGCCTATTATATCACGGCGTGCGGCGCTTATGATGCAGTTCGCCTCGGCGTGGACGCTGCGGCACATCTCATACCGTTCTCCGCGCGGAATGTTTAATTTGTCACGCATACAAAAGCCGAGGTCGGAGCAGTTTTGCCTGCCCCTCGGCGCACCGGTGTAGCCGGTTGAGATTATCTCGTCATTTCTTACGATAATCGCGCCGAAGTTGCGCCTTAAACAAGTCCCGCGTTCAATTACCGTTTCAGCTATGTCAAGATAATAATTCGTTTTGTCAACTCTCTCCATATGTATTCCCCCTTAAGATACTTCTTATTATAATTTATTTTAAAGAAATATTCAATAGTTTATATTGACTTTATTATATAAACTAATATATAATAACATATTAGGAGGTAAAGATTGATGGAATTTATAACAAATTCGGCGGAGGAGACTGCGAGGGCTGCCGGAAAATTTGCAAAAACGCTTGTGCCCGGCTCGGTTGTCGCGCTTGTCGGTGATTTGGGCGCGGGAAAGACGGCGTTTGTGAAGGGCGCTTTGTGCTGCTTCGGCTATGAAGATGAGGTTTTAAGCCCTACATATACTCTTGTCAATGAATATGGCACTTCACCTCCTGTTTATCACTTTGATGTGTACCGTCTCCAAAATATCTCTGCATCCGATGCTGAGTGGCTCGACGAATACCTGTTCGGCGACGGGATTTGTTTTATTGAGTGGGCGGATAATATAAAGGAGCTTTTGCCCGACAACACCGTGCGGGTTGAAATTTTAAAGAACCCCGATATGGGCGATAACTACAGGGAGATAAAAATATGCTGATATTCGGACTTGACACGTGCTGTATGCCTGCAACCGCCGCTCTGTGCGACGGTGAAAAGCTTACGGCGGAGTTTGTGATAAACTGCGGCAGGACGCATTCGCAGATGATTATGCCGCAGATAGAGAATATGTTTAAAACGCTCGGCGTAAGCTGCAGCGATATCGACTGCTTTGCGGTCTCGTGCGGTCCGGGCTCGTTTACGGGTGTGAGAATAGGCGTGGCAACGCTTAAAGCGATGGCTCACGCAGCGGACAAGCCGTGCGCCGCTGTCTCAAATCTTGAGGCGCTCGCGCACAATGTACCGTACTTTGACGGCATAATCTGCCCGATACTTGACGCGCGCCGCGGACAGGTATATTCCGCAATGTTTAAAGGCTCCGTGTGCGGCATAGAGCGCCTTACTGAGGATAAGGCGGTTAAGCTGAGCGAGCTTTTGGCGGAGCTTAAAGAAAAGAACTTAAACGTCTTGTTTTTGGGCGACGGAATTTTTGTTCACAGAGAGTATATTAAAGAAGAGCTCGGCAGCGCGGCACATTTTGCACCGCCCAACCTTAATATGAATATGGCGGGAAGTGTGGCGTACCTTGGCGCAAAGGCGTTTGAGCGCGGCGACATTATCGGTTATGCGGAGCTGACACCGGTCTATGTAAGGCTGTCACAGGCGGAGCGCGAACGTTTGGAAAAAGAAAATCATAAATAATTTCGGAGATAATAAGATGAATAAAAAAACATTGAAATATATAAACAAAATAAGCCGCGCGGCAGCCGCCGTTTTGGCTGTTATCGTTATGCTTGCGCCGTTTGCGGCATCAGCAGCACCGTCACCGTTGCCAAAAGCATCGGCTTCAAAAAGCTCAGCATCGCCGTCGCCGAAGGCTTCGCCGGAGAAAAGCCCCGATGCAAGCGCTTCCCCGAAGGCGAGTGAGGAGCCTGAGGAAACACCTGAGCCGACAAAGAACCCGCGCATTCAAGACGACGGTAAGCCGATTATGGCGGAGAATGAGTGCGCGGTACTGATAGATTCGCGCTCGGGCGAAGTTATGTTTGAGCAAAACGCCGACAAGCGCGTCTATCCGGCGAGCACGACCAAGATTATGACCGCACTTTTGGTGCTTGAAGCGGTAGAGCGCGGAGACGTAAATCTTAACTCGGCGTTTCTTGTGACGCCCGATATGCTTGAAGGGCTTGCGCCCGACGGTTCAAGTATGAGGCTTGTCGAGGGCGAGGCTATAACGGTTCAGTATCTTCTTGAAGGGCTTTTGATTGAGTCGGGCAACGACGCGGCGCAGGCGCTTGCGATAATTGTCTGCGGCGATGTGCCGACCTTTGTGCAGAGGATGAACGACAAGGCGCAGGAGCTGAAGCTTAAAGATACGCATTTTGTAAATCCTCACGGGCTTCACGATGAGGAGCATTATACGACCGCGCACGACTTGTGCATTGTCACAAAAGAGGCGATGAAGAACAAGACGTTCAGAAATATCGTCTCGATGGCGCAGGCGGTTATACCTGCGACAGATAAGTCGGGCGTGCGCACGTTTTTAAATACAAACGGACTTATATCCACGCTCAGATACGGGAATTATTATTATCAAAACGCGATAGGCGTAAAGACCGGACATACAAGCCAGGCGGGATTTTGCCTTGTGTCTGCTGCGAAAAAAGGCGATTTTGAGGTTATCGGCGCGGTTATGAACGCCGCCGCGGAGGACGACAGACATTTGGACTCACGAAATATGCTGGCATATGCAATTGATAATTTTAAGGCGGCTACACCGATAAAGCGCGGCGATATGCTGTCTGAGATTAAAGT
>UQOT01000117.1 GCA_900542675.1 uncultured Eubacteriales bacterium | reverse complement strand
TGGAACTGGATAGGCGTATTCGGACACGGCGAGGGAGACGCGGCAACACAGACGTATTTATATACCAACCTAATAACAATAATGAGCGAAAGCGGCGAACTTAAAATTGAAAATAACCTAATACAGATGTTTGACGGTGCAGGTACGCTCAGGTTTAATGCAGGGTACAGCGAGAGCTTAGGTAAGTATGTGTTTGAGCTGTATAACGCGAACGGCAAGCGCACCGCCTACATAGACGACAACGGCAACCTAACCATATGCGGCATATTCAAAACAGGTGAGGACGGTGAAGCGAGAATTGAGATTGACAAAAATGGTATAAACAGTTATAATACAAGTAATCAGTTAGACGGATTGGTAATGAACCCTGACGGGTTTTGGTCGAGTTTGAATTTGTATAGGAATGGTGAAAAGGCTTTTTCTATTGATGTTGAGCGCGGCGGAATATGTTATATTTCCCAGAAGGGGAAAACTAAAATGGGCATAGCGTCTGACTTTTGCTCCTTGTTAAATACTTGGAACTATGACGGATCAGAGATAGCAAATAAAGCCGACATTGCTGCTTTACAAGCGCAAATAGACAATCTAAAGAAAACTAATACTAATCCGATTATATAAAATACAATGCGAGGTAATCTAAAATGAAAAAATTTATATGCGGTATTATAGTTGGTTCAATTTGTACATTATCAGCAGGAAGTTTAGCGGCTGGAGTATGGGATAATATTGATGTGCTAAGAAACGATATTAAAGTAGTGGTTAACGGCAATGAAGTTACAGCCGATAACTTTTTATATCAAGATACTACGTATTTGCCGCTCCGCGCTGTAAGTACGGCTTTAGGGGAAGATGTTGAGTTTGACGAACAAACTAATACTGCATATATCGGAGAAAGAAAGGATAATATGAACACAATAGAGGTTAATAGTAAATATGACATGTTAGATAGTTTAAATCCGAATGATTTACTTCAGATTAGGATATACAACGGGAAATATTATATTTCGAGATATGCAATTAAGGAGTTGTTATCAATTCCAGTTAAAGAAGCAACTGACCCTCAAAAAGAAGAGTTGGTCTTTGTTTTAAAAGACGGAAGCGAAAAAAGAATTCCTTGGATTATATTTAATGACCAGGAATTTATATCCTATGATACTTTTATGGAAGAAATATATCCGTATGTAGTATAAAATTTATATTGATAGCCCCGTACATTTTGTGCGGGGTAAAATTTTAAAAAATTTTAAAAAACCTCTTGACTTTTGCCAGACAATATTATATAATTATGCCAGACAAAAGAAAGGAGGGTAGAAATGTCACCAAGAACAGGCAGACCAACTAATAATCCTCGTCCGAATAAAATTAGCATTCGTATAAGCGACGCGGATAAGAAAACACTTGATATTTATTGTGAACAGGAGCAAGTTAATAAGACTGAGGCAATAAGTCGAGGAATAAAAAAGTTGGAAAGCGATATAAAAAAATGAGATACTTGCCACCGTGGAAAGTGCAGACAAGTATCTCAACGAAAAGACGTTTCCGTCTATGAAATATTATATCATAGACGAAAGCTCTTTTCAAGTACTAATTTTATAAATTGAAAGGAGTTTTTTAATTATGATGGCAAGATATGCAGCGGTTCAGTCGCTGCTCCAAAATGGAATTAGCAGCTTTCCTGTTACAGTCGGGGAAGTCGAGAGGGCTATTACGGCTCAAGGATATTCGATAATTAGCTACGATGTTAATTACAGCAAGCATATCGAAATATTAAAAGATATGGGCACTTATGCTCTCGCAAAACGTACAGCAGCCTTTACGTATGTAAGTGAGCACGAAAAATCAGTGTTTATAAAATGCGGCATTTCCGCTAACGATAAACGGCTTTTGCTTGCTCACGAACTCGGACATATAGTAATGGGGCATATGTCTGATATCTGCGTATGTCCCTATTCTCCTATGGGATTAATTGACGGTGGGCAGGAAGATGAAGCCAACGCTTTTGCAGTTGAATTTTTAGCTCCTGTATGCGTTTTGGATAAACAACGCATAAAAGATGTTGAAAAAGTTAAACAGCGAACTTTATTAGGCGATAATCTCGCTCAAGCTGTCGCAGACGAGGTATGCAAGCATAGCCTATTTACAACTCAAGAATTAGAGCTTTGCGATAGGTTCGGCTGCAAAAAACGCTTTAATGTAATCGACAGAATAAAATCTATGTTTAAGGCGGTGACAGTAAATGCGTAATTTGGAATTAGTAAAGTCAGCAAACTTCGGAGAGATACAGTGCGATGTATATTCCGATAGTAAAGAAATGTTTATGACAAGCGAACAGTTAGGTAATTGTTTGGGATATTCCAATAGTAGAAAAGGAATTGAAAATTTGCTTAGTCGGAATACATATCTTAAAAATAAAGATTTTTCAGTTACCCTCAATTTGAGGGCTACTGACGGAAAACAATATAACACCCGTGTATTTACGGAGGACGGTATATATGAAGTAACATTTCTTTCAAAAACCGAAAAGGCAAAAGAATTTCGTGCGTGGGTTCGTAGGTTACTTAAATCTCTCCGCAAAGGCGAAACTAAAGTTGTAGGAATGTCAGACTACCAACGTATGATGATGCAAACCAGAGCAGAAAATGCACGTATACGCAAGGCTCAGATTTTAACACGACTTGCACAGGAATATGATGGTACATATAAACAGGTATTGCAAGCTCATGCAACAAGAGAACTGACAGGAGAGTATCTTTTGCCGCTTCCCAAAATAGAAGCAAGAACATATACAGCAACAGAAATAGGTGAGAAATTAGGAATTTCAGCTAATAAGGTTGGTATTTTAGCTAACAGAAATAACCTTAAAACCGATAAATACGGAGCGTGGTATAATGATAAAGCAAAAGGTTGTAACAAAGAAGTTCCGAGTTTTAGGTATTATGAGAATGTAATACCGGTGCTTGAAAGGTTGATATAACCTAATCCCGGTAGACTACTACAACAACGTAATGCTGCCAGAAATATTGGCAAGGATAGGCGAGTAAATAAATAGCAAAACCACCCTAATCTTGGGTGGTTTTGTTGTTGGTATGGTGAAATAAAAAACTCTTGACATACGTGCTAATACGTGTTACAATGTTATTGAAAGTGAGGGAAGTTGATGAAATACAGTGAGCTTAAAAAACTTTTAAAGAAAAACGGCTGCGTATTACAGCACGAGGGCAAGAGGCACGAAATGTGGTACAGCCCGAAGACAGGTAATTCGTTTCCTGTCGGCAGACACGATACGCAGGATGTCGCTTCTGGAACTTTTAAAGCTATAATGAAACAGTCCGGAATTGAATAAATTTCGGGTTAAATGCAATATAATTATGAGAGGTGGTTTTATGAAATATATTTATCCGGCGATATTTACAAAAGAGGGTGAACAATATTCGGTCAGCTTTAAAGACATTCCGAATTGTTTTACGCAGGGTGAGAATTTGCAGGATGCAATGGAAATGGCGCAGGACGCTTTATGTCTTACACTATACCATATGGAACAAGAAGGAAATTCTATACCGAAAGCGACTGATATAACAGCAATAAATGTTTCGGAAAAGTCTTTTGTTACATTGATATGCTGTGATACAATAGAATACGAAAAGTTTTATAAATCAAAAGCAATCAAGAAGACATTGACAATACCTGAGTGGCTTAATGATATGGCTTTGAATGAGAATATTAATTTTTCTAATGTACTTCAAAATGCGTTGATGGAGCAGCTAGATATAGCGAATAAATAAACAATAATGTAAAACTTAATAATCAAAAAGACGTTCACACGAGCGTCTTTTTATTATGCAAAAAATAATATAAATTGGAGGTAAAGTATGGCGAATTACACATTAGATGAGAACTACAACAATAAAACGCCGCTGCGAAAATTTTGGCCGATTGTGAAAGAGAATTTTGCAAAGCTGCTGTCGTGGTTTAACGCGCACGTAAGCGGCACAGCAGACAGGCACAAGGCGGAGCATATCGACTACGACAGCTCTGCAACGGTAAAGCAGAAGATAGCGCAGGAAATAACGGACAGGCAAAACGGTGACAGCGTATTGCAAAACAAAATAACCGCTGAGACCACAAACAGGCAGAATGCGGATAAAGCAATCACAGACTCAATAAACAGTC
>UQOT01000116.1 GCA_900542675.1 uncultured Eubacteriales bacterium | reverse complement strand
GAGATAAAGAGATATATTGCATCGGGTGAACCGATGGACAAGGCGGGCGCTTACGGAATTCAAAATTTGGGCGCACTCTTGATTGAGGGCATTGACGGCGACTATTTTAACGTAGTGGGATTGCCGCTCTGTCGACTTAATATGATTTTAAAACGCGAATTCGGCATAAATCTGCTTTAGCCGGGTTTTGGTTTGGAGGATATACAATGGCAATAGATTTGGGTATCGATATGGGAACGAGCAGCATACAGCTCTATAATGCGGACAGCGATAAGCTGATTGCAAACGAGCCGACTGTGATAGTGACGGACAGTATGGGCGAGGTTGCCGCCGTCGGCAGTGAGGCGGCCGAGATGACGGGTAAGACGCCCGAGGGGTATTCGGTTATTTATCCGGTTAAGGACGGCGGAATAACTAACTTTGATATGGCGGTCGGGCTGCTTAAAAAGCTTATCGAGAACGGTACGCACACCGTATTTTCGAAAATACGTGCGGCAGTCAGTGTTCCGTCCGGTATAGGCGATGTTGAAAAGCGTGCCGTTGAGGAAGCGGTTATATCCGCAGGCGCAAAAGAGGTATATCTGATAGAAGCCCCGCTTGCGGGCGCTATCGGCGCGGGCATAGATGTGAACGAACCAAAGGGCTACGTTATTGTCGATGCTGGCGCGGGCACTACTGAGGTTGCGGTAGTATCGCTCGGAGGAGTTGTTGTGTCAAAGTCGGTTCGCATTGCGGGGCAGGCTTTGGACAACGCCATAATTCAGCAGATAAAGAAGAAGTATAATATAGAGATTGCGGCCTCGACTGCCGAAAAGCTGAAGCTGCGTCTCGGATCGGCTATTGTCGGGCTTAATACCGACGTTGTAGAGGTGCGCGGCAAGGATATGTACAGCGGTGCATTAAAAGGCGTTGTTGTGAGCGCAAATGAGATAAATAACTCAATTAAGGACGACGTTAATACGATAGTGGAAACGGTCAGGTGCGTGCTTGAGGAAACTCCGCCTGAGCTTTCATCGGATTTAATCGAGACGGGTATTGTTTTAACGGGCGGTACCGGTAAGCTGCGCGGACTCGGACATCTTATAAAAAATGCGACAGGTATAAATGTCTATTTTGCTGAGGATCCGATTTGCGCTGTAGCCAAGGGCGCGGGCATAGCAATGCGCAGCAAGGGCGGCCTCGGTAATATTTTGATGCAGGTCACAAGACGAAAGAATTATTAAGCAGCCGGAGGTTAGATTTATGAAGTTTGTGAATGAACATAAGACGGCGTTTATCTTTTCGCTCTGCGCCGCTTTAGTGATACTGATACTTATTTACTTCGGTACGCACAGCAGCGGCCCGACTGCGGTTGAGGATGCCGTTATGACGACCGTATCGCCGGTTCAGAAGTTTTTTAAGAATATCGGCAGCGGATTTTATGACATAACGCACTGTATAGGCGAGATTAAAGAACTCAGAAATCAAAAGGCAGAGCTTGAGTCAAAGAACGCCGAGCTTGAAGACCGTGCAGGGAGCAGTGAGGAACTGCGTGCAGAGAACGACAGACTGAGGCGTATGCTTGAGCTGAGACGTGACAGCGGCGATTACGAGCTTACGGCGTGCAGTGTTGTTGCGGATGAACCGTCAAACCGTTTCGCGGCCTTTACGATTGATAAGGGCAGAAACAGCGGTATAAGCGAGGGTCAGCCGGTAGTGACCGCAGATAAAGTATTAATCGGAAAGATTACGCGGGTAGGCGCCAACTGGGCGGAGGTTACGACGGTAGTTGACCCCGGATTTTCGGCGGGAGCGAAGGTCAGACGCTCAAATGATATGGGCGTTGCCGAGGGCGACAGTGAGCTGAGAGAAAAATTCCGTCTTAAGCTTTCGTATTTGGAGCGCGAAACTGATATTGAGGAAAACGATACAATTGTAACAACAGGTCTCGGCGGAGTGTTCCCTGACGGACTTAAAATAGGCAAGGTGCTTGAGATAAAAGAGGATAATGTCAGTATGTCGCGCTATGCGATTATTGAGCCGATAGCGGATCTTAAGGACGTGCGCGAGGTATTTGTTATCACAAACAACCTTGATGTGGTTGCCGACCGGGAGAATGAGAATATGAAGGCGGCACGCGAGGACGCAGAGAAAGAGCAGGACGAAATTGATAAAAAGGCGGAAGAAGCCCAAAAAGCACAGGAGAGGAACGCCGATGAGGGCACTGTTTCGCGCAGCGGCTCTGACAGTTCTGACGACGAAGACGATAACGACGATATATCGAACAGATCGGACAGCGACTCCGAGGACTCCGGGTCAGACGACGACGGTTCATCTGATGTCGATGAGGAGTAATGCATACGGATAAACAGAAAAACCGGGGGATTAGTACAGAGGTAGTATAATGAAGTTTTTACATCACGGAATATATCTTTTGATTGCGGCTGTGCTTCAGGTAACGTGGCTCAGCGGCTTATCGGTGTTTGGTGTGACGCCGAATATTTTTCCGGTTCTTGTTATGGTAATCGGATTTATGTGCGGCAGAATTCAGGGTATATTTACCGGTCTTGTATACGGACTTGTGTTTGATATTTTAGTCGGCAGGTTCATCGGTACAAATATGCTGAGTTTTATAATTATAGGATATGTGTCGGCTGTTATAAGCGACAGGTTTTATTCGATGCCGCCTTTTTATGTTTTTATGCTGATGGGTGCGGCTGCGGCTGCAATAAGCGGTGTGTTTTATGCCGTTTTATGTATTGCTCAGTACAGCGCGTCAGTTATAGGCATTGTACGCATTATTCTTATCGAATGCGTGTACAGCAGCATTTTAGCGGTGCCTGCGGCGTACTTGCTAAAGCGGACGCTTACGCTTGTGCGCGGAGGAAAGTTTTAAGGGTTTTGGTGATTAATTTATGAAAATGGACGATAAACATAAGCGGGTTTTTGCGATAGGCGCAGTTGCCGTATTACTTGCGGCGGTGTGTATTGTTAAGCTGTTTAATCTTGAGATTATAAACGGCGAAAAATATAGAATTCAGGCGGATAACCGCTCTGTGCGCACATACATCCAAAAAGCGCCGAGGGGCGAAATATTCGACAGAAATCACATACCGATTGTTGAAAACCGCGCGAGCTACAGCATACAGATTAACAAAACCGATATAGGCAGCAAAGAGCTTAATAAAAAAATAAATGAGCTCGTTCATATTCTGCACGACAACGATAAGGAATATTCTGCTACGTTTCCGATAGTGTATAATTCCGATGAAAATGTGCCGGAATATGATTTCACACGCGGGGCGGCGGATAAGAACAGCACCAAATCCGATAAAAAGTCAAGCAGCAAAAATGATGAAGAGGATTTAGACACCAAGAATAAAGAAAACGACGATTACAGCGCAAAGATAGCGGAGTGGGAGAGTGAAAATAAGCTGAATGAATTTAAGACTCTTCGTGAGATAGTGGGGCATTTTGCCGAAAAGTACGAGGTGTCGGACGAGTACGGCGATGATGAGAAGCTTGACATAATCGCTGTGCGCTATGAGATGGAGCAGCGAAAGTTCAGCGTTGATAATCCGTTTATTATGGCGACTGACGTCGGCGGAGTTGTTCTGCAAAAAATTAAGGAGACATATACGGCAAACGGTTTTGCCGACATAGTTTCGGACACAATGCGCAACTACGCGCACGGCACGATGGCGGCGCATATTTTGGGAAGAACCGGTATAATTTATGCCGAGGAGTATGAGACGCTGAAAAGTCAGGGCTACGGTATGAACGACATAATAGGCAAGGACGGGCTTGAGGCTGTGCTTGAACCGTACCTTAAGGGAACGGACGGCTACAGAAAAGTGCATATGTCCAGCGGCGGCAGATATGGCGACGTGGTGGACGAGCGAGTGCCGACGCCCGGAAATTACGCTGAGCTGACCATTGATGAGAGGGTTCAGGAGGCGGCGGAGAACGCGCTTAAAAAGACGGTGACCGAGAAGGCGGGCACGGCGGGCGCGGCGGTTGCCGTTGACCCCGGAAGCGGTCAGGTGCTCGCGATTGCTTCATATCCGACTTATGATCCCGAGACCTTCGGAGAGGACTATGACAGACTGATTAAGGAAAAATCCAATCCTCTGTTTAACAGAGCGCTTAACGGAACTTATGCTCCCGGTTCGACGTTTAAAATTTTAACCTCAATTGCCGGGCTTGAGACAGGTCTTATATCTCCTGATACGTATATAACCGATAGGGGAAAGTACACATATTACAGAGACTATCAGCCGACTTGTCTTGTATATTCGTCCTCGGGTTCAACCCACGGAACGATTAACGTTTCTGAGGCTATAGGCGTATCGTGTAACTATTTCTTCTACGATATAGGCAGAAGAATGGGTATTGAGGCAATGGAAGAGTAC
>UQOT01000115.1 GCA_900542675.1 uncultured Eubacteriales bacterium | reverse complement strand
AATCAATGCAAAGAGTTCGGCGTGACCGCGATTGAACTCGGCGTTCAGTCAACCGATGACAGAGTTCTTGAATTAAACCGCCGCGGTCACAAATTTCAAGACGTGAAATCGGCAGCAGAGCTTATTAAAACTTCGGACATTGAGCTCGGGCTTCAAATGATGCTCGGGATGTACGGCTCAACGCCCGAGACCGACATAAAGACCTGCGAGGATATTATAGCGCTCAATCCTGCCTGCACAAGGATTTACCCGACTCTGACGCTCAGCGGCACGGGGCTTCACACACTCTATCTGCGCGGTGAATACACACCGTATACGCTTGAAACCGCAGTAGAAACAGCGGCGCAGTGCCTTATAAAATTCCGCGCAGCCGACATAAACGTCATACGCATAGGTCTGTATTCAAGCGATGACCTGCGTGAACCCGGGAACATCGTGGCGGGGCCTTTTCACCCCGCATTCGGCGAGCTGACCGAAAATATAATATACCGCCGCAAAATCGAAGACGAAATTCTGCACCTCGGACTTAAAAACTGCGAACACAAAATATCCGCCGCACCAAACGAGGTATCCAAAATCATAGGTCAAAAGCGCAGCAATAAAATCTACTTTAAAGAAAAATACGGTATTGACTTGAAGGTCAGCGATAGCGGTCAATATCGCTGAGTGTTATCCCCTCGTTTACGGCTATATTTATTCCGTTGGCGACAACCGACGATAAATCCGATATTATCGTATCAACATCTTTGGGCGCGACTATGAAGTTACCAAACTTCGGCGATATCACTTCACGTATTAATTCATATTTGCCGCCCGAGGTATTGCCGATTATGTTTAAAATCCGCTGTGTAGGCTTGTCCTTAACAGCTATATCTCTGCCGCGGCTCGCCGCATCGACAAGCATATCAAGCGTGTCGCTTGCAATTGTCGCCGCATCCACGACCGTCGGCACGCCTATTGCAACAACCGGCGCCCCGAGTGTATCTTTATTCAGCGCATTGCGCTTGTTTCCCACTCCCTCACCCGGCGTTATTCCGGTATCGGAAATTTGGATTGTCGTGTTCACTCTCTCCATTTTTCGGCTGCACAACGCATCTATTGCAATAACCAGCTTCGGCTTTACCTTTTCGGCTATTCCCTTAATAATCTCACCTGTTTCAATTCCCGTAAGCCCAAGCACTCCCGGAACTATGCCGCATATTGAGCGCACGCCTTCGTCAATCTCCTCAGGCACATACTGCTTTAGATGTCTTGTTATCATAAGTGAAGATATAACTTTCGGACCAAGCGCGTCTGCCGTAATATTTCTGTTACCGAGACCGACAACCAAAATAACGTCATCGTCACTGCTTAAAAATTTATCGGTAAGCGTCTTTAGCTCCTTAGCCGTCACCTTGCACATTTCCTCATATATCCTCTGCTCGCCGTAAAATCTGTTCGGCATCTCTATTGTGATATAATCCCCCTTGGGCTTATTTAAATTACGTTCTCCGTTTTTATTTAAGATTTTAACGCGCGTCACCTTAATTAAGTCGTGAACCGAGTATTCGTCAACGTGAATACCGCTTTCTCTTTCGCTCTCCTCCGCCGCTGTTTCCGAGTAAAGCTCCTGCGCCTCCAGCGCTAAATCACACCTTACCTGTTCCGGCATAAAACCCACCTCGCTATAATAAAATTTTATTCTATTATTCCCATATTACGTCATAAATGCACAAAATTAAAAAAATTCAAAAAAATACTTGCAATATTTGAAAGATAGTGCTATAATAATTAGCACTGATGTAAAAATCAAATCGTAATTTGTTTGGAGGTGAAATAAATGCCTAACATTAAGTCAGCTAAGAAGAGAGTTAAGGTTATTAAGAAGAAAACTCTCAGAAATCAGATGCTAAAGTCTCAGCTTAAGACAGCCATCAAGAAGTTTGAAGCTTCTTTGAAGCAAGGACAGGCTGCTGCCTCCGACGCTTATAAGACAGTTATTAAGAAAACCGATCAGGCTGTAGCCAAAGGTATCCTGCATAAGAATACCGCTGCTCGCAGAAAGAGCCAGTACGCAAATATGCTTAACAAGCTTGCGTAACTTTTAAATTGAATTCTTGGCCGCAGCGTGCGGCGTCTAACACTTGAATGTCAATTAAAATTCTACGATAATAAAGAGCCGAGCGCGGCTCTTTTATTTTTTGTATTGCATTTTTACAAATAACAGTGTATAATTAGGCATAATACAAAGTATCGGAGGATTAATATGGAAAAGTGGCAGAAATATCTAAAAACAGTCGCAGTCCTGACTATCTTATGGGGTGCAGCACAAGTTATCGGTGCGATTACACTGTACTTCGGCGCATTTGACAGTAATGTACTAGCGCAGACCGGAGTGAGTTTTGCCGCCGCTCTTTCATCGGCAATCGCACTTTCGGTCTCCGCGGTAATCGAAATCACAGCCGGAGTTCTCGGCATACTCGCCGCCAAATACAGTGCAAAAATAAAGCCTGCATATATCGCGGGCTGGGTCTGCCTGATTTATAACGCGTTTAATCAGCTCTATAATATTTGCGTAAGTATGTCGCCAATGAACGTTGCAGCCCTGTTTGCTGCTCTGGTCTTACCCATTCTTTATATGATTTTTGCATACAAAGTTAAGCAAGGCGTCTAAAATCTTGACAACATCAGCGAAATCTGCTATAATAATATTTGTTACGCGCCCGTGGCGGAATTGGCAGACGCGCCAGATTTAGGTTCTGGTGTCCACGACGTGAAGGTTCAAGTCCTTTCGGGCGCACCATTACGAGTGTTCTTACAGAACCTGAACGGTTTTGTAAGAACATTCGTTTTTTTTATTATCTTTTTAGCTTGCACAAGCGGCATAGTGAACATCTACACCCTGCCTTGTATGCACCGATACAGTGTTTTCCGGTAATCTGTCGATGTTCGGAATTTCAATGCTGCCTATACAGTTATAATGGATTTTTAGACGCTGTACTCGCTTGCCGTCTATTTCCTCTGCCTGATATACCTCTATTTTCTCGATAAGCTCATTCAGCATTTGAGGTGTCAGTTTTCTTGCCCTTGTATATTTCCTAACAGATGTCATAAACATATCGGTTGAAACAGATTTGTTTGTATCTTTGTCGAGCTCGTCCTGTAATTCTTTTATACGAATATTAAGCTCCTTTTGTTCAGTATCATACTTGACAGATAATTTTGAAAATCGTTCGTCAGATATTTTACCTGAAACATTATCCTCGTAAATTTTTTCAAAAAGCACATCAAGCTCTTTATCACGGGAGATCAAAGAATTTAATTCTTTCTGTTTCATACGTCGTTCCTGTTCTGCCGCCTGTATGGAATGTCCCATAACCAATTTAGCAAATTCAGTTTCATATTGTGTGGCAAACTTTGTCAGGCGCCTAATTTCACCAAGTACAACCTGCTCTAAGAAATCAACCCTGATATAATGTGTTGACGAACAAATTTTTCTGCCGCCTTTGTTATATCCCGAACAGTTGAAATACTTAATATCGTGATTGGCCTGATTGAAATGATACCATAAGTTACTTCCGCAGTCAGCGCATACGAGCAATCCGGAAAACATATTCTTTTCACCATCTGCCTTTTTGCGTTTTCTTGCTTTACCTCTTTTATTTTGTATCTTTTCCCAAACAGCGCGGCCAATAATAGGCGTGTGGACATCTTTGAAAACTGCTTGATTTTCCTTATCGTTAGCAAACCTTTTTTTGTTCTTATATGACTTTGAATAGGTCTTGAAATTGATTACATCACCGCAATACTCCTGTAAGTCAAGAATACTTATAACCGTTGAGCTGTTCCATAGATAAGGATATTCAGGATTTTTCTTGCCCGGTCTGTTAATACCCTTACTTGCCCAATAGTTTATAGGAGTTAAGATTTTATCTTTTTCTAATGCTTCCGCAATTTGTTCAGAGCCTATACCTTGCATAGTCATATTGAATATGCGGCGTACAACCGCAGCAGCTTCCTCGTCTACAATCCAGAATTTAGGATTTTCAGGATTTCTCATATAGCCATATGGCGGAGCTCCTAAAGGCTCACCCGAATTACCTTTTATCTTATAACTGATACGGCGTTTTTTTGAAATATCGCGTGCATACCATTCATTAAAAAGATTTTTTATCGGTGCAAGCTCGTTTTCGCCCTCTTGTGTGTCTATATTATCCGATACGGCAACAAGCCGTATATCGTGTTCAGGAAAAAAATCCTCTGTCAGTCTGCCGACCTCAATATAATTACGTCCCAATCTTGAAAGGTCTTTTACAAAGACGGCTGAAATTTTATTGTTTTCAATAGCTTCAATCATAGCCTTATATCCGGGACGCTCCATTGTAACGCCGGAAATGCCGTCGTCGCAGAAAATCAATAAATTTGTATAGC
>UQOT01000114.1 GCA_900542675.1 uncultured Eubacteriales bacterium | reverse complement strand
AAAGATGGCATATCGGTTGTTATTCAGAAAGCAACTGATGTCATTGAGGCAATGATATCTGAGAACAAGCTTGCAGTCGGAAGTGAATTTAAGCTTGATGCGGATAAAGGCTACGGCGCGGATTATGCATATTTCAGCGTAACGGTATACGATGTTGATACGCTTGAAAAGATATATCTTACATATCACTTCCATTATAAATCGGCGTAGTTTGAGAAAGGAGTACATATATGAACAATACACTTAATTTAACTGAGCTTGCAACCGGTAAGGACGGCAGATTAAACGTATTATTAAACGGGACAAGCTATTTTCTGGCGGAAATAGACACGTTTAAAACAATAATGAATTTTGAGTCGGTAGATATTCAGCCTGTTGGTGCAATCGTAAAGGGTGCGGTTCCGACCGGTGTTACTATTGAGCTCACTTTTACCGAGATGGTTATACGTGATGATTTGATGCTTGAACCGCTTATAGAGGCAGTTTCAAACGGATATGTGCCGGTGTATGTGTTTGAGGGTATAATCGAAAAGCCCGATAAGAGCGATGAGGAACGTGTGGTATACAGAGACTGTTTGCCGGCAGGTAGTTTCGACCTTCAAAACCTTGTCCCGGGCGAGGTCGTTAAACGTGAAAGGGCATTTAGAGTTAATTCTATACCTAAACTTATACAGGGTATGGTGTCAAAGTTTATTAAATCGGCGTAATGTTATGATGCCTCCGCAGTTTATAAATGCTGCGGGGGCGTTAATATAATCGAAATAAATACATACATCCCGCTTTATGAAAAGGTGGGTTCTACTGAAACATTGAACGACAGGGTTTTGACCCTTATTAAAAAATTACAGGAGGAATATAAAAATGACTAAAGATACAGTTGTTACAGGACTCGAAACATCAACGAATTTTGTTGATGATGAAAAGAATTTGGTTGAAGCTTTGCTTGGGATGGCTTCATATAAGGAAAATGAAAACTGCACTACAATTGCTATTAAGAGAAACGGCAAGATTTGTCTTGAATTTAAGGTGCACGCACTCGGCGCTTCTGATATATCAAAGGCAAGAAAAAGAGCTACAAGATATGTTCCAAATCCGGCAGGTTCGCATCTTCCTAAAATTGCGGCCGAAGTTAATTCAACGAGATATGATAATTATCTTATATATGAAGCTACCTCGGATGAAGATAAAAAGAGAATTTGGGGCAACAAGGCATTTATGGACGCAAAGGACCTTGTAAATCCCGAAGACTCGGTTGATGTTATTCTGGAAGCTGGTGAAAAACAGGCGGTTGTAGACCGAATTCTTCTTATCAGCGGATATGGAACACAGGTTTCAACGACAAACGATGATGAAGAATTTACAGAGTATGTAAAAAACTAATTAAGACCAGCCCGCTGGTCAGAAATCTTTATCTACAAGATAAATATCATAATCGTTTGCCCGGCGACGTGATGAGGCTTAAAAGTGAAGAGCGAAAGCTGTTGTTTGCATTTATGAATATACAAAGAGAGAACGGAGACGTACCCGTTTGCATTAACAATTTCCCTAAAAAATAAAAGATAAATAACGGAGGTGTGAGGACTTGTCTGACAGAATAGTAATTGAGATTTCTGCTGAGTTTGTGGATAATGCGTCCGCACAGGTTGACGCCCTTTCGGCAAAGGTGGATAACTTAAACGGCAAAAGAATTGTTGTTGGTTCCGGCAGTGTCGGGAACTTGAACTTGACCGCCTCTACCGTAGATAAGACGACAAGAGCGATTGACTCAATGAACCGCGGCTATGAACGAACACAAAAATTGATTGCAAGCACCGACCGCGCCGTAAAAGTCACATCGCCTCGGCTGCAAAGTATGTTTGATACAGCTAACCGTATAAATATTGCACGCAGATATCAATTATCGTTACCATCAGCACCATCACTCAAGGTGCCGCTTTTACCCGAGGCTTTGCAAGAGACGATTGCGGCGACAGAACAGTCGAATGAACTCCGTAGGGCGTTGGATGATGCTTTTGCGAACAATCGGATATACGATGCTTACATCCATAAAGATTCGGATGATTATAAAACTAAGATTTCGTATGTATACGAAAGCACTCGGGATTACGATCCACGCGCTGCTATGGCAACATACAGCCATATGTCATCGCCGCAAGCGCAGGCTTTATATGGGCTCGCAGACTTGCCGGGTGCAAAAGAAATGAATAAGATTTTTTATGGTATAGAGAACGTGAGATTATCTTCGGGACGCAAAGGTATGCCGAGCGCAGAAGAATACATAGAATTTGCCGACAGTATAATTAGCGCGGGAGCATTCGGCAGGAGTTTGCCGAACGACGACGAAATGCACAGAATAGCCGGCGACATAGAAGATGTGGGAGAGAACAGTAAAAACTATTCAAGAACTATGAATAGAGCCGCGAGAGCGATAAAAGGCGTTGCGACTGCATCTGAAATGTATGCAAATCCGGTGATGCCGGAAATACCGGTGTCATATGCGGAGGTTGTGAACGATTTTGATATGTCTTCTTCACGCGCAAACGGATTTTGGGAACGGATTAAAGATAGATACAGGGCCAATTTTTCAAATATTAACTATAGTGCGGCGGCAAATGCTGCCGCTTTTGGCACAGGAAACAGAGTAACAGCGAAGGTGTCAGGACTTTTACAAAAGGCTTTTCCCGGTATTGACGACGGAACTTTGAAGGGATCGCTTACAGCATTCGGCTCGGCAATTGGTCTGATGACAACAGCTAAAAACATTACGGGTTCGTTTTCTGATGTTATTGATGCTTATAACAGCAATACAAACGCAATAGACAAGCAAAACGCTATATACAAAAGCACTGTCGGTGCAGCCGGCACAACTATTGGCGGAGTATTAGGCGGAGTTATTGGTTCTGTTTTAGGAGTGCCGGGAATGATGATGGGCGCGGGCATAGGCAGCACAGTCGGAAAATATGCGGGGTCGGCAATCGGAAACAATACGGCACCGTATGATAAGACGTGGGATGAATACCTTTTGGAGGCGAGCGAGAAATACTGGGGAAACTCAACGCTTACAAATGGTGAAATAACACAATACACGCGCTTTCTTTCAAACAAAGGAATATCAGAGAATAACGGATTTTATACAGCGCACAGCAACAATACAAACTACAGAAACAGTCTTCAAGACTCTGCCGATAATTTAAAGGTTACCGGCTCTGAAGCAGTAATACTTGGTAACTTAGGAATTCCTATAGGTGATAATAACCTTAATGCTTTAACCGGTTCCATACAAAGTTACGGCAAAACCGCTAAAGAATATTTGTCAAGTCAAATGTTCAGCGAGCTTGCTGCGGTTGATGATTTTGTGGGCCCGGGCAGTGAATATGTTAATAAGATTAGCAACAAGTACGGCAGTGCGCTTAAAGACCTTATTAAGGTACAAGACGAGTTTGATAATTATATCAGTGAAACCGGAAATTCAGCCGACCCGACAAAGATTGTTGAATACAAAGGGCGTATGCAAGACATTATTAACAACAGCACACAAACGGATGTTCCGTCAGATATGGAAGCTATGAACTTTCTTGCGGGCACAGGTGCGCTCAGTGAGGACTCGTTTAACGGTATAATTAACCAAATGGGAACGAGTTTTTCAGAGCAAGTAAAAGCGTGGGCTATGACACGTTCATCTGTAATTGCTCAAGGCGGCTCTGAAGCGGACGCGACAAAAGCGTTTTATGAAAAGTATACGCCGTATCTTGAGTCGCAAGCGCAGAGCACGATTGGTTTTGTGCGAAGTGGTATGATTAATAATTTGAATTATGACTCGAATACGACTGATATAGCGTGGAGAGGGCACAGCGACGCCACTTTAAATACCGGATTTCGCAGTGATAGAGACAGGATTGCAGCTCAATTACGCTCATCTGACAGCCTAAGAAGTTTTATTGGTGTTGATGAAAAGACAGGTGCAGCTGGTATTAGTCCAACCAGTCAAGGGGCTTACAGCCTGACCTATAAGTCACTTATGAGCAGTGGATTCATATCTGCACTTGAAAAAAATGCAGAGTCCGGAAGAGCAACAAGTCAAGGTCTTACGGATTTAATGCAGGCTTACCAAGTAGGCGCATTTAGTGGTGACGAAAGTGCGATGAATAAGTATGCGGGCTTTAAAATGGCGACCGATACAGCAAATTCCAGATGGTGGGATGCTTTGATTAACGAAAATCAAAGTTCCTTGCCGCCAGAGATGATAAGTGCTTACAACTGGGCAAAGGGCAATAATGTCAATTTGCAGGATACGGCGAATAGTTCCGGCAATCAGCAGACAGATAATGCGCCACAGGTTGAAATTTCCGCCGATAAAACTGTAGAGGCGACAAAGAGCAGTGCAGAAAAGATGGGCGTTGGTGCCGATAACGC
>UQOT01000113.1 GCA_900542675.1 uncultured Eubacteriales bacterium | reverse complement strand
GTCGGCGGCAGACGATGTTACGGTTACAATACCTGAAGACGCAAACGCGGAGGATATCGAGGTAAGACCCGTTGTGCCCGATTATGCGGCGGCGCCGGTTACAGAGGGAGAAAAGCTAGGCGAGGCTGAGCTTGTGCTCGGCGGTAAGGTGATAGGAAAGGCGGATTTGCTTGCCGATATGACGGTAAAGCGTCACCCGCTCGGATTTCTTATGCAGTTTTTCGCGTTTATCTGGAGCTTTACGATTGTCAAGATTATAGCAATAACGCTTGCCGCAGCGCTTGTAATCTTTGTGATTTATGTCGCGGTAGGCGTAAGAAGGAATATTAAGCAGGCAAAAAGACGGCGCAGACGTCGTTAAAAGACACAAAATGTTTACAGAAAATTTCTTGATATATCGTGCATTATATGTTATAATTAACAAACAGCACATCAGAAAAATTCGGAGGATGTAATATGAGTGAACAACTCGCAACATATTTGTGGACATTTTGCCTTGCGATTATGCCTGTTTCCGAAATCAGGGGTTCGATAATATACGGGCTTTATAATGTGGATCATACACTTATAAATATTTTGAAGATATACGGCTTGTCGATTGTGGCGAATTTCATACCCGTGCCGTTTATACTTATGCTTTTCAGACCTATTATCAAATGGCTTAAAAAAACAAAGCTGCTCGGCAGGTTTGCGCGTTGGCTTGAGGCAAGAACTCACCGCAAAGCCGGCGATATTTCGCGTAAGAGCGCAAGGGCGGCGGCTGTTGCGGTTTATGTGTTTGTGTCGATACCGTTTCCGACGACCGGCGCGTGGACAGGTTCTATGATAGCGGGGCTTTTGGATATGCGTGCAAAATACGCGCTCCCGGCAATACTTTTGGGAATTATGACAAGCGGACTTATAATGACGCTGCTTGCGACCGGAGTATTAAATCTCGGCGCATTCGGCAGTTGGCTTATGAATTAACGGCGCCAACAATAAATATTATATACGGAGAGATGGAAATGCAGAATAATACAGAATACGAAAATCCGCGCCGAAAGGGCGCCAAAGGACACAAGGCGATGGTGATTATCGGAATAATTATTCTTAATATTTCGATTTTTCTTACAGCTTTTGTGCTTTCGTTCAATATGATAATTAATCCGATTGAAAAGCGCGACACCGAGGTTCAGACCCTCACTGAGGAGAACAAGAAGCTAAAGAGCGACTTTAACCTCCTTCAGGATCAGCTTGACGTTGTCGAGTCGGAGCTTGATGTATACAAAGACAAGTACGGCAGCTCGTCGTCAAAAAAGAGCTCGTCGTCACCTAAGCCCACAAGCACGCCGAAGCGTTCGGAAAGCGATGACAGTGACGATACGGACGGCGATGACGCGGAGAGCTCACGCCACGAGAGCTCAGAGAGCCGCACTATGAATATGGATGAGGATTAAGAGATAAATAGAGAAAGGGAATGCCATATGGAACCAAAGTATAAGAGAATTATGATTAAGCTCAGCGGCGAGGCTATGTCGGGCGGCAAGGGCTTCGGGCTTGAGCACGATACGATTAACGCTATTGCGGAACAGATTAAGCGTTGCTACGATATGGGCGCTCAGATAGGAATTGTAATAGGCGGAGGCAATTTTTGGCGCGGCCGCGACGGAGAGGGTATGGATCGTTCAAGAGCGGATCATATGGGAATGCTCGCTACCGTTATCAACTGCCTTGCTATGCTTGACGCACTCGAGAGACAGGGCGTTGAGGCGAGAGTTCAGACCGCTATAGAGATGCGCCAGATTGCGGAGCCGTACATAAGACTTCGCGCGGGCAGACATCTTGAAAAGGGCAGAGTTGTAATATTCGGATGCGGTACCGGCAATCCGTTTTTCTCGACAGACACAGCCGCTGCACTTCGCGCGGCGGAAATCGGCGCGGAGGTAATTCTTCTTGCCAAAAAGATAGACGGTGTGTACGACAGCGACCCGAACATAAACCCGAATGCAAAGAAGTTTGACAGGCTTACGTTTATGGATGTGCTCAACAAGGGTCTCGGCGTTATGGACACTACTGCGGCAACACTTTGTATGGATAATAATATACCGCTTTTGGTATTCGGACTTGACGACCCCGAAAACATCGTTCGCGTTCTCTGCGGCGAGAATATCGGCACAGTCGTTGAAAAATAACTAAAAAAGAAAGGGAATAAGAGAAATGAAAGAAGCAGAAAAGAAAATGCAAAAGGCGGCTGACGCGCTTGTCAGAGATTTAACTCAAGTCCGTGCAGGACGCGCGAATCCCGCTATACTTGACAGAGTTACAGTTGAATATTACGGCGCACCGACTCCGCTTGCGCAGGTCGGCACAATATCCGTTCCTGAGGCGAGAATGATTGTTATTCAGCCGTGGGATACAACGATACTCGGCGATATCGAAAAGGCAATTAACGCCGCCGATATCGGCATACACCCGAACAATGACGGAAAGGTTATCCGCCTTAACTTCCCGCCGCTTGACGGAGAGAGAAGAAAAGAGCTTGTAAAAGAGGTATCGAAGCGCGGCGAAGAAGCAAAGGTTGCAGTGCGCGGCGTGAGACGTGACGCGATTGAGCGCTTTAAGAAGCAGAAAAAGGCGGGCGAGGTTACAGAGGACGGACTTTTGGATCTGGAGGACGATATTCAGAAGATGACCGATAAGTTTATCAAAAAGATTGATGAAATCGTAAATGAAAAAGAGAACGAAATCCGCGAGGTATAGGCTCCCTTATAGGGGGAGCCGGAAGCCGACAGGCTTACTGAGGGGGTAAAGATGTTTTTAAAAAAGAAAGCTAAGGCAGCGGAGCTTGACAAAAATAACATCCCGCAGCATATAGGCGTTATTATGGACGGAAACGGCCGCTGGGCGAAACGCCGCGGTCTGCCGCGCCGTGCGGGACATAAGGCGGGCGCGGACAATCTTGAGAGAATATGCGATTATTGCAATTCTATTGGTGTAAAGGCTCTTACTGTATACGCGTTTTCGACTGAAAACTGGAGCAGACCGAAAGCCGAGATTGACGCGCTTATGGAGCTCCTTTATAACTATCTTTTGACGGTTGAGGAGAAGTTTAAAAACCGCAATATGAAGCTTAAAATAAGCGGAGACGTGACTCAGCTCAGCGACAAGATACAAAAGGCAATCGTTCACGCTGAGGAGGTCACCTCAAGCGGCGACGGAATGATTTTAAACATTGCCTTAAATTACGGCGGAAGAGCCGAAATCACACGCGCCGCAAGACTTGCCGCCAAAGAAGTGCTTGAAGGCAATCTTGATTTGGAAGGTATAACCGAGGAGTTGGTCGGCAAGTATATGTATACGGCGGATTTGCCCGAGGTTGACCTGATAATAAGACCGAGCGGCGAAAAGCGTCTGTCAAACTTTTTGCTCTGGCAGGCGGCGTATGCGGAGTTTTGGTACAGCGATATTTGCTGGCCGGATTTTAAAAACAGCGATATGAAACAAGCAATACTTGACTATCAGAGCCGAAATCGTCGGTTCGGAGCCGTGTAATACATATAATTTAGGGGGCGCATTTAATTGAAATCTAAACCCGGTTTAAAAATGAGGGTTCTGACGGCGGTTGTCGGAATTCCGGTTATAATTTTGATTTTACTCGCGCCGCCCGCGGTTATGCTCGGCGCGGTGGTGCTGTGTTCGATTGTCGGACTGTTTGAATTTTACGGCGCTGTTAAGCTGCGCGATAAACCGCTTTTGTGCGCGGTCGGCTTTGTCGGCGCGGTGATAATACCTTTGTGCGTATTTGTGCAGCCGAAGCATATGCTGATCGGCGCTTTTTCGTATCTTTTAATTTTGTTTGTAATAATGCTTTTAAGTCAGAAAAAGATACTATTTACCGATATTTCACTAAGTGTTATGAGCCTTATATACATTCCGTTCCTGCTGTCGCATATACTGTTTATCAGAAGAATGGAGTTTGGCAATATTTTGGTGTGGCTGGTGTTCCTGGGTGCGTTTATGACGGATTCGTGCGCGTTTTTTGCGGGCAAGGCGCTCGGCAGGCACAAGCTCTGCACGAATATAAGCCCCAAAAAGACGATAGAGGGCGCAGTCGGCGGAATTGTTGGCTGCGGACTTGCCTTTTTGCTTTTTGCGTTTATAGTAAACGTATATCTTTCGCCGTGGCTCAGCGGCTATGTGATGAGCTACGGAAGAATGTTTGTACTCGGTCTTATATGTGCGGTTACCGCTCAGATAGGCGATCTTACTGCGTCGCTTATAAAGCGACAGTTCGGCATAAAGGATTTCGGTAATCTCTTCCCGGGTCACGGCGGAATGCTTGATAGATGTGACAGCATAGTTCTCGTCGCCCCGACCGTTTTTCTTTTTGCTCTGCAATTCGGACTGTTTATCTAAACAGCCCATATTTTAAAATTATGTATTTTATTAAATTAGCGGTGATATAATGAAAGGTACACTAAATATTTCTATACTCGGTTCGACGGGTTCCATCGGCACACAGGCGCTTGAGGTTGTAGATGACCTTGAGGGATACAAAGACATAAATGTCACTGCGATTACAGGCAACAGCAATATTTCGCTGCTTGAAGTTCAGGCGAGGAAGTATAAGCCGGAGG
>UQOT01000112.1 GCA_900542675.1 uncultured Eubacteriales bacterium | reverse complement strand
AGCCCATACCGTTTAAAATCGTCTTTATCTTAACGTCAATATTGTATCCGTCACGACTTTCAAAATATGCCTGCTTTTTGGCGTACTCGCTCATCAGGCTCTTGTATTCCGAGGAATTATGCTCTGAAACCGACTGCATTTTCTCCTCAAGAATATGCATATCGTCCTGAACCTTTAATAAATCCGAAAACACATTGCGCATTTCGGCTATTACGGTCGAATTTCTGTCAAGACCCGTGTTCTGCTTAAGATATCCTATACTGAGCCCAGAGGCTTTATAAAGCTCGCCGCTGTCGTAGTCAAGCGCATCCGTCAAAATACTGAGCAGGGTTGACTTACCCGCGCCGTTAACGCCAATAAGACCATAGCGGGTGTTATCCTCTATGGTCATATTAATATCGGTTAATATTCTGTTTTCACCAAAGCTTTTACATAAGTCGTTTGTAGAAATCAGCATTACTTAAATTCGTATCCTGCCTTTATCAGTTCAATGTTTTTCTCCGCAAGCTTAATCTTTGCAGGCGGAATATGCGCCTTCACGCTCTCATACAGCGCGTCGATTGAGAACATCGGTTCCTTCGCCTTGATATACGCACCCGCCATTACCATATTTCCGAGCTGAGCGTTGCCGTGCTCTTCGGCAATCTTCATTGCGGGTATGTAAATTACGTTTATATCATCTCTCGTAACTTTTGTATCTATAAGCGAGCTGTCAAGAACTATAAGTCCGCCGGGCTTTACCGTATCAGCAAACTTCTCAAGAGAAGGCTTGTTCATAACAATAAGCGTATCGGGATTTACGATAATCGGTGAGCCAATCTGATTGTCGGATATTATAACGCTGCAGTTACAGGTACCGCCGCGCATCTCAGGTCCGTAAGACGGAAGCCAAGATATGTTTTTATTTGTATCCATACCGAGATATGCGAGGGTTTTACCTACAAACAGAACGCCCTGACCGCCGAAACCGGCAATAATCATCTGTTCAAACACTATCTGACACCTCCCTCGGCAGTTTTGTCTTTATATACTCCTAGCGGGAACTCAGGCATCATTTCGGTGCGAATTCTCTCAAGCGCTTCAACCGGCGTCATACCCCAGTTTGTCGGACAGGTCGAGAGAACCTCAACAAGCGAAAATCCCTTGCCTGCAAGCTGACATTCAAAAGCCTTGCGGATTGCCGCCTTTGTCTTTTTGATATTAGGTATTGAGTCCACTGCGACTCTCTCAACATAACACGCACCCTTGACTGTTGAAATCATTTCGGACACGTGAACAGGATAACCTTGGTTTTCTACCTTTCTGCCGTACGGCGTGGTCTGCGTAACCTGATTTACAAGCGACGTCGGCGCCATCTGACCGCCCGTCATACCGTAAATCGTGTTATTTATAAAGATAATGGTTATGTTCTCGGCACGAGCAGCCGAATGAATTGTCTCAGCGGTACCGATTGCCGCGAGGTCGCCGTCCCCCTGATATGTAAACACAAGATTATCGGGATGAACCCTCTTAATTCCCGTGGCAACCGCCGGTGCACGGCCGTGAGCCGCCTCCTGCATATCAAATTCAAAAAAGTTATAAGCCGTTACACTGCAGCCAACCGGCGCAATACCAATTGTCTTGCCCTCAAGTCCCATTTCGTCTACCACTTCGGCGATGAGTCTGTTAACAACACCGTGAGTACAGCCGGGACAGTATGAGAGTACAACATCGCTCAGCGAATGCGGTCTGTCAAATATTTTTTCCATTTTTATTCATCTCCTGTCTTAAGCGTTTGCCTTAAGGCACTTTTCGGCCTCAGCAAGAATTGCCGCCTGCTGCGGTACCATACCGCCCGTTCTGCCGTAAAAATATACCGGCTTTTTACCGTTTACCGAAAGCTTAACGTCCTCTACCATCTGCCCCATACTCATCTCAACCGTAAGGAACGCCTTAGCTGTCTCTCTGCGTTTTTCAAAAACCTTCTCGGGGAACGGCCAAAGCGTAATCGGTCTTATCAATCCGACCTTCAAGCCTTTTTTCCTTGCCTCTTCCACTGCCGACATCGCAATTCTCGCGATAGTTCCGTACGCGACTATTATAAGATCTGCGTCCTCTGTATCGACTTCCTCATAAAGAGCTTCAGTCTCTTTAATCTTGTTATATCTGTTCTGCCTTTCGATACAGAGGTTTTCAAGCTCCTCAGGCGTTAAATAAAGCGAATTAATAATATTTTTCTTGCGCTTCATACCTGTGCCGGTCGTAGCCCACGGTTTTTCGGGAAGGTCCTCAAGATTTACAAAATCCTTAAACTCAACGGGCTCCATCATCTGACCGAGCATACCGTCACCCATAATCATAGCCGGCATTCTGTATTCGTCAGCCTTGTCAAAAGCAAGCGAGGTTAAATCCGCAAGCTCCTGAACAGACGACGGAGCAAAAACCAAAAGATGATAATCTCCGTGACCGCCGCCCTTTGTCGCCTGAAAATAATCGGACTGAGCCGGCTGAATACCGCCGAGGCCGGGGCCTCCGCGAACAATATTAACTATAAGACACGGCAAATCCGCGCCCGCTATGTAAGAAATACCTTCCTGTTTAAGACTTATTCCGGGGCTTGACGACGATGTCATAACACGCGCGCCCGCACCCGCTGCACCGTAAACCATATTTATTGCGGCAATCTCGCTCTCTGCCTGGAGGAATGTCCCGCCGTTTTTCTGCATCTTTTTAGCCATATACGCTGCAAGCTCGGTCTGCGGAGTAATCGGATATCCGAAGAAAAATCGACATCCGCAGCGCATAGCGGCTTCGGCAAGGGCTTCATTACCCTTCATTAGTACTTTGTTACCCAATTATATCACTCCTTATTTTTCAATAGTTATTACGCAGTCGGGACAAATAGTCGCGCAGAACGCGCAGGCAATACATTTTGACATATCGCTGACCTTAGCCGGGTGGTACCCCTTGCTGTTAAGCGAACTGTCATCCATCTCAACAATCTTTTTCGGACAGACCGAAACGCATAGGCCACAGCCCTTGCATCTGTCTTGTCTGAAGCTAACTTTTGGCATTTATTATTCCCTTCTTTCGATTAAATTACTATATTATCTGTCTGTAAATCCGGGACCCACGAACAACTCCATCGGAAACATACAGCTTTTATACTTATCCGGTATTTCGGAGGAATTTTTAAACTCCTCCTCTTTCCTATTATCAATCGCAACATACTTAAGCGGCAGACCGACAGAGCACGCAAAATCCTCCGAAAGCTGCGCTCCGCGTGATATAACCTCGGCGTCCGTAAACTGCATCAGATGTGCATTTGACACGACAGCCGTCGGTTTAAGGCGTGAAACATATGTAATCTCATCAAAAATCACTTTTGTATCCTCAACGCTCTGAGTGAGCAGTCGCTTCTCGTTCAGCACGAAAAACATATCATAATCCTCTTTCACAAAGTAATTATGATAAAACCCAAGCGGTGCCGCGCCGTCCTCATCGCCGCCGACGTCAAAGATTACATAGCTTGACTTGTCGTCAAAAGCGCTGTAAACCTCAGGCGGTAAGCACGGATTTTCTATATTAAGATTTGCAAACTCGGGCGAAATCACTTTTATCCCGAGACCTTTTAAATAATCCTGCACATCCTTCGTCCTGAAATACGGGTTAACAATATCAAAATCAATAATTGTAACCTTTAGCCCCGCTTCTTTAAGCTTAATCGCGTAATTCAGCGAAAATTCGGTCTTTCCGCTTCCGAAATGACCGGTCACGCAGGTTACTCGTTTTATATTATTTTTATCAAGTATCATATATAAATCATTCTTTATGTTCGTCATCAACGGTTTTAGCAGCGCTTACACGATTTTTGACGGTAAATTCGGATTTAGTGTTTCTGAACGCAAACTTAACTATCAAAAATCCAATCAGCAAGCAAGCCGCAGCGGACAAGAGCGATATAATATCGTTTTTCGACACAATAAACCCAATGACCGCGCCTATTATCAGCAAAACCGCCATAAGTCCATAACCGATTATTGCATATCCTATAATCTTCTTTGTATCCTCATAAAGCGTAACGACATCGCCCTTGGTAAGACCGAGTTTATCTTCGGCTTCAACGATTACCGCACTTGTCGGGCAGCCTTTGCAGCTGACACAATTTCCGCCGCAGGAGGACTCACGGTCAACCCTGATTTTGGCAATTCCACTTTTTGACTCTATAACATAGCCTGTCTGTTCCATAAAATTCCACCAATCAATATTTTGTTTCCGATCGCATTATTTTATTATAATAAAAATGTCCTATATTGTCAATACGCCAAATATTATCTAAAGCTCTCTTTCAGCTTTTCAGCCTGACACAGCATTTCCTCGGCAGCCTTCTGCGTCGTTTCGGTAACGGATACGCCGCCGATTATACGCGATAATTCATCGCGTCTTTCATCTCTACCGAGAAGCTTTACGTTTGTGCTCGTGTGCCCGCCGTCAGAGCTCTTTTTGATTAGGTACTGGCTGTCGCCCATAGATGCAATTTGAGCTAAATGCGTTATACACAGCACCTGCTTTGAACGCGATATTCTGCAAATTTTTTCCGAAATCTTCTGAGCCGCGCGGCCGCTGACACCCGTGTCAATTTCGTCAAAAATCATAGTGTCCACTCTGTCGTTTT
>UQOT01000111.1 GCA_900542675.1 uncultured Eubacteriales bacterium | reverse complement strand
CCTGATTGCCGATATTACGGAGCTTGCCGCACGGCGCGGTTATGAGATTACAAGCAATATTCAATTAAAGGAATTGCAATAAAAAATATAAGGAGGTATGCGATTTGAAACAAAATAGTGATTATAATTCCTATGAGTTTGACAATATAACGGCAGGCAGCAAGATAAAATTAGAGCATACCATATATCTTGATGAAAAAGATATGTCGGATTTGATTTCAAGACCGCTTGCGGAAATTTGCGCTATGCGTGATGATAGCGTAAAAAACGAAACAGCAGCTTTTGAAAAAACGCAGCAAGCGGCGCGTGAATGGGAAAAGCAAGCGGCAGTTACACGGCAGTTTGAAAGAGCGATTGAATATTTGAAAGTGCCGGAAACTGAACATACATCAAATAAATGGGTAAAAGGCAAAAGCGAGTTTGATTTTTCCCGTATCAGCAATAAGGTATATACAATGTCATATCGCATATATGAACGGTCAAGTTGGAGAACCGATACTAAAAAATATGAGGTCAAGTGGTATATCTACACAAACAGTCCGCGCAATAATTACAATGTAAAGGTTGCGGGACAGGAAAAAACTTATACAAGCAAAGAGGACGCGGAAAAATATGTACAAGGCAGAATAAAAGCGTATTCGCGTTTATTCACCGAAATATCGCCGCCTATTCCGAAAGAGTATGAAAAGTGCTTTAAGTTGTACGGTCATTTATTACCCGGATATACCACAGAGGAAATGCTGAAAGCAAAAGAAACGGAAAAGCCATCTATCCGAAATCAGCTTAATTCCCTGAAAGCCGAGCAGCACGCCGCACCGAAAAAGGCCGCGCCGAAACGTGCGGAGCCTGAAATATAAATTATGAATTGAGGTAAAAAATGAAAGACAAGGAATTTAAGGCTAAAAACCGTGATGAAAGCTATGTCAAGGACAGCGCTCCCGATATACGGTTAGGACGGCACGGTGATTTAGGCGGACAAACGCCGCAGCAGTCGGTGCGGCACAGAAACCGAATTTATCAGTCTCAGCAGCCGGCGGGCGAAAACACTGCGGTTATTTCTGACGCTCCGTATTCGGCGGAAACGGAAAATATACCCGTTGCCGAGCGACCGCAGACCGAACCGCAAAATACGGAATTGCAAAATAACAATTCCCACACCGTTCATCAGAATGAAAATACAGATTTGCAGAACACGCAAATGTCTGTACATAAAAACCGCTTTTACCGGCAGCACACAGAGTTTGCTCAAAAGTCAGCCGATTATGATTTTACAAAGGAAAACCAAACAGCAGATTACAGCTTTACAAGCGAGCCGGAGCCGTATTCCACCGATACCACCGAGCAGCCGGAAAATACAGCTGATGAAATTTCCGATAACGCGGAGCGCATTATTAATAATGATGTACCGAGAAGCGAGTCGCCGAAAACATCACATAAAAAATATTACCGCCATCAAAATCCGCGTCCGTCAAAAGGCGCGGATTTTGATTTTACGGAAAGTGCGAAAGCCGTTGATTATGATATTTCCGACATATCACGGAACGAGGAATATAATTTTAACAATAAAATTTCTGATATTCCTTTTACGCGTTCCCAAAAGACGGACGGCGGCAAAAATGCCGATAAGGTTAAGAAACGCCGCGCATATAAGAACGGTAGAACGGACGCGGAAATAACAGCGGACAGCGCCAATACACGAAAAGAAGCGTCAGAGCCCAAACAGGACGAGGACTACAATATCAGTAAAGCGCTTGAAAATTCCGACACCGCTTTTGACCGTGTGGCAGACGCGGACAAAACGGAAACCACACCAACGGCTAAACGGAAAAAGAATAAACGGTTACAGCAAAAACAGCGTTTGCGTACAGACGATACAATTCCAACAGAGCCAGCGGCGGATAAATCCGAAACGGCTCAATCCGAACATTCCGCTGAAAATACTTCAAAGGACTATCAATTCAAGCGTGCGGAAAAAGCTGAATTTAAGGCAAAAAAGGCACGTGATAAAGCAGATAAAGCGGAGAAAAAATTACCGCATAAGAAGAAAATCAAGAGTCAGCGGCTTTATGACGAGGAAAAACAGAAACCAAAAACACGGTTACAGTTTGAAAAAGAGGTCAAGCCGCAAAAGGACTTGTACCACAGAACGCCGATAAAAACAGCGGCGTCCGCTGTCGGCGCTCAGCTTGCGAACAAGGCACATTCAAAAGTCAGCGAAGTTGAGTATGACAATTCGGCGGTTGAGGGAGCTCACAAAACGGAACGCGCGGCTGAAACGCTTACAAGGTACAGCGTCAGGACGGAGCGGTATGCGAAACAGCATATAAAAGGCGCTCCGTACCGAAAGGCACAGCGGTTACGGTTCAAGGCGGAAAAAGCTGAGGTAAATGCTATGTATCAACGGACGCTTGCGGAAAAACCTGAACTAAAAAAATCAATTCTGAAAAAATTCCGTAAAAAGCAACAGATAAAAAAACATTATCAGAAAATGAAGCAGGTGGAGCGGAACGCAAAAACAGTAAAAAAGACCGCACAGGCCACGGAAAAAACAATGGCTGCGGTCGTGAATTTTGTTAGGCGTCACAAAAAGGCATTTGCTGTTATTCTCATAATTGCTCTTGTTGTATGCTGGCTCGCTACTACAATTTCATCTTGCGCAGTTATGGGAACATCAGGAATAAATTCTATCCTTACGTCCTCCTACTTTTCGGAGGATGAGGATATTTATATGGCAGAAGGTTATTATACAGGACTTGAGACCAACTTACAAACAGAGCTTGACAATATCGAAACGTATTACTCAGGCTATGACGAATACAATTACAACTTGGCGCAGATAGGTCATAATCCGTATGAGCTTATTTCTTACCTCACTGCAAAATATGAATGTTTCGTCTTTGCCGACATTGAAACGGAGCTTGACACTCTTTTTACACAGCAGTATGTTTTAACGCTTACGGAGGAAATCGAAATATTGACTGACGGTGACGGTAACGAGTACGAATACAAGATACTAAATATTACTCTTATTAATAATAACCTCAATACGCTTGCAAACACAAACTTAACGGACGACCAAAGAGAACTTTACGGAATATATCTTGAAACAAAAGGAAACCGTGATTATCTGTTTGCAGATGACATTTATTCAAATGCCGTTACACCACCGAGCTATACTATACCCGGTGAAGCGCTGAGTGACTCGACATTCAGAACGCTTATTACAGAAGCTGAAAAGTATTTGGGTTATCCATATGTATGGGGAGGTTCGTCACCGTCAACAAGTTTTGATTGCAGCGGTTTTGTATGCTGGGTATTCAAAAATTCCGGCGTATATCCTTTAGAGCGCACCACTGCACAGGGTATTTTTAATCAATGCGCTGTTATATCAAGAGCTGACGCTAAGCCCGGTGATATTATATTCTTCACAGGTACGTATTCAACCTCGGACGCCGTAACACACGTCGGTATTTATGTAGGTGACGGAATGATGATCCATTGCGGAAGTCCGATACAGTATGCAAGTATTGACAGTTCATATTGGAGCAGTCATTTTTACGCTTTCGGGCGTTTAGGAAGTTAACAACAAAAATTTACAAAACGAAAGGAAGATTTTTAACTATGGCAAATATTGAAAAAATTGATAAGGATATTATACGGACAAAGGAAAAGATTACAGAGCTTCAAAAGAAGCTGCGCACACTTGAAGCACAGAGAAAAGAAGCGGAAAGTTTGGAGGTTGTAAATCTCGTCAGGGCTGTCAAAATGGATAATGCAACTCTTACCTTATTTCTCAAAGCTTATGCAAAGGGTGATATTGAGCTTCCGGATGAGTATAAGGCGGAACTTGAACAGCAAAACAGCGAAAACGAACAGGAGGAAAACACAGATGAAGAATAAAATTATTGCGGCATTGGCGGCGGTAATTGTTATGATTTGCGGAACATCGGCATATGCAAATTCAAACGAAACGGTGACGGAGGATTATTCCGGCTATTCTGCACTTGATAATATTACCTCAACACCGACGCCAAATCCGTCAAGGACTATTACAACAGAGGGAACCGGGCACGTTGTAGACAATATTTCCGACAGTGATAATTTGCAGTTTATCAGTGTCACGGCAAAGGATGGCAGTGTATTTTTTGTGGTAATTGACAAGCAGAATAATAACGATAATGTTTATTTTCTGAATAAGGTTGATATATCTGACCTTGAAGCGCTGGCGGAGGATAATACGCTTACTTCTTCATCAACGGCAGTGGTTACTCCTGTTCCGTCTGCTACAGCAACACCCGAAACGGAGGAACAGACAACCGTAGCAGAAATGAAGCAGACAAAGGAACCGATTTCAAGCACGACGCTTATTCTTATACTTGCGCTAATTGCGGCGGCAGTTATCGGTGGTTACTATTTCAAGGTAATTATACCGAAGAAGAATCTGGAGCAGGCGGACGATTTAGAGGATTTTGACTTTGAGGACGAGGACAGTGGCAATGACGGGAAAACCATAAATGAGGATGATATATATTCCGAAAATGATACCGATATTGAAGAATAATTATTGTTTTCATATGGATTTTTACCGCAGTTTGTGGTATAATCAAACTATAAGATAAGGGAAAGGAGCAGCGGATATGGCAGACAAAAATTATATATATGCGGCGATTGATTTGAAATCATTTTACGCAAGCGTTGAATG
>UQOT01000110.1 GCA_900542675.1 uncultured Eubacteriales bacterium | reverse complement strand
TTATTATACAACATAAGAATGGATTTGTCAATAAAAATTCATAAAATTGTCAACAAAAAATTATAAAAATTTAATTTTCGGATTATTGATTTATATTTTGGGCACGTAAATAAGCCCGACGAACAATAGTTTTGCCGTTTTTTTTAGTGTACCGATTTTTAATTCAATTGTAATAAAACTTGAGCGTTTTTTTGCGTTTACGCTAAATTTCGTTCGTAAGTCCGACGCTCCTTTACCACATAATTTCGATTATGTTGTAAAGGGCGTTAAGGTGTTAAAATTACACCGCCCGAATACATATTACCCCAAATTAAACTTAAGATTATTATAAAAGCAATTTTGGGAATATTCAAGCAAATAATCAAATATGTATGCAAGACCAAGAAGGGGGATCGTGTTTATGTTTCATAAAATATTTGCCGCGCAGCTGATTAGGTATGGCTGAGCGTTCAAATAATTCGTATAATTTAGATTTCGCATATAATCCGCAGTCCAAAACCAAGGCCGAGCTTGAGGTAATGTCCAAGATAAAGGCTCTTAACACGCTGATTTTTGAAATAACGCAAAAATCGCCGAAGCAGTTCAGATTTTCGCTTGTGTCGAGGATGCAAAACCTCTCACTCGATCTGCTTGAAGCCATATATCGTGTCAACGACACGTACATAGATATGCGAATAATCAAGGATATGAACAAGTCGATAGAGCACGCCAAAAGGGCGGGCGCGGCGGACGGCGACGGCGAGCTTAAGCTGTTTTTTATGAACAAGCAGTTCAGGCTGAAGCTGGCGCGGGCGGATAAGCTTCAAGAGCGTGTAGAAAAGCGTCTCGACTTCTCGCAAAGTGCGATGACGGATTTAAAGCTTTTGGATTATTTGGTCACGTTGTCCGAGAGCTGCGGCTGTATAACGAGCCGTCAGCGCGAAAGGCTTGTACGTGCGATGTACGAGGTACGGATGCTCCTCGGCGCGTATATTAAAAGCGATAGGCGCCGCTTCGGAGGATAAAGCCTTGGGGATACAGTTGTTACCCCGTACTCGTCCAATTCCTATAATGTACGCAATGTTAACAATAGTAATTCTAATGTCAACAACAACAATGCATATAATGGAAACGGTGGGGTGCGGCCCGCTCTCCCCGAATTGTCTGAAGCGCGCGGCAAGCGCCGTGAGCCTGTACCTCGGAGAGGAAAGGAATTGTATTCCCGTCCCCAAGTCAATCGCAAGCGCATTGTGACGAAGGGATAAAAAGGGACTGCCGGCGGCGCGGTCGGTTGGTAGGCCGGTAAATTTTGTTAATCGACCGAACATCGTAAACCGCCGCGGAGGATATCCTCGGATATCCTCAAACGGCAGCGAGAAAACGCAAAACAAAAATTATGAAAACGATACGCGGTGAATACTCAAAGATATATGATTATAACAATCTCTCAGCGGCTCACAGAAAGAGTCGGCTCGGCAAGGGCGGCAGACTTGATGTGCTGCTGTTTGAGACCGAACTGAACTGCAATCTGTATGAGCTGCAAAGAGAGCTTATAGACAAGACGTATAAAATAAGCGGCTACAGAAGCTTTAAGATATACGAGCCTAAGGAGCGCGAGATAATGTCTCTTTCTTATAGAGACAGGATAGTGCAGCATTCGCTGTGCGACAACGTATTGGAGCCGTTTCTTGATAAAAGGCTTGATATTGATAACGCCTCGTGTCGGCGCGGCAAGGGAACGCTGTATGCGCTTGACAGATTAAAAATGCATATGAAAAAGGCGTACAACCTCTGGGGCTGCGGGTATTATGCGTTAAAGTGTGATATAAGAAGATACTTCTATAATATCGACCACGACATATTAAAAAAGAAACTATATAAATACATAAGCGACAAAGATTTAAAATGGCTGCTCGATGTGGTAATAGACAGCACAGAGGGCAAGGGAGTGCCGATAGGCAATATGACGAGCCAGTGGTTCGCAGTGTTTTACTTAGACGCGCTTGACAGATTTATCCGCGGTGAGCTTAAAATAAAGCTCTATACGTGGTATATGGACGATTTTGTATTGCTTCATAACGATAAAGATTATTTAAAACAGTGCTTAAGCAAAATCCGTGAATTTTTGGATAAAGAGCTGCGGCTCGAGCTTAACGAAAAGACTCAGATATTGCCGATAAAGAACGGCGTGGACTACGTCGGCTTTCACAGCTATCTTACCGAGACGGGCAAGGTGGTGCGCAAGCTTAGACGGCGTTCCAAGGCGACGATGAAGCGTAAGATAAAGAAGTTCAATCAAGCGTACGCAAGCGGCGATATGGATTACGAGTCGGTGGAACGCAGCATAATGTCGTGGATAGGCCATGCTGCTCATGGCGATACCTACCGTCTTCGCAATTCGGTAATGCAAAAGCTGCGCCTTCAAAGGTCGGTGAGTCGGCAGAGCGTAGAGCATTATTAAACAAGATTTTCACAACGCCGTTGCGGTGCACGGCGCCTCATCACATAGGCGCTTGAAAATCCTGCAAATGCGGCTTTAAAATATGACAATTTAAGAGAAGTGAAAAATAGAGAAAGTGAGGAAGATATAATATGAAAAAACAAACTAAAAGACTAATATCGTTTAGTTTATCACTTTTTTTAACAGCGGCGCTTTTTGTCGTGCCTGAAATCGCAAGCCCCGAGCCCGTCGCGGCGGCCGACACCTCCTCCGTGACGCTGGCGAACGGTACGGAGCTTAAGGTCGGCGATTACATTCAAATGGGTACAATGTGGGGCGACCCGATTTTATGGCGCTGTGTCGATATAGACTCGACCAACGGCGCCCTTATGCTATCTGACAAGATAATCGCGCTTATGTCATTTGACGCAAAAGGCTCAAACGGCTCTCACGCGGGCGACTCTAACCGTCAAAGCTGCGGCGGTAACCTTTGGGCAGATTCGTCAATCAGAACATGGCTTAACTCAACGGCCGGGCAAAACGGCGTAAGCTACACCAACGCCCCTTCCTCGTCAAACGTATGGAGTGGTTACAACCCATACGACACATGGTCAGGCTTTTTAAGCACGGACCACTTTACAACACGCGAGTTAAAGCTGATAAAAGAGGTCAGCCAGCGTCAATTAATAGCGAATGTGGCTTATGATAACAGTAACTATAAGTCATTTGGTTCAGCATATCATACGTATGAGAACGGTTTCGGCAGTGTAACGCAAAATTACGACTCAGCGTATGGTTACACTACAACCGATAAAATGTTTCTGCTTGACGCAAAGCAGATAGACACTGTGTATAAAAATTTTGGAGATGATTATACGCGTCATCAGCCAACTGCCAAAGCGGTTAGTAACTCGACTTATACAAGTACTAATTTATCAAGTGACAAATATTGGTGGTACTGGCTAAGAACCCCGTCCTCGTCCTATTCCGGTTATGTACGCGGTGTTAACTATAGTGATTCTAGTGTCGACGACAGCCGTGCATATAGTGGCTTCGCTGGGGTGCGGCCCGCTTTCTTTTTGAATCAGTCATCTTACGCCAAATCAGGAGCAGGCACCGAAGCAAGCCCCTATGTGATGGAGTATGCGCTTGCGCCCACCTTCTCAAACACAACGGCTATTACAAAAACATATGGCGATGCGGCGTTTACGCTGCCGGTTACGGTGAACTCGGGCGGCGCGTTGAGCTACAGCAGCAGCAACACAAATGTTGCGACGGTAAGTTCAAGCGGCGCGGTTACGATAAAAGGCGTTGGAGAGACGACGATTACGGTAAGCGCCGCCGCAAACGGAGACTACGCTCCCCGCAGCACAACAGTCAAGCTGACAGTCGGCAAAGGAACGCCAACATTCAGCGGCAGCACAAGCTTTAACAAGACATATGGAACGGCTTTTTCACTCGGTCAGGGCGTAAATTCAGGCGGTACCTTGTCGTATTCTAGCAACAATACAAATGTTGCAACGGTGGACGCAAGCGGTAAGGTGACTCCGGTCAGCGCGGGCATAGCAACAATAACGGTTAGCGCCGCGGCAACGTCGAATTACAACGCGGCAAGCCGTGATATAACAGTGACAATAGTGTCAACCAACCCGAGCTCGCCTCAGAGCTTTGCCGCTGAGAGCGGACAGAACAAAAAGGTGACGCTGACATGGCGTGCGCCGAGCAGTACAGGCGGCAAGAATATAACGGGATATATAATCCAGCGTTCAACTGATGGCAAAAACTTCTTTGAGATAGCGACGATGAGCGGTTCGACCTTTGCATATGTTGATAATAAGGACGAAGACTCAGAGGACGGCAAGCTCATAAACGGCAGGACATATACCTACAAGATATTTGCAAAGAATGCGGATTATGAGAGCACGGAGCCTGCGACAGCGTCGGCAAAGCCGTATGTACCGCCGACAGAGGTGCAAAACCTTAAGCAGACAAGTGCAGACGGTGAAAGCATAACAATTGCGTGGGAGAACCCCGCAAGCGACGGCGGAGACGCACTTCAAACAGCGAAAGTAAGAGTATACAGCGACGCTGAGTACAAGACCGAAATAACAAGCAGCGTAACAATAAATATAAATGCAGACAACCTCGGTGCGGTAATAAGCGGCTTAGAGACCGGCAAGACATATTACATAGAGGTCGAGAGTATAAACAACGCGGTAAAAGACAATATACACGGCGGAATAGCAAAGACAGACGCGCAGACGTGGACAAATCCGGATGCGCCGACGAATGTAGAAA
>UQOT01000109.1 GCA_900542675.1 uncultured Eubacteriales bacterium | reverse complement strand
CTTGTGCCTGCTTCCTTGCTCCTCCTCTTCCCAAAAACGCAAGCGTTTTCGGGAGCCCTGAAGTCTGTCGCGCTTTACGGACTGCCGCTCCTCTTCCCAAAAAGTGCACTCCGTTGGCGCTTTTTGGGAGCCCTTCTTGCGCCCGCTTCCTTGCTCCTCCTCTTCCCAAAAAGCCTCTCGGCTTTTCGGGAGCCCTGGTAGTTTGGACTTTGCTCCGTTCCGATTTTTTCTTGCAGAAAAAATCAATCACACGCTCCGTCGTTCCTCCTCTCAAATCGAAACGCACGGTTTCGATTTGTATTTTGCCGCAACTGCTCCTCTTCCCAAAAAGTGCACTACGTTGGCACTTTTCGGGAGCCCTGAAGCAACGCATTTTGCGCAGAAATATTTATTCGGTTATATCAACGCCGTTCGTCGGTGAAACAGATAACTGGATTCCGTTTAAAGGCTGGCTTTTGGAATACTTTGATGACAGCGAAATAGTAGACGACACGCCGGTATGGTATGATGACGCAAACCTCTATAAATTCCCCGAACTTTAAAATACTCAAACAATACCCGCCTCTCATTAGATAGAGAGGCGGGCGTGGAGGTATTTTTTATATGATTTTTTTATGTTCTTACATATGCGACACTGCTGCCGCTTGGGGGTTCGAGGGCTGCTATGCGGCTTTCGAGGGCTGATATTTGTTGGTCGAGTTCGAAAATCCTATCTCTGTAGTCGGGATTACTTCGCCTCCAATCTGACCAGTTGTCTAACTCTCCATACATTGTATAACGCGTATACGTAACGCCGTATACATCTGTATAATACTGTACATATGCAGTATTTCCGTCAAGCCGACAGTATGTTGAACATAGAAGAACCGAATGAAGCTCGGTTTCGCTGCTGATATTCTTTGTCTCATATAATACGAAGTACATTTCATTTGAGCCGTATTCCTCGGGGACGCAATCGTCTAAAGAAAAGCTATCCTGTATAGAGGCGCCTTCATCTCTTAAATCCACATAATGTACTCTCATTACACTGCTGTTTAGAACGGCGTCAATATAATTAACTCTGTTACAAAGTTCCGTATCGGCGCTTTCTCTCGCTGTCGTCTCAGCGGTTATTTTGCTTTGAAGGAGCGCGTCGGCATTTGCTCTTGCCGTCGACTCTTCGCTTATACTGTTTCTGAGCAGCGTATCGGCGCTTGTTCGGTTTGATGTCTCGGCGGAAATACTGCTCTTTAGCGCATTGTCCGCATTTTGGCGGTTTGTTGTTTCGGCGCTGATTTTACCGCTGAGTGACGATACTTCACTGTCAATCTTTGCTTTGACCGTTTGCGATGTGCTGTAATCCACATCTGACGCTTTATGGCGGCCTTCTGTACCCGCAAAGTGATTATTGAGCAGCCCCTTGCACTCATTATAAGCGATTTGCAGCGTGTTGCACATATCGCTGCACAGCTTTAAGCAGTATTCCTTCGCATCGGCAATAATCTTTTCGCAATACGCCTTAATCCAGCCGTTTCTGCCGTCTGACGCATACTCGTTTTTCTTTTTGTCATACCATAATGACATATCTTATCTCCTTTCTAAAGTTTGTAGCAAATCAGTAATTACTGTGGTATCCGAGATTAATAATAACGAAATTTGCGTGCCTGCGCGTGCCAAACAAAAAACCGCCGGCATAAAACCGACGGTTTAAATATTTTAATTATTTCTTTGCCCTTGCTTTGGCGCGGAGCTGATTATTAAGTATCTTCTTTCTTATTCTAAGGCTCTCGGGTGTGACCTCGAGTATCTCATCCTCAGCCAAAAATTCAAGGCAGGCTTCAAGGCTCATCTGAATTGGCGGCACGAGCTTCAGCGCCTCATCGCTGCCCGATGCACGAGTATTTGTAAGCTGCTTCTTCTTGCAAACATTCACGTTAATATCTTCAAGCTTCGGGTTGACGCCGACCACCATACCCTCGTACACCTTAGTGCCCGGAGTAATAAACAAAGACCCTCTGTCCTGTACCTTAAACAGCCCGTAGCCGACAGCCTCGCCGGTCTCAAATGCGACAAGCGAACCCGTGTGACGGCTGTTAATCTCGCCCTTAACCGGCTGATATTCATAGAATACCGAGTTAAGTATGCCCTCGCCCTTTGTATCGGTCAAAAATTCATTTCTGTAGCCCAAAAGTCCGCGCGCTGGGATAAGATATTCAAGCCTCATTCTCGCTCCCTGCGGAGCCATTGAAACCATCTCAGCCTTGCGCTGACCGAGCTTGTCCATAACCGCGCCCATAAATTCTTCGGGCACATCAATAACGACTTTCTCGACCGGCTCGCACTTCACGCCATCGATTTCCTTGTACAGCACTTTAGGCGTACCTACGGAGAACTCGTAACCCTCGCGGCGCATCGTCTCAATGAGTATCGAAATATGCATTTCGCCGCGGCCGGCAACCCTAAAGCTGTCTGTCGTGTCGCCCTCCTCAACGCGAAGCGATACGTCCTTTAAAAGCTCACGCATAAGTCTGTCACGAAGCTGGCGCGACGTTACAAACTTACCCTCCTGCCCCGCAAACGGACTGTCGTTTACCGCAAACGTCATCTCGATTGTCGGCTCGCTTATCTTTACAAACGGCAGCGGAGTCGGGTCCTCGGGCGATGCAATTGTATCGCCGATAGTAATCTCGGGTATACCCGAAAAACAGATTATATCGCCGACCTTAGCTTCCTCAACCGGGGTGCGGGTAAGTCCGTCTATTTGATAGAGGTTAACCATCTTCGCCTTGTACGGCTCGTGATTGCCGTGGTACTCGCTGACCGTAACCTCCTGATTTTGCTTAACATCTCCGCGCTCAATGCGGCCTATGCCTATCCTGCCGACATAGTCGTTATAGTCGATTGACGATACCAGCATCTGAAGCGGACCGTTCTCGTCACCCTCAGGTGCGGGAATATAATTCTTTATTGTCTCAAAAAGAACCTTAAGGTCCTTGCCCTCTTCATACTGCGACAGCGAAGCCGTACCTGCCCTGCCCGAGCAGAACAAAATCGGGCTCTCAAGTTGCTCATCATTCGCTTCAAGGTCGATTAATAAATCAAGAATTTCATCCGGGATTTCATCAAGTCTCGCGTCCGGTCTGTCAATCTTGTTAACAACGATTATAACACGGTGGTTCATCTCAAGCGCCTTCTGAAGCACGAAACGCGTCTGCGGCATAGGTCCCTCCGCCGCGTCAACGAGCAGAATAACGCCGTTTACCATTTTGAGTATGCGCTCCACCTCACCGCTGAAGTCGGCGTGTCCCGGCGTATCTATAATATTTATTTTAATCCCGTCATAATATACGGATGTGTTTTTTGCAAGAATTGTAATTCCGCGCTCACGCTCTAAGTCGTTGTTATCCATAACGCGTTCCTCAACAACCTGATTTTCGCGGTAGATACCGCCCTGCTTGAGCATCTCGTCAACAAGCGTGGTCTTACCGTGGTCAACGTGCGCGATAATTGCTATATTTCTTAAATCCTCTCTAACCATAAAACCGCTCCTTTATCATACTGTCATAATTATACCACGCAAAATATCCTGTGTAAACCACAAATATATTCAAAAATCGGGCTATAATTACAGAATTATTAAGATATTTTGCAATTTTGCAGAATGATGCAGTTATCCGCCTGCTACTGCCCAGACTTTGGCGTCCGGGTGGACGCCTTCAAACATTTTCTGTGCAGCGAGCAGCTTTTCTTTATCCTCGAAAATGCCGAATACTGCGCTGCCGCTGCCGCTCATTAGAGCGGCCTGCGCACCGAATTCGAGCATATCTGCTTTGTATATCTCAACATCGGGGCAGATGTTTTTTGTCGAATTTTCAAGGACATTGCCCATACTCCGGTAAATCCCTTTTCTGTCGCCGCTGTTTATCGCGGTCACCATCGCGTCAATATCCAAATTCTTCGGCTTTTTTGAAAAATCAAGATGTTCATATACCCATTTGGTCGATACGCTCTGCTCGGGCTTTGCTATAAGATAATACATCTCGGGAAGCGGCGTAAGCGGCATAAGCTTGTCTCCTATTCCCTCGGCAAGCACGCAGCCGCCCATTATACAAAACGGAATATCCGCGCCGAGTCTGCCGCCTATCTTCATTCTTTCAGCAAGGCTCATATTTGTATCCAAAAGCTCATCAAGCGCGTTAATAACACCCGCGGCGTCGGTGCTGCCGCCCGCCATCCCCGCGCCCATAGGGATATGTTTTTCTATATAAATATCACAGCCGCAGTCCATGCCCGACGCTTTAAAAAATGCGTCCGCCGCACGGTACGCGAGGTTGCTCTCATCAAGCGGCATATTCTCGCCGGACAAAACAATTCTGCCGTCGCTGCGCAAATCCACGCGCACCGTATCGCAAACACCGACCTGCGTCATAACCATACGCACATCGTGATAGCCGTCTGCGCGCTTTGAAAGCACGTCAATCGCCAAATTAATTTTTGCCCTGCAATGCTTTGTAATTGAATTCAAATAAATCCCTCCGTATCACATAAATCATATTATCATTTTGCATCCCAAAAGTCAATTTAATAATCAAAATTTATGTATAAAGAGGGAGTTATGGGAAACAATGTTATCGAGGTGATAAAATGAACAACGATAAAAATGATAAGAACCAACGCCACGACAGCTACGACCGCCGTCCGGTTGTAGATACGCCGACTGACAAGAAAAACGCCGCGCACGCAGCATCGGTTAAGAGAAAAGGATTTTACATAATCCTTTTACTCGGGATTACTGCAATAGGAATTTACGCGGTTATAAGCTCACTCACCGCAAGCAACACAGCTAAAAACAATAACAACGAAAGCCACTCGGCAAGCGCCGTTATGAGCACTTCGCAGCCGAGAGAAGAAATCGTACCCGCAAACGCGCCGGGCACTCCCGTTGATGAAAGCGAGCCGATGACGGCTGACGAAATCAATGCTCAAAATGCATCAGCATCGCCGCAGAGCTCCGCAGCCGGAACTGCCGAAAAGATACTCGGTCAGGCGCCGGTATCGGGAAAGATTGTCAAGGATTTTTCGGACTCAGAGCTTATCTATTCAAACACAATG
>UQOT01000108.1 GCA_900542675.1 uncultured Eubacteriales bacterium | reverse complement strand
GCTCGAACCTATGACCCTCTGCTTGTAAGGCAGATGCTCTCCCAGCTGAGCTAAGCTCCCATATCTTTCCTTATTTAACCGCCGCCGCAATGGCGACAACATTAATATTATACCCGCGTGGGCAATAAAAGTCAAAGTTTACGATTTAAATTACACTTATTTATGTTAGAAAAATGCTCATATTTCTCATAATTTCTCTTGATTTCTTCATATAACTAACTTTTACTCAGAATTCATTTGCCGCCATCATAATCATATTCGTGCGCCGCAAAGCATAAAATATATAAATATGTAATCAAAAAGGAGCAGAATTATGTTTTTCGCAATAAAAAAGAATACGCTGATATTCTATGCGCTGTCGTTCGTGCTTATTGTGTCCGCGGCGCTGATACTCGTGTTTGGGATGAATGACGAAACCGCCGCTGAGGATGATGGCGGCAGAACCATAGTTATTGACGCAGGACACGGCGGACCCGACGGCGGTGCGAGCAGCGGCGACGTGCTTGAGAAAGGTCTTAATCTTTCGGTCGCACTCAAACTGCGTGATATTGCAAGTTCAAACGGATACAACGCAGTTATGACGCGCGAAACCGACGATGTTCAGATGGGTGAAAACGGAAAATATTCAAAAAAAGCCGACTTAAACCACCGTATGGACGTACTTAATTCGGCAAACAGTGATATTTTTGTCAGTATACATATGAACAAATTCACCGACTCACGCTACAGCGGAGCACAAGTGTTCTCGTCCGACAATGGTGACGAGAGCAAGCGTCTCGGCGAAATTGTTCAGGCGTCGCTTAAAAACAATCTCGACAATTCAAACACCCGTGCCGCAAAAGGCAACGAGCGAAATGTCTATATACTCAAGAACTCGAAGGTGCCCGCCATTTTGGTCGAGTGCGGATTTCTCTCAAACCCCGACGAGCTTAAAAACCTGACCGACGACGGCTATCAGCAAAAACTTGCCGAAGCGATATTTAAAGGAATAGAAGAATACTTTGCCGCCAAGTAGCCAATCTACTCACGCGCTATGTCCGCGAATTCTGCGCCTATTATATAGGCGAGAACGCGCGGGCTCATTTTTATCTGAACGCCGAGCTTGCCGCCGCTGAATATTATCTTATCGCGCGGCTCTGCCGATACGTCTATCACTGTTATAAACTGCTTCTTCATACCGAGCGGACTGCACCCGCCGCGGACATATCCTGTCACCTTTGTAATGTTCTTGACCGAAATCATTTCTAGCGACTTCTGACCAACCGCAGCGGCGCATTTTTTAAGGTCGAGTTCTTTTGCAACCGGTACCACAAACACAAAATTCTCGTGCGCCTTGTTCTCGGTTACGAGCGTTTTATATACCTCATCGACATTTTCACCGAGCTTTTTCGCCACGGTCACGCCGTCCGTAAACCCGTCGCTGTCGTAAAGTCTGACTTCAAAATCCGCTCCCGCTGTTTCAAGTATCCGCACGGCATTGGTTTTGATATGCTTCTTAGACAAACTCCTACTCTCCTTCCAAAAACGCGGGCGAGTTGTATTCGCCCGCGTTATATCGCGTATTCTCTATTTTAATTTCTCTATACTCTCGAGCACCGCGGCGAGCATTTCTTTGTACTTCTCGCCCTTTTGTCGTTCCTCTTCAACCACTTTTGCGGGCGCCTTTTCGGTAAAGCCCTTGTTTGACAGCTTGCCCTCGACGCGCTTTATCTCACCTTCGAGCTTAGCTTGCTCCTTACTAAGACGCTCCAGCTCCTTCGCCTTGTCAACAAGCTCATCTACCGGCAGCAGTATTTCCGCACCCGGCACGATTACCGACACGGCATTTTCGGGAACTCCGCTCTTGTCGCCTGACACATTGACATCCGCCGCAGACGCAAGCTTCTTAAAGAACGCTTCACCGTTTTTAAATACGTCCGTCTGCTCGGTCACAATATATATTGCCGCTTTTTTAGACGGAGGTACATTCATTTCGCTGCGAATATTTCTTATCCCCTTAATCGCGTCCATAATGAGCGTCATATCATTCTCAGCAGCGGCATTCTTAAACTCCGGATTATATACCGGGAAATCCGATATCATAATACTCTCGCCCTCGTGCGGCAGAGCCTGCCATATTTCCTCCGTTATGAACGGCATAAACGGATGCAGCAGCTTGAGCGTGTTCGAAAGCACATACACAAGTACCTGCTGAGCCGTAATATTGCTCTCGCCTTCCTCGAAGAAGCGGGGCTTAACAAGCTCGATATACCAGTCACAGAACTCGTCCCATATGAAGTCGTAAAGCTTTGATACAGCGATGCCGAGCTCGTATTTATCTAAGTTTTCGGTCACTTCTTGAACCAAATCGTTATAGCGTGATAAAATCCACTTATCCGACGTTTCAAGCTTATCAAGCTCGGGAAGCTCACACTTGTCAATCGTAAGGTTCATCATAACGAACCTTGAGGCGTTCCAAATCTTATTGGCAAAATTACGGCTTGCCTCAACACGCTCATTATAAAATCTCATATCGTTGCCGGGCGAATTTCCTGTCGCAAGTGTAAATCTCAGCGCGTCCGCGCCGTACTTATCAATAATTTCAAGCGGGTCAATACCGTTGCCGAGTGATTTACTCATCTTTCTGCCCTGTGAATCGCGTACAAGACCGTGAATATACACATCCTTAAACGGAACCTCACCCATATGCTCAAGTCCCGAGAAAATCATCCTCGAAACCCAGAAAAAGATTATATCATATCCTGTAACCAAAACCGATGTCGGGTAAAAATGCTCAAGCTCGGGTGTCTTGTCCGGCCAGCCGAGAGTCGAAAACGGCCACAGCGCGCTGCTGAACCACGTATCAAGCACATCCTCGTCCTGCTTAACCTTACCGCCGCACTTAGGGCATACCGTGATATCTTCCTTTGAAACCGTGGTCTCGCCGCATTCGGTGCAATAGAATGCCGGAATTCTGTGACCCCACCAAAGCTGACGTGAAATACACCAGTCGTGAACGTTCTCCATCCAGTGCATATATGTCTTGGTAAAACGTTCTGGGATAAACTTAGTTCTGCCGTCCTTTACCGCCTGAGCCGCCGGCTCTGCAAGCGGCTTCATCTTTACAAACCACTGCTTTGAAGTAATAGGCTCAACCGTCGTTCCGCAGCGATAGCAGCCGCCGACATTGTGCGTGTGCGGCTCCGTCTTAACAAGGAGTCCCAGCTCTTCAAGGTCGTGAACCATAGCCTTGCGCGCTTCGTATCTGTCCATTCCCTGATACTTGCCGCCGTACTCGTTAATCGTCGCGTCATCGTTTAAGACCTTGATTTCTTCGAGTCCGTGACGCTTTCCGACCTCGAAATCGTTCGGGTCGTGCGCCGGCGTAATCTTTACGCAGCCGGTACCGAACTCCTTGTCAACGTACTCATCGGCAATAACGGGAATTTCCCTTCCAACAAGCGGCAAAATAAGCATCTTGCCGACCAAGTCCTTATATCTCTCATCATCGGGATTAACCGCAACTGCGGTATCACCGAGAAGCGTCTCGGGGCGCGTTGTCGCAATCTCAACAAAGCCGTCCTCACCCTTAATCGGGTACTTTATATGCCAAAAATGACCTTCCTGCTCGGAATACTCAACCTCCGCATCGGACAGAGCGGTCTGACACGACGGGCACCAGTTTATAATTCTTGTACCCTGATAAATCAGTCCTTTATTATAGAGGTTTACGAATACCTCGCGAACCGCCTTACTGCAGCCTTCGTCCATTGTAAAACGCTCTCTGTCCCAGTCGCAGGAGCAGCCAATCTTTTTAAGCTGATTAATAATCCTGTCACCGAACTTCTCCTTCCACGCCCAGACGCGCTCCAAAAACTTTTCGCGTCCCAAGTCGTAGCGTGTAAGTCCGTTTTCGTTAACGCGCATATCCTCCTCAACCTTAATCTGAGTGGCAATACCCGCGTGGTCCGTACCCGGAATCCAAAGCGCATTATAGCCCTGCATTCTCTTTGTACGAATAATTATATCCTGAAAAGTCTCGTCAAGGGCGTGTCCCATATGAAGCTGACCCGTGACATTGGGCGGCGGAATGACGACAGTAAACGGTTTTTTGGTCTTATCGACCTCCGCATGGAAGTACCCCCCGTCCAGCCACTGCTGATAAATTTTCTCTTCAACCGCCTTAGGGTCATAAGTTTTCGGCAGCTCTTTAGCCACAAAAATCGCTCCTTTCGATATGTATCCTACATAAATCATTCTGTATCAAAAATTAATTATAACATTATTAGCCCCATAAATCAAGTATTTATTTATGAAGCAAAAAACCCACCTTATCGGTGTTTTTTTTGCGGAAGAAATCGATTGTTTATTAATTGTAAAACTCTCTCTTCACATAACGGTGCATAATTTTCGTCCCACAACATAACCTTTACACTGCCGCTTAAAACTTTGTTTGCAAGCAACGTACAGCTCAATTCATCTGTTGTCATAACGGATTTTTGTCTGCGCCGGTGGCGCGCCTGTGCCGCCCGTGTATTATTTTGCACCGCAGGAGCCTTAGGCGTGCCCCCCGTGGGTAAACCCATACGAATCGCAAACCAACACCCAATCTCCAGAAACTTTAAAATAAAAAGTGCGCCGCCGCAATCGGGCAACGCACAAAAAACACATTGCTCAATTGCTGCGACACAAGTGATTTCCACTTGTGTCGCAGTTATATTTTTTCATACATTATTCAGCATTTCAAGTATTATTTTCCAAATAATAACATCACGCCTCATATCCCATAAATTACCGTGCTTGTAACATTATTGTAACGCGGGATTAATTGATATTAAATATTTGTTTGTTATAATATTTATATGTAATAACAAAATACGACATTTTCAGGAGGATTACTATGAAATATGCAAAAAAATACATATGTGCTTTGCTGTCCGCGGCTATGATTGCATCGGTTCCCTGCGTGGCAGTATTTGCGGACGAAGATGTTACACCGAGTGCATCGCCTTCCAACTCACCGAGTGCATCGCCCGAGGCGTCGGCTGAGCCGAGCGTGTCACCCTCCGCTGTGCCGCAGGATAAAGCGATGGATATGGATTTGACGGCGACATACTACACAACGGATACAAAGAATAATTACAGAGTCACGTTTAAGACCGACTCAACCCTGCCGCAGATAACGGAGTTTGAGTTCACAGCGACATTCGACAGCGCAAAAATTACCGCGACCGAAGTCGGCAGCGCTTTTGACACAAACGGCAGCGTTTCTAAGT
>UQOT01000107.1 GCA_900542675.1 uncultured Eubacteriales bacterium | reverse complement strand
TTGTAATACCGCGTATTTGTATTCATAATTCTGCGGAGACTGTCAACTATATCAACATTTTCAAATTTCCTCATATACATATTTCCTCTTTTTTCTTTGACGGCGCAGATTTAGTCTTTTCCGATTTAGCCTTGTTTTCCGCAAGCTGCTGACGGATTGATGGCTTTTCCGTCTGACGCTCCTTGATATTTTCAAGCGTAGGATTTAATTCACGGTAACAGCCTTTCGTCTTGTGCTGCGAATACCGACGGTGTATTGCAAACAGCGGCTTTCCGTCGTGCGTTACGGTGTTGTTGTCAATCTTGACTTTGAATGTTGTCATAATACGCTTTGATTGCTCCGACGCCTTGTAGGTTGATAGCATACCGTCATTTGCGTAAGCAATCCGTTCTTTTAAAATGTCTATAACAGCGTCCTTGATTTTCTTTTCATCAGATGTAAGTGCGGGCGGTTTGTCTGCTTTTGCTGTGTCTGCTAAATTCATAAGGGAAATCGGCTCGCCGGATTTTGCTTTGCTTTCCAATTCCGCAACTGTCGGCTTTTCATCAGCGGCTTGTGCGTCCTGCTCGGTAGGCTGTTCAAATACTTTCGCGCCCTCCGCCGCTGCCGCGTCAGACAATTCCTTGAAATCGTCCTGTTCTGCGGTTTGCTCCCGCAATTCAGACGGTAATGTCCCGTCCAAAGGCTTGATACACTCTATTTTGTCTGCTGCGGTAATGGCTTCGTCTGTCAGCGGTTGCTGCCACGCACTTATTTTTGACGCCCACCTGAAACCGTTTGCTTTTAATTCAGCTCGGATATTTTCGTCAGGCTTTTCATCAAAAAATATTTGAAGATAATTAGCGTCTGTGTTTATTGCCGCGTGTCCGCCGTCAAACTTCCAGCCCGAATACTGCGTATTATCCGGTTCGTGTTCGGTCTGCTCAATATCCTTTGTAAGCTCTTTGTAATAATCGTCAATGCCTGATATAATTTCATTCGCCGTCTTTTGTATTGTGTCAAGTGACGCGTTTAGCTCCGGTAATTCCTTGTCCTTGCTCCAGCCTGCGACATATCCGAAAGAATAATCGGACGTGTCAATCCCGTAACGCTGACAAACAGTATATGCCACGCTTTCAGCTTCAACCTCTTTTTCCGGCTTGCTCTTGCGTTCCTCCGGCGGTAAATCCTTTATCTCGTCAAGTATGATATTGTGCAGTTTAGCGTGTGCAATCTCGTGTATCAGCGTTTTTAGCTGCTGTACCTCGCTCATACCGCTTTTTATAACTATCCGCTGTTCCTCATAATTACAATATCCCTTTGCTCCCGTGTCTATATCCTCATACCCGATAGGCATAGGCGATATTTTTTCAAGCGCCGCGTAAAACATTTTGAAATCAGCTACATTTCCCGTCAGCTCGTCAACACCTAAAGACGGTAACGGCTCGCCCTCCGTCTGCGATACGTCAAACACAGTAGCAACTCGGAAAGTAGGAATTGTTATCTCTCTTTCCTCTGTAAGCGGCTTGCCGTCCCAGCCGATAAACGGCTCGTTTGTCGCCGGATTTATTTTCTCAACCTGTTTTTTTGTTTTGTATGAGGACGGCGCGATTATCTTAATACCGCGCTCACCACGTTTTACCGTGCGTTTGTGGTTATTCTGCCACGCATTATATCCCGCCACCATTGTAGCGTCGGACTTTTGCATAAGAATTAAAAGCGTGTTTCTGAAACTGTAATTATGGAATTTTGACATACACGAAAGATATTCCGCGTACTTGTCACTGTTAAAGATGTTTTTCACACCCTCCTCCAGCTTTTTCATAATTTCGCCCATTCTCTCATACGGCGTTTCGCCGGATAATTCTATTGTCTGAACGGAAGACCTTGACGGCTCCGCTGTTTCAGCCTTTCTTGCTGCTTGTTGTCTTGCCATTAAATCAACCTCTCTTTCAGTTATAATATTTTCTAACGGCTGCGGCTCCGGTTTACCGAAACCGCGTATTGCCGTTTTCATATTTGCGTTATTTCTGTAAAACATTACAATAGCGTCAAGTGCTTTGTTATAGAAACTCTGTACTCTTGTAGGAACGCTCGGCAAAAAATGAATACCGCCGCCGTTTATCCAGCCTGATATATAGCCTTCAAAATTCCTGCGTCCTCCATAGTGCGGACGCTCGGCGTCGCACCTGTAAAAGTAATCGTTAGTCGGTATCTGTATTCCCAGAACTAAAATACCCGTCTGCGGACTATACATAAAACGGCGGTTCTGTATTTCCTGTATATCAAATGTTTCCGTGTTCGTATCAATCCGCATAATGCCGTTTGTGATGTCAATGTGTTTCATCAGCGTTTAGACTTGTCAAACTCCAGCTTGAAATTTACATACTTTCCGCCCGTGTCCGTAAGAACCACCGACGCGTCGTAGGTATTGCCCGTTTTCTCGGAATACCAGCCCTTGACCTTTGACTTGCCTTTTTTCAGCAAATCAGCAACTATTTTCTTTGTCGGCTCCTTTTTCTTTCGTGTGAAAAACTTATCATTTTTCCAAATCTTAAACTGACATTCCTTATCAGAGCAATAGAAATTGTATTTACTTTCGTACACGTCGGCGCCGCAGCGCGGACATTTGCCGATAACCTCCGGCTTGAAAATATCCTTTTTATCGTCAGCGATAAATGAATACGTCTGCGTCAATTCCTTTACAAGATTTTCAATACCCGTCATAAATTCGGTATCGGAATAACTACCCTTTGCAATCTCGGCAAGGTTATTTTCCCATTCGGACGTAAGAACAGGCGAGGTCAGCATTTCGGGGAGTATGCTAACAAGAGCTAAACCGTTCTTTGTGGAAACAAGACTTTTACCCTTGCGCTGCACAAATCCCGTCTGTACCAGCTTTTCAATAATTGACGCCCTTGTTGCCGGAGTGCCTAAGCCTTTGCGTTCCGCGTCGGCTGTCGTTTCCTTAGCTCCCGCCGTTTCCATAGCCGACAATAGAGTGTCCTCCGTGTACGATTTCGGCGGCGAGGTTACGCCCTCGCTCACGGACGCGGCAACGTAAATTAGCTGTCCCTCGTCTATATTCAGATAGGTACTGCAATCCTCGTTATCGCTCTTATTGCCGATATACGAACGGAAAAGACGGTCAATGTCTTTCCAGCCCTCCGTAATAATCGTTTTACCTTTTGCTGTAAATGTATTTCCTGCACACTCAAATTCCGCCGTTATCGTTTCATATACAAACGGTGCATTGACGGAACATAGGAGCTTGCACATAATAAGCTGCAAAATACTCTTTTCACCGCTGGGGAGCGTGGCGGTCTGTAATCCCTCAATCTGCATTGTAGGGATAATGGCGTGGTGGTCGCTGACTTTGGAATTATCGAACAGATAAAACGTATCAGGGTAGAAATCCTTGCAATTACTGAACGGCGCTTGTTTTGCCGACAAGTGAATTACGGGTAATATACTGTCCTGCATATCCTCCGTTAAATACCTGCTGTCGGTTCTCGGATAGGTAATCAGCTTCTTTTCGTAAAGGCTTTGAGCGTAGTCAAGAGTTTGCTTTGCCGTGTAACCGAATAATCGGTTAGCTTCGCGCTGTAAGGTAGTCAGGTCAAAGAGCTTTGGAGCGCGTTCCGTCTTTTTGTCTTTCGTTACGGAAACACAAACGGCCTGTGAATTATCACAAGCCGTTTTAATATTTTCCGCGTCGCCTTTGTCCTTGATTTTTTCGCTGACCGCTTTTATTTTACTGTCCCCGATATTGACGGTATAGTATTTCTCTTTCTTGAACAGCGATATTTTACTGTCCCTGTCCGCAATCATCGCAAGCGTCGGTGTTTGCACGCGTCCTATATTGAGCTTCTTTTTGTAAAGGACGGTAAATAGTCTTGACGCATTTATCCCGACAAGCCAATCGGCTTTTGCGCGGCATAAAGAGGAACGGTAAAGATTATCGTATTCGCTGCCGTTACGGAGATTTTGAAATCCCTCACGGATAGCCGAGTTTTCAAGTGATGAAATCCAAAGACGTTTAAAAGGCTTATTGCAGCCCGCCATTTCATAGACAAACCGAAAAATCAATTCGCCCTCTCTACCTGCGTCACAGGCATTGATAATCTCCGTCACATCATCACGGAGCATAAGCGACTTCACAATGTTAAACTGCTCCGCCTTGCCGTCATTCAAGGCAAGCTGCCAATCCTGCGGAATAATCGGTAAATCCTCATAGCTCCACTTTGCATATTTTTCATTGTACGCAGAAGCGTCCGCCAATCCCGCGAGATGTCCGATACACCAAGTTATGATGTATTCCTCATTCTCAATATATCCGTTTTTTCTTTCCGTAATGTTTAAAGCCCTCGCTATGGACTGCGCCATTGAGGGCTTCTCTGCAATTATTAACTTCATTAATAAATCCTCCTTAAATTTTTGCATAGAAAAACAGCGCCCAAAAGTTGAACGCTGTTTACATATCTTTTTTTACAAATCATATCAACAATCTGTTTCCGTACTCATAAATAGGGGTGTGTAAGATAAGACAGTATACAAAATAGCGCTAAAAAGGATATAAAGCTGATTTTCGGCTTTATATCCTTTTTGTAAAAGTCGCTGTGCTTGCGGCAATAGAATAGACCTAACTGACAAACTGTAATTTATTCTTTAGTTCTGCTTTCAATTCCCTTTATATAGTCAAAGCACAAGCCACCATCACATTTGTAAAAGAATGGGTCTTTGCGAATTGTATCATCGCTATTCAGAATGATTTCTGAAATGATAACTTTATCATTATCATTAACACAAGTGATTTTCAAACCATATCCCATTCTACCAAAAGAAATTCCATCTTTTTTCATTTGATTGCTTTGAATATTCTCAACAATGTACTTAATCTCTTCTGGATTATCAATAGTGAAACTAACACCTGTATTGCCGTCAAATATCTCAATGCGATTAACATCAGACGGATTTACATTCTTACCAAATGTTTTAGGAGCAAAATAAAATATAGCTGCTAAAGAAATCAAAATCAACATTGCAATAACCGAGATTACAACTTTTTTTTTCATATTCATTCCCTCCATAAAATTTACGCCAGCTTTTTTAACGACTTGATGACGGACAAAATCATTAAATAAATCCCTGTCAATCCCTTTATCGGACAATTTTCTATATTTGAGCATTTCATAATTTCCTGATATATTATTCTGACAGCCACACCGCGTAAATATCTAAGCTGTCAGCTGAATTTGAACTGTAAAAGGATTTTGTCACGTTTTCAAAATCCAAATCCTTATCGT
>UQOT01000106.1 GCA_900542675.1 uncultured Eubacteriales bacterium | reverse complement strand
GAATTTGAATGTTTATCTGTCGGACAACGGGATATTCAGGAAGAAGAACCCGAACGGAGCAATCTGGAGCTTGCCTCTGTCGGCGGCGGTGTTTTACCTAACGCCGATAGCCTCGGACGGAATAAGGTCAACGTTCCCGCCGGAGGTGATGAAGAAAAGCAAGGACTGCGCGAACCTTGCGGCACAGATAATCAAACAGGAAAATCCCCTGTCGGAGAAAGCGGCGCTCAATCCCGATTGGACGGAGTGGCTTATGGGTTTCCCGCAGAAATGGACGGACATAAACTGTGGAAACGAGAGCCTACAGGCGTTCCGCGTATAACAGATAGTACAGAAAACCGAGCATTACGATTAAAGACGCTCGGCAATGCCGTATGTCCTCCGCAGGTGTTCCCAATACTGAAATGTATTGCAGATATTGAAACAGGCGCTTGCAAAAATTCTTGTGTGTTCGGGGGCGATTGCAATGGATAAGGATTTTTTAAACGCAAGCGGCTGTAAGGATTTTACGGCGTATGAAGCGGTAAAAAATGTACAGCGAGAGCAACGCAAACGCTTGATTGCTGATTTAAAAGAGCTTGCCGAACAGCACGGCTATAGAATTACAAGCGTTATCCGCTTGAAAGAAATTGAAGATACAGGAGGTAGATAATTTGAGAGAATACGAGGACTACAGAGCATATGATTTTGACAGACTTACAGAGGGTTCGGAGCTTAAAATTGAACACACCGTATATTACAACAATGACGTTGATTTGTCCGATTTGATTTCTAAGCCTCTTGCAGAGGTTTTGACTATGCGCGGCGAGAGTGTGGAAGTGGAAACGGCGGCGTATGAAAACGTCAGACAGGCAGCACGGGAATGGGAAAAACAAGCGGCGGTTACACGGCGTATTGACCGCGCTTTGGAGTATATAAAGACACCGGAGGTTCAGCATAGCAATAATAAATGGGGCAAAGACCAACACGGCAATTATGATTGTATCAGCAACAAGGTGTACAAAATGTATTGCAGAATTGACGATTACAGCAGCTGGCGTTCTGACAAAACACGTTACAACGTTCGGTGGCATATTTACACCAACAGTCCGAGAACAAATTACAATGTTAAGGTTGCCGGACAGGAGCGTTCATTTACCGATAAAGCGTCTGCGGAAAAATATCTGCAAGGCAGAATAAAGGCGTATTCTCATTTATTTACGGAGATTTCACCGCCGATACCGAAAGAGTATGAAGCACCGTTTAGATTACACGGACACCTTTTGCCCGGATATGTTGTTGAGGGCGAACAGCGTAAACAAGACGCACCGAAGTCTGAAATGACAGAGAAAAAGCCGTCTATCCGTAATCAGTTGAAGCGGAGTGCAGAAAAAGCAGCAATAAAGCCAACGCCTGAAAAATTTAAGGATAAATGTAATATTGAGCTATGAAAAAAGACACAGAATTTAAGGCAAAAAACACGGATGAAAGCTACGGCAAAGTAAGCGCGCCCGATATGCAGTTAGGACGTCACGAACGGTTTACACAAAACCGTCCGCAGCAGCCGTCAGCCTCACGGAAGATGAAAATATATCAGAAGCGGCAGTCGGCAGACAATAATACGGTTGAGAATACCAATTCCACCGCTCCCCTGCCCGTGGATTACGGTGCATACGATACCGCTCATCAGCAAACGGACATTTCTGTTTCCAAACAGGCAACAGTGGAAAGTCATTCGGAGTTGCAAATAAGCAAATCTGACATTGTTTTTAGTAAAGAAAATGCAGATATACAAAAATCCGAACAGTATAAAACTCGTTCCTATCAGGAGCGTACACAGTTTTCACAGAAACGCACAGATTATGATTTTACAAAGGAAAATCAGTCGTCGGATTACAGCTTCACCGATAAGGCGGAGCCATACAATACGGAACATCCCGAACAGGCACAGCAGCCAACAGATGATGTTTTTGAAATGGTTGATACCGAAACAGAAAACACATCACGATATTTTAACCGTGAGCATATACAGCCGGAACCGCCGAAGAAAGCGAGTAAAATATACCGCCGCCACAGTCAGCAATACAAGCCGAAAACAAAGGAAACAGATTATAATTTTACCGATAAAAAGACCGATACCACTTTTAAGCGTTCGGAACATACTAATGCGGAGGATAACGGCTCGGATATTCACAAAAAACCGCGTCCGTATCAGATGCAAATAGCCGAAAACGCAGAAAATTCGGCAGAGCCGGAAGATTATAACATAGTTGAAGCCGTTGAAAATGCCAATACAGCTTTTGACCGTGCGGAAGATACCAAAGACAAAACCGAACCGAAGCCTGTCAAGCGGAAGAAAAATAAGCGTTTACAGCAAAAACAACGGTTACAAACTGATGATAATGTTTCATTTGATAAGCCGGAAACTTTTGATACAGATAAATCAGATATGTCAGAACATACGGAAAATCCCTCAAAGAATTATCAATTTAAGCGTGCTGAAAAAGCTGAATTTAAAGCAGAAAAGGCGCGTGCAAAGGCTGATAAGGCAAAGGAAAAATTACCGCACAAGAAAAAACTAAAAAAACAGCGGTTATATGACGAGGATAAAAAGAAGCCTAAAAACAGGCTGGTATTTGAAAAAGAGGTAAAGCCGCAGCAGGATTTATATCACCGCACACCGATAAACACGGTGGCGTCCGCTGTCGGTGTCCGTCTTGCGGATAAGGCTCATTCCAAAGTAAGCGAGGTTGAGCGCGACAATTCCGCAGTCGAGGGCGCACATAAAACAGAACGCGCTGCTGAAAGTCTTGCGCGGTACAGTGCAAAAACGGCGCGGTATGCGAAACAGCAGATTAAAGCAGCTCCATATAAAAAGACGCAGCGGTTACGGTTTAAAGCTGAAAAAGCAGAGGTTAAAGCCGCATACGAAAAATCTCTTGCGGAAAATCCCAAACTGAAAAAATCGCTGTTAAAGAAATTTCGTCAGAAGCAGCAGATTAAAAAGCAGTATCAAAAGGCGAAACAAGCGGAGCAAAACGCAAAGCGAGCTAAAAAGACAGCGGAGGTAACAAAAGACGCCGCTGTAAAAATAGTCGAGTTTATAAAGCGTCATAAAAATGCTTTTGCGATAATTCTCATAATTGCCGTTGTTGTGTGCTGGTTTGCGACTACAATTTCATCTTGCGCGGTTATAGGAACATCAGGCGTAAATTCAATACTCACATCTTCCTATCTTGCTGAGGACGAGGATATTTATATGGCGGAGGGCTATTATGCCGGACTTGAAGCGGATTTACAGACGGAGATTGACAATATTGAAAGCAACTACGCAAGCTATGATGAATACAACTACAATTTGGCGCAGATAGGTCATAATCCTTATGAGCTTATTTCTTACCTTACCGCAAAATATGAATGTTTCGTATTCTTGGATATACAAGCAGAGCTTGACAATCTGTTTTCACAGCAGTACGTTCTAATGCTTACCGAGGAAGTCGAACGTCGTACAGATGATGAGGGTAACGAATACGATTATAAAACACTCAATGTGGAGCTTGTAAACAATAACCTGAATATGCTTGCAAATACCAATCTGACAGAAGATGAATGCGAGCTTTACGGAATATATCTTGAAACAAAAGGAAATCGTGATTATCTGTTTGCAGATGACATTTATTCAAATGCCGTTACTCCGCCGAGCTACACCATACCCGGTGAAGCATTGTCAGACAACACGTTCCGAACTTTGATAACGGAAGCAGAGCGGTATTTAGGTTTTCCGTATGTTTGGGGCGGTTCGTCGCCGTCAACCTCATTCGATTGCTCCGGCTTTGTATGTTGGGTATTTAAAAACTCAGGTGTATATCCATTAGAGCGTACAACGGCACAGGGTATTTTTAATCAGTGCGCGGTTGTTTCAAGAGATAATGCAAAACCGGGCGATATTATCTTTTTCAAGGGTACTTACAATACAAGTGAAGTGTCGCACGTCGGTATATATGTAGGCGACGGAATGATGATACATTGCGGAAATCCGGTGCAGTATACAAGCATAAACAGCTCATATTGGACGCAGCATTTTTACGCTATGGGCAGACTTGGAGGGTAATATGTTGACGCTTACCCCTATATCTTTAAAAGGAGCTAATTTATTTGTAAACCTCTATCACCGACACCATAAGCCGAGCAGAGGACACAAATTTTCAATAGGCTGTTCGGAGAACGGGCGGCTTGTCGGTGTTGCTATTGTCGGGCGGCCTGTCAGCCGATACCTCGACAACGGCACAACTATTGAAGTAAACCGTCTTTGTACGGATGGTACAAAAAATGCTTGCAGTTTTCTTTATGCCGCAGCAGCGCGAGCCGCTAAAGCAATGGGCTATACCAAAATAATAACATACATATTAGAAAGTGAGAGCGGCGTCAGCTTAAAAGCGGCAGGCTGGAAGTGCGCGGGCTTGGCGGGAGGTATGCAATGGACAGGTGAACGCTGTCCTCCCGTTCCGCTATATCCGCAGGAAATGAAATACAGATATGAAAAACTATTATAATTGAAAGGAAGTATAAAACGTATGGCAACAGTTGAAAAAATTGAACAGGACATTATAAAGACAAAAGAAAAAATCGCAGAGCTACAGAAAAAGCTTAAGAACTTAGAAGCACAGAAAAAGGAAGCAGCTAATTTAGAGGTTGTAAATCTTGTTAAGGCGGTTAAAATGGATAACGCTACGCTTACGGTATTCTTAAAAGCATATGCAAAGGGCGACATTGTTTTGCCGGAGGAATATCAGCAGGAGCTTGAAGCGGTGCAGGATAATACGGAAACGGAGGACGGCTCAGATGAAGAATAAAATCATTGCGGGACTTGCGGCGGCTGTTCTATTGCTTTGCGGTACTTCCGCATACGCAAATTCAAGCGAAGCGCCGAGCAGCGATTATTCCGGCTACTCGGCGCTGGACAGAATTACAGAGTCGGAAACCGCAACAGCGACGCCGAAGCCGTCAAGAACAATTTCAACGGAGGGTACGGGACACGTCGTGGATAACATCACCGACAGCGAGGATTTGCAGTTTATCAGCGTCACAGCAAAAGACGGCAGCGTGTTTTTTGTGGTAATTGATAAGAAAAATACAAACGATAATGTGTATTTTCTCAATAAAGTTGACATATCCGACCTTGAAGCATTGGCAAAGGATAATACACTGACATCTTCCTCAACTACGGTAACGCCCGTGCCGTCCGCTACTTCCACTCCCGAACCGGAAGAACAGAAAAGCGCTGCAGAGGAACAGAAGCAGGAAAAGCAGCCTGTTTCAAGCACAACTCTTATTTTGATACTTGCGGCAATCGCGGCGGCGGTCAGCGGCGGATATTATTTAAAAGTCGTTATTCCAAAAAAGAAGCTGGAACAGGCGGACGATTTAGAAGATTTTGACTTTGAGGACGAAGAAGAAACCGAGGACGATATTTATTCCGAAAATGATACCGATGTTGAAGAATAATTATTGTTTACATATGGATTTTTACCGCAGTTTGTGGTATAATCAAATTATGAGATAAGAGAAAGGAGCGGCGAATATGGCAGACCAAAATTATATATATGCGGCGATTGATTTGAAATCATTTTACGCAAGCGTTGAATG
>UQOT01000105.1 GCA_900542675.1 uncultured Eubacteriales bacterium | reverse complement strand
AGGCAATCGCAGTCCTCTCTGCCGCAGTCAATCCTATACGCAAAACAATCACGCTTCGGTTCATTCATAATGGTTCCTACGTCTCCTTTTTTTTATGATAATAACGTTTTCGAACGTTCGGACGATCTCTCCTTTTCGGAGGTTGTCCTTTTCGAAGTAGCTATGATGCCGCTGCCAATTTGTCTATGAAACGGATTAAGCACATTGTTAATCCAAAATTCTGCTGACGGTCTTTCAATTTTTCCACTTATGATTTCCCCTGTGTCATAATTGATTACTATACTCATAAATCATCACCTCCTACGCTGATTGATTGCCTTTAGCCTTATAGCCGAAAATAGTATTCGGGTCTACATCAAGAGCTTTAGCTATAGGATTAATATCAACATCGGTTATTATTTTTCTACCGTTTAGCATATTATTGAATGTTGTAGGGTTGTATCCTGCCCTTTCTGCAACAGCTTTCTGCTTTAGTCCTTTTTCTTTTATAATATCCTTAACGTTGTTTGCAATCTCAGATTTCATTAATTCACCTTCTTTCAAAACTAAAGTTTCTTGAGTTCTCCTATATGTTAACACAAGTTACTTTAGTTGTCAATACTTTTTTCTAAAATTTCTTTAGTTTTTATCTTGACATATAAAGATTTTGCTGATATTATATTCATAATAGGAGGTGTAAATATGGGAATTGGTTTTAGAATTAAAGAGGCTCGCGAGAGAAAAAACTGGACCCAAACCGAATTAGGAGAAAAAATAGGCGTTACCGGTTCAGCTATTACCAATTATGAAAATAATACAAGCCACCCAAAAGAACCTATATTATATAAATTATTAGATGTTTTAGAAGTGGATGCTAATTTTCTGTTCCAAGATGAAATGCACTCAGTAAAACCTGATATGCTTAGCTTCTTTGAGAGAGATATAATAAATAAATACAGAAAGCTTGATAAATACGGCCGAGAAATTGTTGACAGTGTCATGGCTATTGAACTTAAACGTATTAACGATGAAGAGAGACAAGCGGTTATTCCAACTAAATCTGCTGCTTTTGGTGGGCAATCGGATAACACCCCTATTACAGAAGATGAAATGGAAAGAGCTGCCGCATTAGCTAGAGAAATCAGGAACCAACAAAATATGGAATAATATACCTGTAGAATTTTGTCGAGAAACCCTTTATTATATCTATATAATAAAGGAGGGCTCAATTTGGACAAAGCAAAAATGCAGGCAAGGAAATTCATTAGAAAATATCGAATAACCCGAAAAAAACTAAATCCTGATGATATAACTAAAATCCTTCACAGCATGGGGTTTTCTGTAATCCGATATTCCCACAAATACAACGACGAATTTGTCGCCTCTTTGATCGTGAATATCCACAGAGATAAACTATCCCAGACTGTTAATAGTTTCTATTATGTGGACAGCTCAAACAGGTTCGTATTTATATTAGACGGGTTAAGCGATGATGATACCGTTGGATTATTAATCCACGAAATAGGGCACATATACTGTGATGAATGTATAATTCGAACCGCCGACGAGTCAACCGATTTTCAGCGTGAGAAGTCAGCAAATAACTTTATGGCGTATGTATTGGCTCGTACGAGTAATCGCAGAAAATTCTTGATGCGTTTAACGATTATTTCTATAATTTGTGCTGCGACTATTATATTAGCCTATAATAATTATTATATGAATTCAAGTCATTTAAATAACACCGGTGACTCAGAGGCTACACCGCTGTCGGCCAAACCCTATGACGTGGTAGTTACAAAATCAGGTAGTAAATATCATTCCCCAGATTGCAGGCACGTTACGAATAAAGAAAATTTAATGCATATGACGGTTGAAGAGGCTGAAACCGCAGGTTATGAACCCTGCGAAGATTGTAAACCAAATAAATAAGAAATTACAAGAGAAGAAAAATTAATTAATAAATACAAAGGAGAATTGGATATGGATTTCGCTGATAGAATTAAACAATTTGCAAAGAGAGCCGAAGGACTGAAGGATACATTGCAAACCGAAGAGGCAACCAAGATGTCTCTTATTGTACCGTTTTTTCAAATACTGGGATATGACGTATTTAATCCCGATGAATTCACCCCTGAATATATTGCGGACGTTGGTATAAAAAAGGGTGAAAAAGTCGACTACGCCATTATGAACGACGGAAAACCCACTATTCTAATTGAAGCGAAATGGTGCGGCGAAAAACTTGAAAAACACGACTCCCAGCTTTTCAGATATTTTGGTGTATCATCAGCAAAATTTGGCATACTTACAAACGGTATTGTATACAAATTTTACACCGACCTGGACGAGACTAACAAAATGGATTTAACTCCTTTTTTGGAAGTGGATTTATTAAATCTGAAGCCTACGCATTTAAATGAACTGAAAAAATTCCATAAGGACAATTTCAGCGTTGAGGACATCGCAAGTTCTGCCTCTGAACTAAAATACAGCAAGAGCATAAGAGAATTTATGAGCCAACAGCTTGAAGAGCCTACCGATGACTTTGTAAAGTATATATTATCTGAAGTATATTCCGGCGTAAAAACGCAGAACGTAATCGACAAATTCAGACCCATAATTAAAAAATCTCTTAATTCTTTTGTAAGCGAACTTATGAACGACAAAATTTCCGCTGCACTCAAAACCGAGGAACCGCAGGACGACGTTGAACCAACCAACGAGCAGGAGGTTGCGGCCGGTGATGACGAGCAAACAAGCAAAATAAATACAACCGCCGATGAAATCGAAGCATTTTACATAATCAAATCCATATTGGGTGAAAAGGTTAATTTAAACCGAATTACATATAAAGATACAGAAACGTATTTCAACATCTTATTGGACAACAACACGCGTAAATGGATTTGCAGGCTGAGGCTTGAGGGCAGGAAACACACAATCACATTACACACAGACGACAAAACCAATGATAGGCTGCCCCTTAAAGATAATAACGATATTTTCAGCTATAAATCAGACCTTTTAGCCATTCTGGCAAAATTTACAAATGATTAATTGGAGGATGTATTACTATGAAAAAATTTATTTGTGGTTTACTCGCGGGAGTAATAATAAGCGGAGCCGGTGCGTATGCGGTAAATGAAATATACGATAATCCCTATCCTATATTAGTAAACGGAGAACAAAAACAAATACAAGGCTATAACATTGACGGCTACAGCTATTTTAAGCTACGTGATATTGCCGACGCAACAGGTAACTTTAATGTTGATTTCTATGATGATACCATTCAAATTGCAAAAGATGGATATGTTTATGAGAATATAGAGCATTGTTCAAAAATCTATTCTGATTTAGATTGGGTTTATGAATACGCTCCTCAAAACAATAGTGTTACTTCCTGTTACAAATTACCGCACTTTAATATAAACAGCACTGATGCAAACAAGCTAAATGCTGAAATCGACAATGAGTTTGCGGAAATGGTGACTGACATTTCAGATGTTGAAAGCATTGAATATGATAAAAATATTAACGGAAATATATTATCATTATGTATTAAAATTTCTATGACTTATAATGATGTTGTGGAATATATTACTAAAAACATTGATATTTCAACAGGTAACGAGGTATCTAACAGAGATTTAATAACAATGGCAAACATAAGCGAGGAAGATTTGTTGCAATCTGTAAGAAATACTATATTGCAGCGTTTAAACGAACATCTTTCGCAAGTTTCTGTATCTTATGAACAGGCTGAAGATATGCTAAAGTCAGCATTATCAGAATTTTGTTACAATATAGATAAACCTATGTATATTAACAGTGCAAAACATTTAGTTGTAATACCACACTTTATGGACATAGTTGGCGGTTACGAAGAACCACTTGATACCGGGTTTGAAGTCAATATTTAATACTATTAATTCTAATGAAATAGCAAGATAATCCTCAAAAACTAAACGATAGATTTACTCAAAACTTGAACATTTTAGCGCAATTTAGAGCAATTTTAGAGCAAAGAAGGTTAATAATATGCCGTTCTGCCAACGAAGATGTATCAATAAAACCAATCCCCCGGCTGCCTAAGCGGTCAGGGGACAAGACACATCAAAGGAGTGATTTTTATGAACGCAGTAATATACGCAAGATACTCTTCGGACAATCAATCCGAGGAGAGCATACAGGCCCAGCTCCGCGCGTGTCGCGAATATGCCGAACGAAACAATATTAATATTGTTCATGAATATTGTGATCGTGCGCAGTCGGCACGTTCCGATAGACGAGTTGAATTTCAAAAAATGATTGCTGACAGCAAAAAAAAGGGTTTCTCGGCCGTAATCGTCCATAAGCTTGATAGATTTTCCCGTGACCGATACGACCACGCTATATATCGAAAAAAACTGCGCGACAACGGCGTTGCTTTAATATCAGTGCTGGAAAACTTGGACGACAGCCCGGAAAGCATTATTTTGGAGTCGGTTCTGGAAGGTGTTTCTGAATACTATTCTAAGAATTTGGCGCGTGAGACTCGAAAAGGCCTTAAAGAAATAGCTTTAAAAGCCAAATTCACCGGCGGCTGTCCGCCGTTTGGATTTGACGTCGACGAAAATAACAACTATGTTATTAACGAACGTGAAGCCGAGGCGGTCCGAAAAATATTTGACGCTTGCCTCAACTGTGTAGGCTATGACCAGCTTCTTATTGATTTTGACAAAGCTGGACTGCGAACGAAGTTCGGTAAGCCGTTCGCCAAAACATCTTTTAACGCAATTCTTAAAAACCGCAAGTACATTGGAGATTATATATATTATCCCGAGGGCACAGCCCGTGAGAAAAAATCGCAGCCTATTGTTTTACAAGGCGCCCTGCCACAAATTGTTGATAAATCTGTTTTTTGGGAGGTACAAAAGATTATGGAAAGCAGAAAACATACCGGACGTATTAAAGCTGTTGAACCCTACCTTTTATCAGGTATCCTGTTCTGCGGAGAATGCGGAGCTCCAATGAACGGACACAGGCATACAAAAAACGGCAAACACACCTACACATATGAGTGCAGCCGAAACGCCCGAATGAAACAATGTGACAACAAAGCATACAACCGTGACCGTCTGGAAGGGCTCGTGTGCAGCTATATCCGTGAGCTTTTGTCGGATGAGGCTATAAAGGAAATACGCGCTTTTCTGGTTAAAAATTTGCAGTTTATTTCCGAGCAGCGCGAAGATGATATTCTTGTTGTCAAGCGTCATTTAAACGCATTAGAGCGTAAAATCGGCGGTGTTATTGACTCCCTGATTGAGTCTCCTAAAGATAAAAATTTGCACAGCAGGCTTGCTCTCTTATCAGCACAGAAAGATGAGGCTCAGCTCGAACTTGAACGGCTCGAAGACACAACGCTAACTGAAAAAAAGCTGGACGACTATATTATTAAATTCAAGGATTTTGAAAATTTGTCCCGAAAACAAAAACAAATTTATGTAAAAAAGCTGATTGAAAGAGTCACGATTTACAAGGACGGAAAATTTAGAATAGCGACGACTTATGGAAAAGTCGCCGCTGAAGTTGGAGGCGCCACCCAGATTTGAACTGGGGCGTAAAGGTTTTGCAGACCTCTGCCTTACCACTTGGCTATGGCGCCGAATTCTCACAGAACCCATCGGGCTTATTACCAATGAACCCTGCGAGATACAGAGCGGAAGACGATATTCGAACTCGCGACGTTCACCTTGGCAAGGTGA
>UQOT01000104.1 GCA_900542675.1 uncultured Eubacteriales bacterium | reverse complement strand
TGACGGCAGGCAACAACTTTTGTCCGTGATGTATGTAATGCCTTTCATATGAATACGCTAACAGGGTCTGGCGATGATTTGTAAATATTTTGTCGCAAAATATATCTTTTTCGACAGTCTGAGGCGCCCCAACTCCCCGCCCGGGCGCCTTTTGTGTTTTATATGTAATCCTTCATAAACTCGTCAAATTTATCCGCCGGAAGGGGTGAGCTGAAGTGGAAGCCCTGAACGCTGTCGGGGAAGTATTTTTTAACCACATCGAGCGATTCAATGCTGCCTACGCCCTCAACGCAGAGCTTTATATCAAGCGAGTGACACAGGTCGGTCAGATGCTTTAAGATGCTCTCGTCTACTTTGTTTTGAGCAATTCTCAGTATAAAATTCTGGTCTACCTTAACCCAGTCTACAGGCAGAAGCTTGAGCGAGTTAAGAGAAGCGTTGCCCGTGCCGAAATCATCGAGCGCAATTTCACAGCCCATATCGTGAAGCTTATATGCGAATTCCTGAATTTTCGAGTATTCCTTCATTTCGTAGGTCTCGGTTATTTCAAATACCGTGTCTTCGGGCTTTAAGCCGTTTGCGGCTATTTCGCTTTCTATAAATTCAATAAGCCCTTTATCGAATATCTGAGGTATCGCAACGTTGATGTTTATATGCATATCAGGTATGAACTTTTTCCATACAGCGAGCTGCTTAAGTGCGGTTGAGATTATATGCCGTCCGAGCGGGACGATAAGCTGTGTGTTTTCAAGTGCGTTTACAATCTCAAGAATTGTGAACTGTTCGGCAATTGGGTTTGTCCACCTGAGGAGTGCCTCCGCCGAGCGGATACGTTTTTTATCCGGATATACAATCGGCTGATAGAACAGGATAAACGAGTCGATATCTTGCTTTACGCTTTTATTTAGCTCGGTTATCAGCTTGTTGTTTTTTCTGATACTGCTGTACAGCTCGTCTGAGAAGAATACGGGGTGGTCGGTGATATGGTTCTCTTTTGCGTAGCTGGTACAGTGAAGGAGCTGTTGATACAGCTCGTCAAAGCTTGTCGTCTTAATTTCGTCAAACATTATTGCGCCGCTGTGAATTTTTATCCCTGCTTCACGCAGCTTAGTATCATTATTAAGCGCGGTTGCAAATTCTTCACGTATTTTAGCGTATAAATCTTTAAAATACTCTCTTGTCGCTTTTTTGCAGTACAGAACAAAGTGGTTTCCGCCGCGGTAAATTGTGGTTTCGCTCTCACTCGGTAGCCGCTTGGTCAGTACGTTTGCGAGAAGCTCTATAGCTCTGTCGCCGTATTTGTATGAGTATATTGAGTTTATACCCGAAATATTCGCAATTGAGATATCAATAATTCCTCCCGAAAGCTCACCGCGGTTTATTTCATCATCCATATGACGGTTAAATTCATAGCTGCTTAAAAGTCCTGTCCTGTAGTCCACACGCTCGCTTCTGCCGAGAGAAGTGACAACGCCTGAAAAAATATACGGGTCGCCGTTTTCGGTATACGACATATGACCGTGGCACTGTACCCACATATAGTCGCCGCGTTTGTTTTTTATTCTATAGTCACACTTGTGTGTGTCTGAGCTGTGCTCAAACAGTGCGTTAAGGCTCAGGTTATAGTCGTCCACATCATTCGGGTGTATGCGGCTGCCCCAGATTTTCTGCATATCGCTTGACTTGCAGTTTGCCGGTATATCGAAGTCGCGCACGGCAGTTTCCGACCAAATTGTTTCGTTTGATACAAAATCGGATATAAATATATATGCGTCCGTGCTTTTGGAAAGTGAGTCAAACAAAAGCATCACATTTTTGTCAAAAAAACTGTTCAAATATGGTCATTCCTTTCTTTCTCTCTCTCACATTACATTTGTTCCCATTATTAATATTATACAATAGTTTTTTGCGCTTTGCAAGTGAAATGTGGCAAAAATATATAAATTTGTTACAGGTTTTTTACAAATAATATATTATGATATGATAAATGGCAAAGATGCTTGATTTTTTTTGAATTTTGTTGTAAGATATAATGTAGGTTATTATGAGATAATTATATTTGGTTTTATGTCAGGAAGTGTCTAATTATGATTTTTGAAGAAAAGACCGTGACGAGTGAGGAAATATTCAGCGGCGTTATCGTAAAGCTCAGGGTTGACAAGGTCAGGATGCCGAAGGGTAACCTTGCGGTGCGCGAGATTGTGGAGCATCCGGGCGGCGTCGGAATTGTCGCAGTTACAGACAATGATGAGATAATAATGGTAAAGCAGTTCAGAAAGCCGGTTGAGAAAGCGATTTACGAAATCCCCGCGGGCAAGCTGGACAGCGGCGAGGAGCATCGCGCGTGCGGTATTCGCGAGCTGGAGGAGGAGACCGGATTTAAAGCCGATAATTTTGAGTATTTGGGATATATGTATCCATCTCCCGGTTTCTGCGCGGAGGTCACTCACTTGTATCTGGCGACGGGACTTAAAAAGGGCGAGGTTCATTTAGACCCGGACGAGTACCTTGATGTCGAGTATGTAACGATACCTAAAGTAAAAGAAATGATAATGAATAACCAAATAAACGACGCTAAAACGGTTTTCGGCATATTTAAGGCACTTAATATATTGAATAAGTAAGTCCCGGCGGGAGGAATAAGATATGGAAAATTCAAAGGTTGAAGTCAAGATAAATAATATGGAATATACCATCGTGAGCAATGAACCCGAGGAATACGTTCAGAGGGTTGCGCTTTTGGTAAACAAAAAAATTTCAGAGGTCAAGGCTCAGGAAAGTCAGCTCAGTACGGCAATGCTTGCTATCTTAGCTGCGATGAATTTAGCTGATGAGTATATAAAAAGCGATATGACTGTAGATAATCTGCGCGGCGAAATGGGAACATATATGGACGAGGCGCAGAAGAACGGCGAAGAGCTTGAAAGTAAAAAACTGGAAGTTGAGAGCCTTAAAGAGGAGCTTCACAAGCTTGAAATAGAGCTTGCAAAGCGCGATACGGAGCTTGAAAATCTGCGTGCTGCGCACCCGTCGCCGAAAAATACGGCTTCGTATACACGCACAGGTTACGGTCAAAGCCGCAGCGCGGCACCTGTCAGCGGTCAGACATCGATTGATACGGCGGTTCAAAACGAAAGCCGTATGTCTCAGCAGAGCGGCAGCGTTTATCCGCGCACATCGTCGCTTGCCGACAAATACCGTAATAAGTAATCGGTATGAGCGACAACCGAGTTAACGCCCGGCCGGAGCTTTTGGCTCCCGCGGGAAATTTTGATTGTTTAACCGCTGCCGTGAGTATGGGCGCGGATGCCGTGTATTTAAGCGGTAAGGACTTCGGCGCGAGAAAATATGCCGATAATTTTGACCGCGATGAAATTTTGCGCGCGGTCAGATACTGCCATTTAAGAGGCGTTAAGGTTCACGTGACCGTCAATATTTTGGTCGGTGACAAGGAGCTTAAAACGCTTCGGGAATATCTTGAATTTTTGGACGATGCGGGCGTGGATGCGCTTATTATTCAGGACTTGGGCGTATTGTCAGCCGCAAAGGAGCTTGGCGTTAAAGCACAGCTCCACGCGAGTACACAGCTTACTGTTCACAATCTCGCAGGCGCGGAGAATGCGGCGAGACTTGGATTTGACAGAGTTGTCCTGTCGCGCGAGCTCAGTTTCGGCGAGATAAAGTATATTTCCGAAAACTGCGGTATAGAGACTGAAATTTTTGTTCACGGCGCGATGTGTATGTCGTATTCGGGACAGTGCTTAATGAGCAGTATGCTCGGCGGCAGAAGCGGTAACCGCGGAAGCTGTGCTCAGCCGTGCCGACAGCCGTATATCTGCGGCGGAAACCGTGAGAAGTTTTGCCTTAGCCTTAAAGATATGTCGCTTATAGGAAGGCTCCGAAAGGTTTCGGAGAGCAAAGCGGCGTCTCTTAAAATAGAAGGGCGTATGAAGGGCAGCGCGTATGTCGGCTGCGTTACAAGAATTTATGCCGATTGCTTGCGTGATGGAAGGTTTCCGACAAATGCTGAGATTGATGAACTGAATAAAATATTCTTTCGCGGCGGACAGTCGAGCGGGTATTTTGACGGCAAGACGGGCGCGGATATGTTTACGCTTAATAAGCCCGACAACCCGTATAGGGGCGGGAGCGAGGCAGTTGCACGAGAGGTTTTAAGCGAGATTGAAAGACAAAAGGACAGCTTTAAGATATATCTGAATGTTAGAACAGATATTTCAGTCGGTCAAAAAATTCGTATGCGTGCCGAGGGCGGCGGAATAAGCGCCGAGGCGTGCGGCGGAAGTATTATCGAGGAGGCAAAGTCAAAGCCGACGGACAGAGATACCGTTATACGACAGATAAGAAAGACCGGCGGCAGCGTGTTTGAATTTGCCGATACAGACGTAAATATGTCGGGAGCGCCGTATGTGCCGCTTAGCGAGATTAACGATGTGCGGCGGCGATTGCTCAGCGACGCTGAGGATAAAATATTAAAGGCGGCGCAGCCGTTGGGGCGCGTGCGCGGCGTATTTAAAGCGCGTAAATCCGACTTTGTGCCAAACGGCGGAATGACGGCGCACGCCGAAACCTTTGAACAGTACGGCGCATTGCTTGAATTTGAAAGAGATAATAATAAACACTTTAAATATATAAGCCTGCCGCTTCATATTCTAATCCAAAACTCGGACAGGATTGGAGAAAGTGAGCGCATAATCGCAGAGCTTCCTGCGGTAAACAAAGACAATGAATATAATAAGCTGAGAGAAGGGCTTTTAAGGCTTAAGAAAATAGGGATAGATAAGCTTCGGGTGCATAATATTTCGGGTTTTTCGGAATATGAGGGGGGATTTTTGCTCTTTGGCTCGTGGCGGCTGAATATCACAAATTCCGATGCACTCAATGTGTGCGCAGATTGCGGACTTTCGGCTGTTCAGCCGTCGCTTGAGCTCAGTCTGCCGCAGATGCGCGATATTATCAAAAATACATCGGTGCCGATTGAGGTGATGGCATACGGGTATGTTCCTCTAATGCTGACCGAAAATTGCATTGCGAGAAATATTGACGGAAAGAATTGCCCGTGCGGCGGTGGTGTAAAATATTTGACCGACAGGCTTAAAAAGCGTTTTCCGATTTTGAAAGACGGTGAAAGCTGCCGCAGCGTGCTATTAAATTCTGTTCCGCTTTATATGGCGGACAAGCTCGATGACATAAAAAGTATCGGAGCGGATATGATAAACCTGAGGTTTTCCGTTGAGAGCCCCGATGAGGTCAAAAAAATCTGCGCCGCATATTTCGGGGCGGAAAGTTATAGAATAAATGAATACACAAGACTGCATTACTACAGAGGTATAATATGAGAATAGTTTTAGCGTCCGGGTCGCCGCGGCGAAGGGAGCTGCTCGGCAATCTTGGACTTGAGTTTGAGATTATGACCGATAATTCGCCCGAGGCGGTTATTAGCGGGGAGAAGCCGCAGAATACGGTTTTGCGGCTGTCGGCGCAGAAGGCGAAAAACGTCGCCGAGACGATCAGCGGCGGCGCGACGGTAATCGCTGCGGATACAATAGTATCGGCAGACGGTAAAATTCTGGGAAAGCCAAAGGATGAGAGCGACGCTTTTGATATGCTTAAAATGTTGTCGGGGCGAAGCAGCGAGGTTTATACCGGAGTAACCGTTAAGGACACCGAAAGCGGCAGAACGGTCAGTGAGTTTGAGAGGACTTACGTGAGGTTTCGCAG
>UQOT01000103.1 GCA_900542675.1 uncultured Eubacteriales bacterium | reverse complement strand
TCCTTCGGTTTGTAATGCAGAAGAAAAGTTAATTGTACATTCAGCTGTTGCAAACGAATTTTTGCCGGTAATGCTTAAAGCTTTGGCTGATAAGGACGTTGAAATTGTTGGCGATGCCAAAGTATGTTCAATATACCCGAATGCGGTTTTGGCATCGGAAGAAGATTGGGGTACAGAATACCTTGATATGAAGATTGGCGTTAAGATTGTTGACAGTGTTGATGAGGCAATAGAACATATAAATAAATATAACAGCGGTCACAGCGAGGCAATCATTACCGATAATTATTCAAACGCCCAAATGTTTTTAGATAGGGTTGACGCGGCGGCTGTTTATGTAAACGCCTCAACAAGATTTACAGACGGATTTGAGTTTGGGTTCGGCGCAGAAATAGGCATCAGCACACAAAAGACTCACGCCCGCGGTCCTATGGGACTTGCGGAGCTCACATCCACCAAATACATTATCGAAGGCTCAGGCCAGATAAGAGAGTAAGAAGTAAAGAATGAAAGACGCCCCGACGGGGTGCTGTCACGCAGAGCGTGATTGAGGGGGTTCAGAATTCGCCGAATATAATATATTTTCGTTATACGCTGCGATATTTTAAAAACTTTTCGTAGGGAGCGCCGGGGTTGTCGTTCCCTACACACGTTTATACTATTGTTATGCTAATCAAAACATAGGGCTTCTGAAAACATATTAGTTTTCAGAAGCCTTAAATATTTTTCAAAAAAATATAAATAATGCTTGACAAATCATTCTACTTGATGTAGAATATTATTGTCTACACAGTGTAGAATATAAGGAGGCAAAATTTACGATGCGTATTTCAGAATCTGAAATGGAAATTATGAAGGTTATTTGGAGCGAGAATGCAGCGGTGACGACCGCGGATATTCTCAAAAAACTAAACGCGGATTGGAAGCATACGACTATTCTCACTTTCTTAAAGCGGCTGACCGATAAGGGCGCGATAAGAACCGAAAGAGTCGGAAAGACCAATTATTATTCGGCGCTTATCAGCGAAAACGATTATAAAAACAGCAAGACAAAGGAGTTTATGACAGAGCTGCATTCAGGCTCTATAAAGAATTTTTTGTCCGCGCTGTACGGAGATAAAAAGCCAACCGCCCAAGAAATCAAAGAGATAAAAGAGTGGTTTGAGGAGGTATAGTTATGACAAGTGTTCTTCACAACCTTTTGATATGTACGGTAAGCGGGAGTATTATGTTCGGGTTCGGCTCTTTGCTTAATTTAAAATTTAAGAAGAAAAGTATGTCGGGTTGGTACTACGGAGTAATAATTATGTCCCTGATTATGTTTATTCTGCCGCTGCAGCTGGTTTTCAGTATTCCAAAACTAATTAGCATAAGCGTACCATCGGATATGACGGTTCTGAACATCAGCGGAGCCGCCGAGACATTAAACTCTTCCGGCGGGATGAAGAGTATTTCGCTTGTAAACATTGTGTTCGGAATTTGGCTCAGCGTTGCTATGACTTTGGGAATACGAAATATTGTTTTGTACATAAAAGCTGCGAGTATGCTTAGGAGAATAAGCGTTCCCTGCCGCAGCCATACGGTGTACGCAGAGCTTAACAATATGCTTCAAAAACTCAGAATACGCAGAAAGGTTCGTGTTTTTGTTAGCGAAAACATTTCTTCGCCGCTGCTGTTTGGGATTATGCGACCGACAATAGTAATACCCGACTTCGATTTCAGCGAGGACGAGCTTAAAATGATTTTCGCGCATGAGCTTACACATCTAAAACATTTTGACCTTCACATAAAGCTGCTTGGAATTTTTGTCGGCTGTATTCATTGGTTTAATCCTTTTGTGTATATACTGAGAAGGTCACTCGGTACTGTAAGCGAGTGGTGCTGCGACGAATCTGTCTTAAAGCGTCTTAATCTTAAGGACGCAAAGGATTACGGACGGCTGATTATTTCGGTTATAGAAAGCAATACAAAAGGCATTGCGGCGTATTCGGCGTCAATGGCGTCGGCAAAAAGTCATATAAAGCGGAGACTGCTTAAAATTGCGGGATTTCGCGAGATTACAAAAACACTTAAAGCGGTCAGCGTTTTTTTGGCGGCGGGAATTTCTGTGTGCAGCTTGACGGCATTTGGATTTACACAGGCGGCGGCTGTTATGCCGGATGAAATAGCCGAGGTGTTCACTGAGCCGAATTTTGTATCACAGCGCTTTTCGGCGGACAGAAAGTATGAGGACAACGATACGTCAAAGTTTAATGCATATTCCGAACGTTCTGAGACGGAGCAGGAAAACGACAACTATTCAAGTGATGATTTTTATGACACAAATTCGGAGCCTGTATATGAGTCGGTCGAACAAGTAAATACTGATGGGGCTTACGATTATATTTCGGAAGTTGACAGCGGTATTACGGATTATCCGGCTGTGCCTGGGTATACTTTTGAAACAAACACAGATACTTCGGCATATTCAGCTGAGGTTAACGTAACAGACGTATCGGGCGGAGAAAGCAATATACCGGAGTCTGGCACTGTGCCTTCTCCCGAAAGTAATGGACTTTTTGAGGACGACTCTGCCGAGACCGTTCAAATTCCGAGTAAGTCAGCATATGTGTTTAATTTAGTGTTCGATGGTGGCAATACGATTATGACGCCTGTTTTGGAAGCGATTGAAACCACTACAGTTTCTGTAAGCTTTATGAATTCATTGCGCGGCATCGAGATTTTTGAATGCGGTCCGGGCGGTGAAAATACTCAGAGCATTTACAGATGCGATGATGAAATGTATTCTTGTGAGCTTCCTCTCATAAAGGGCAGATACTACATTTTTGCACTAACCGGGGATAAAGACGGTAAAAATACAGTAATAATACAGTGATATATTACTGTATTATATGAAAATTTTAATATTTTAAAGGTTTTAATAGTAACGAGAAAGGAAGTGGGTTTTATGAAAATCTGCAAAAAAATAATTTCAGGTTTGTTAAGTGCAGCTCTGCTTGGTACGGCTATGTGCGGTATAAATGTATCGGCGGCGGAGAACAAAGTGACCGCATCGGAGATAAAGGCTCTTGCCGAATCAAGAAAGCTGAGCGACACTCCGTATCTAAACCAAATTCTTGAGGCGGAATATAACCCCGATTATGACAGAAACATTTTGAAAGAGCATAGGACAATCGGTGATGTTGCCGATGCTGAGCACTGCTATGAATACATCCATAATGCGTGGTATATAACCCGATTTTTTATGGAGGGAACCGGAACTGCAAAAAGCTTTGATGAGGCATGTACACAATATAATTCAAATGTCGCTAAAGGATTTTATTACTTTATGCCGACCGAATTGCACTATGATGAATTCGGAAATTCGTACAACGCATTGATGATTCAAGTAAGTGTCGATGATGAAGGAAAGGCTTTTTCGTATATGTATCCGGATTGTAATATTTTTGTAAATGATGATGTGTATGCTTCGGCAGCTAAGCTAATAAACAGCAGCGACATTGGAACGCCAAAATCTGTTTGGATTTTCGATGAAAATCAAATGTTGGGAGTTGAGACCGAGAAGGGTTGTTATATGATTACATTTAAGGAGTGGACAAATGACTATGCTCCTTATCTCGGCAAGGCGACAGATAAGCTTGAAGTCGAGCATATATATACAGTCGCTGAGTTCAATAATTATTACAGCGGTTTTCGCAATGACGAAATTCAGGCGCGGAAAAAATTCGGCACAAAGCTGCACGAGGCTATGCCTGAGGCGCCGACAAGAGATGACTGCATAAATATTCAGAAGTCAATACAGGACACCGACAGCTTTTCTAAGTACATCGGTACCGAGCCTAAGTATTCTGATATAGACAAAAGCCGTGCAGCTGTTACAAATCAACTTACCGATATAGGGGTAATAACCGGCGTTGACGGAAATTTCTATCCTGATAACAAAGTAACGCGCGCCGAAGCTGCGGCGATGTTGTGCAGATTGTTTGATATAGAACCTAAGCTGACGGACAAATTTTCGGATGTTCCCGATACTCATTGGGCGGCAGGATATATCGGCGCACTCTTTGAAGAAGGAATAATCGGCGGAGTATCCGAAGGTGTTTTTGCACCCGACAGCAATGTTACATATGAGCAGATATTTAAGATGGCAGAGGCTTTGCTCGGTTTAACATTTGACAAAAACATATGGATGCACGGAGAATACCCGACAGGTATGATTATGGTAGCAGCAGAACTTGGTCTGTCCGATGACCTGGGCAGCTTCGACTCGGGCGCCGATATTTCGAGAATTGAGTTGGCGTGCGTTCTCAGCCGAGTTTTGGACAGCCATCTTGTGACAGAGCACTATTATATTTACGAGTTCGGTTTGCATGGGCAGAGCTTTACAGATATTACACTCAGCGAGTATAAAAACGGCGGTAAGCTGCACGGTAAGCTGCTTAGAAGCGATGATGCAAAGATGCGGTATGACGCTGAACTGTCAGAAATTTACGCCGAAAAGTGCGGCGCGGTTATTGATGAGTTCTCACATTTTACGGGAATTAATCAGGAAAAGAAAATGACCGGAGGCGTGGGCAATGTAAATTATAGCGGCAATCCCAAGTCGAGAATAACACAGTAATCTAATAGTTCGGGCTCCGGGGCGAAAATCTCCGGAGCTTATTTATGCAAAAAACGGTTGACAGGGCAAAAAATGTATGGTATACTTAAAAACAGATGAGAACAGATGAGAATAGACGAGCGCAGAATTGCATATGTTAATAGTGAATTCATTCCGCTTTGTGTCTCAAAGCGGTTTTTTGTTCCATCAAATAAAAATTAATAAAGGAGTTTTTATGATGAAGGCAAAAAAGTATTTGAAGAGAGCTGCAATGATTGGTATGTCTGTTGTACTCAGCACCGTTGCTCTTGCCGGCTGCGGAAACGGTACACGGGAAAGTGCGGCTCCGCAGGAAAATGAGAAGGTATACAAGGTTGGCGTTGTTCAGTATGCTGACCATCCGTCGCTTGATAACTGCCGCGAAGGATTTATTGAAGGGCTTGAAGCCGAGGGCATAAAAGAGGGTGAGAACCTTGAACTTACTAACAAATCGGCTCAGGCGGACGACGCAATGAACACACAGATTGCACAGAGCTTTGTCAATGCAAAGATGGACTTGGTATGCGGCATAGCAACACCGTCGGCAATGGCTCTCTATAACGAGTGCTACGATAGGAATATTCCGGTTATATTCAACGCGGTATCTGACCCTGTTGCGGCTAATCTTGCAAAGAGTAAGACCGAGGCTATGCCGGGAATTACCGGTGTATCGGATGAACTTCCGGTTACAGAGCAGCTTAAGCTTATTCGTGCGGTTCTGCCGGACGCGAAGAAAATCGGTATAATATATACAACGAGTGAAGCAAATTCGGTTAGCACAATTAAGACATACAAAGAAAAAGCTGCTGAATACGGTTTTGAAATCGTTGAAAAGGGCACAAGCAATGCGGCTGAAATTCCACAGGCTGCCGATGTATTGCTCGGCGAGGTTGACTGTATTACCAATATGACCGATAATACGGTTGTTGACAATCTTCCGATTATACTCGAAAAGGCAAACGCGGCTAAAATCCCGGTATTCGGCTCAGAGGAAGAGCAGGTAGGCAACGGATGTATCGCGTCGGCAGGTATAGATTACATTGAGCTTGGCAAAATCGCAGGTAAGATGGCGGCTAAGGTTTTAAAGGGCGAAGATGTTTCGTCAATGCCGTATGAAACAATTGAGGAAAGCAAGGTCACGGTTAACGAAGAAGTTGCG
>UQOT01000102.1 GCA_900542675.1 uncultured Eubacteriales bacterium | reverse complement strand
TGCCCTATAGCACTAAGCAATGTGTGTTTTGCGGACAACGTTTCATACAGGGGGATGATGACAAATGAAAGCAGTATTACTAAGCATAAAGCCCGATACAAAGTAGTATTACCGCAAAACAACAAAATATCCGATTTGGAAATGGAAGTTGTAGTTAAATGAATGTAATTCGCGTTAGACAAGCTGATGTAGATTGTAATTATTGCAATAATCTCAATATGTCGGAAACACAGCAACAGACTATTAGAAACGGTAACAGTCTGCCGCACATATGTCAATATTATAACAGCCGAGTATTTCATCAGACATTTAGAAAAAGGCATAATCCAAAGTTGTTTCCGTGTATTCAGTGCAGGGAACACGATTATAAACAGTTTTCAGATAGGAGGTAGGCAATGCAAAATAATAAAAATATGATTTCCCTCGATGATATAAGAAATATTATCAACGAGGAAATAGCTGACATAGAGGCTATGGAACCGGAAGATGGCGAAAATGAAATTGCTATTAATGTGATGAAGCAGCATTTTAAAACCGAGTGCAGAGTTATTATGAATAGAGTCATAAAATTTGTGCAAGAACAGGGTGGAGGTCGAAGTGACGGAATAACAACCGAAGAAGCATATGCCAAATACTGTATTCAGTGTATGTTCTCGCATAGAGATTATTTTACGGAAGAAAGGATTATGAGTTATGAAGAATTTAAGGAAAGCCGTCTTAGCGAGCATAACGCCTAAATATTGCGAGCTAATCGTAAGCGGGCAAAAGACAGTCGAGCTACGTAAGACGCGCCCGAAAATAGATACGTCGTTTAAGGTATATATGTACTGTACAAAGCCAAAACGCACTGCATACTATAGCGCGGTAGGTTTGTCTACCGATGAATTATATCGTTTGCCTAACGGTGAGATAAAATATGGATGCTCGATTGAACTTGCTGGTTGGGATAATTATACAAGCGATAATTTTTTGAATGGCAAAGTCATAGGCGAGTTTGTATGTGACAGGATATTTGATGCAAGAGATATAGGCGGGAAAGAATTTCACGCGAAGGCTTGTATGACGACAGAAGAATGGCTGAAATATACCGACGGTCATAAAGGTATTGTGTGGTGTTGGAATATATCTGACCCAAAAATATATGACGAGCCGAAAAAACTGAGCGAGTTTTTGAAATATAACCGCACTGAGGACGACTGTTATTTTCAGCATTTGCCGAAGCCGAGAAGTTGTCGGGATTGTATCAAGAAGTGCGGATTGAAACGTCCGCCGCAGAGTTGGTGTTATGTTGAGGATTTGGAGGTGTAAAAAATAATGAAACAAAAAATTGGGGCTATTTTAATTATCCTTACGTTAATGTTATGTTGTACTGGATGCGGCAGTATCTCGTATCAAGAAGCTACAGATCGGGGAAATGTTCAATCCGATGGTCTTGATTTTGGAAATGGGTATTTTATTACAATTACAGAATGGAACGATGCAAGTAATATCTATAGCATTGTATACGCAAAAGACACTAAAGTAAAATATTTTGTGTTTACGTGCTCATATAGAAGTGGGATAACACCATTATATAATGCCGATGGAACATTACAGATTTATAGCAATGAGGATTAAAACGCCCGCCGTAGAGTGTTGCTATGTTGAGGATTTGGGGGAGGGTTAGAAATGGCGAATAGACAGTTGCTTGCAATCCATAAGTTAGAAGATTTTACTGAATGGCTTGCGGTTCAAGGGTTTGAAATTCAAAAACCACACGAAATTAGTTGCGAGGTCTTGCGGGCGAAAAAGGACAAAAGAACGGTTGTAATATATAAAAAGCACGAGGCTCGAAAGCATTTGTCTGTTATGGATAGAGATGTAGGGCTTGTGAGGAAATATATTAGGGAAAGGAAAAAACAGAAATGATTATCAAAGTGATTGTTGTCGCTTACGTAATATTATTTTTGCTTGGGGTGTTAACGTTCTTGTATAATATACCGCAAGAAATCAAGCGAATAGTGGACGAAATGAAACGATATAACGACAGAAAAGAAAAGGAGGAATTAAGGTGACAATACTTAAACAACCGTTGTCCATTCAGGACAAACAAATATTATCCTTGCCGGGAAACGATATTGAGCCTCTTTCCGTAAAAGAACAGAACGGCAGGCTCGTAATGTACTACAAGACGGATTTAGACCTTCATAGCATATCACAAGAAGGTCCGTTTAAGGATACAACTATCCTAATAGCGGGTACAGGGCATACTCGCTCGGATATAGAAAAAGCAAAATATATTGGAACGGTAGTAATGTCAAACGGTCTTGTGTGGCATTGTTTTAAGGAATGATAAAGGAGGTCGACATAAGTGATTTATGGGTCGGATATAAAACATATTCCTGTTAAGACCTACCCTGCATTAGCAAACGAGCACTTACTACCGTGTCCGTTTTGCGGTTGTAAAGAGATTGAATTACAGATTGACGGCTGTTATATGTCGCTTAGCTGTAAGTCTTGCGAAGCAAAAACAGGAACAATATATGCAGATATATACGTATTTGATAGATTGGTAAATGCTTGGAATAAAAGGGCGATATAAATGTTACGAAATATAGTAATAGCGGCTCAACAGCTATGCACTATCCGCGGCAAAAGATTTTAACAGTAGTTGCAAAAGTAAATTCAGAAAGGAAGATGAAAAATGAGTAGATTGATATTTTGCAAATTTTTAGATGCGGAGGAAAATCCGCGCGGCAGAGATTATACATACAAAACTGATGACATCGATATTCAAAAAGGTGACTATGTTTTGGTAAATGTTTCAAAGAGTTCGGGCGAACCGACAACAAAGAAAGTAATTGTTACCAAAACAGACTTGTCGCCTGATGATATTCCGGGATATGAGAATTTCAATAACGCTATAAAAACGATCATAGGCATTGCGCCTATCAAAAACATAAATATAGATATTAAATGCTCTCCTGCAGACGAAAAACAGACAGAGGCAACAGAAAACGGCGAGGCTACTCCTGAGATAAATATGGAGGACTTATAATGAACATATCTGCATTCAGAGCGATTTCGCCCTTTGAGATAGGCGACAAGGTACAGAATTCAGAAACAGGAAAAGCACATACGATAACGGATATTGCTTGTATTCACTATTGCAAGAGCAATAAAGTTGAGTTTCGTTATCAGCTTGACGGATTGCCTGAATATGTGCCGATAAACACAAGCCGAATTACAACGGTCAAATTTAATTAAAAGCAAAAAAAGAGAGCTTTCCACGCGATAGCACGGTCAACTCCCTAACTCATACATTATATTATAACATAATAATAAAAAAAGTCAATATATTTAGGAGGACCGCTCTATGAGTACTAAAGAACAAGAGAAAGCTTTAGAGAATGCAGAAGTTGATATAATAAAAATGGCAGCTGAAATCGGCGCCAAGACAGCACTCGACTATATAAACAAGGAAAATAAAGCAGCGAGGGAAACGCGATATGACCGTCGCCTTAGAAACACACGCTTACTGCTTTCCAATTATCGCGACCTTAAAGAGCATATAAAATATGCTGTTTACGATGCAAAACAGATAATAGAGCGTGGAGAGAGCGCAATAGATGTATTTGATTTAATGTGGGAGGGAAATAAGAACCCGGATGCATTTGTCGAAAGCATAAAACGCAGTGTAGAGCGAACTGTTATTATTATGAACCATATTGACGATATGCTCGAAGCGTATAAATACATATGTGAACGGTCTAACAAGGAAGCTGATTTGAGGCGCTGGAATATAATAAACTCCTTATATCTCAACGAAAATCCTAAGAGTATTGATGAAATAGCTAAGGACGAATATGTTGATAGGCGTACTGTATATCGTGATATTGAGATTGCAACAGAAAAAATCAGTGCTCTAATTTTTGGTATAGATGGCTTAACAAAAAACTAATATACCCTTAGGCGGAGCCGCAAAGCTCCGCCTTAAATATTATTCTCCGTACACACCCGCGCGGTCGTTGATGACAAGCATACGCATTAAGTCGTCTGTCAAGCCAAGTCTGCCGTCTTCGCCGCCTTTGAGGTAGCCCTTGTTAACGAGCTTCTGTATAGTCGGTCTTGCCCACTCGGGCATATTGCCGTCTATGTAGTCGTAAATCATTGGATTTTCAAACGCGGATATGCGCTTTTCGAGTTCTGCTATTTTCTCTTTCATTTCTTCATCTTCCTCGCTTTCTGAAATTATTTCGTCTGTTCCTTTAAAGGTATATCCTATTCCCAAATAATCGCATATACCCTTGTATATTGCCATAGCACATTTCTTTTGCCCGCTCTCGCTGGCTAAGAATGCGTTATCGTCATAGTTATCTATGAACGCGGTCTCGACGAGTACAGCGGGCATATTTGTGCGTCTGATTACCGCGAAGTTTGCGGACTTTACACCTCTGTTGTAGCGTCCTGTCTCCGCCGTAAGATGCGGCTGTATGGCGTCAGCTAATGCCTTGCCTTTCGTGCTGCCTGTGCAATAATATGTCTCGCACCCGTACGCCTTTGTGTTCGCGGCGTTACAGTGAATGCTTACAAACAAATCCGCGCCCCAACTGTTTGCGCCGTTGTAACGTGCGGCAAGACTGCCGTTTAAACTCAGAAATATTGTGTCCGTGATATTTTCACGGCTCATTTTAACGGACTGTCCGCTTTTCGTCAGCATATCACGCAGCATAACGCCTATTTTAACGGATATATCCTGTTCCTTAATCCCGAACCCAACAGCGCCGGTATCTGCACCGGTCGCATTGTGTCCCGGGTCTATGTATATTTTTGCCATTATTATCGCCTCCTTACTTTTTCAGCTCATCCTTATAAAAATCTGCCTTAATGGCTGCCTTTGTAAAACTGTTGTTCTTCCACCACGCTATAGCTGTTGATGTAATTGTAAATATCAGTGAAACTACCGTAGCAATGTCATCGTCAGCTATATTAAGCGGTGACTTGCCGAACATTACAAGCGCCTGATTTATAAGGGCAAGGGCAAGTATTATTGTTCTTACTATTGTTCCTGATGTGATTTTGTTTGTCATAATATGTACCTTCCTTTTCTTAAATAATTATCTTATTCCTATTCTTGTAAGTATAAAACCGACTACTGCACCTATCACGGTTGTAATTACATATCCCGTGACTTTGCGCCACATCTCACCGTCGCGCCCCTCGAGGGCTTCGAGACGTTCGCCTTGTTTTCTCTGTTCATCAACCATATTCTCTATACTAAGCGCGAGCTTTTCAACCGATGTTGTTAATGCTCCTATCTGCTTTGTCGCGACTTCGAGCTCCTCAAGCCGTGCGTCCTGTCTTTTGTGTTCCTCTTCCATACGTCTGCGAAATTCTTCGTGTTCTGCTCTTGTTATAGGTGTATCCATTATTTTTTGTCCTCCGTTTCCTTATTCAGCTCCGCCAAGCCACGTTTGCAAATCATTTCTTTTACCATGATCTGGGAATATTTTTCCTTGTATCAATAAAATATTTGTCAGGCGTACCTTCTAACATAATCCAAAAACCTTTCAATCTTACACAGGGTTCTTTGCATTTATCTTTTTCTTTACAATACGTACACGGACTGTCCATCTCTACACCTCCCCATTGTTTAATTCTGCCTCAACCTTGTCACGCCAGTATTTAGGCACATCTTCAAGTGCCATTTCTCCACGCTGTATCTTTAATACGTAAAGCCTAACCATTCTGCACCACCTCCGATACCATTCCCGCAAGCTCAAGTACCGCAGCTTCAAGAGCTGCGTTAGTTTCTTTAAGCTGCAT
>UQOT01000101.1 GCA_900542675.1 uncultured Eubacteriales bacterium | reverse complement strand
GAATATATGCATATAAGCAGCGGCTTTGACGCAGCCGCAGCGGAACCGGTTACGAGAGATAGCGTTTCTCGGTACGTCAGAAGCCTGACTGACGATGAGGAGCTTATGAAAATTTTCGAGCGCACATACGGCAAGATACGCCGTGACACTTATAACGCAATGGACACGGTAAAGCAAAATAAGCAGCAGGAGAATACGGTTAAGTATAAGGGCAGGCCGTTTCCGGATGGACCGGAATACCTGCTAATTGACGGATATAACATAATTTTTGCGTGGGATGAACTGCGTGAGATAGCGGAAGATAATCTGGAGGACGCGCGAAACGCACTGATTGACAGAATATGCAACTACCGCGGCGTCAGTCGCTGCGAAGTGATACTTGTGTTCGACGCGTACAAAGTCAAAGGCAGCCGAGGCGAGGTTGAGGACGTACACAATATAAAAGTGGTGTACACCAAAGAGGCGGAGACTGCCGATTCGTATATCGAAAAGGTGTCGCACAAGCTCAGTCGAAAGCATCGGGTACGTGTTGCAACCTCTGACGGAATGGAGCAGCTGATAATTTTAGGCAACGGCGCTCAGAGGGTGAGCGCGCGTGAATTTAAACAGGAGATAGAGCAGGCAGAAGCCGCGATAAGAGAATATGTTGCTGATACTTTGCGCTCTTGACAAAGCCGCGGCTGTTTGGTATAATTTACTTTAATTTGATTACTAATTTATTATGAAGAGAGTGATATTATGGAAATTACCAAAGATATGGTTGAATATGTCGCTGAACTGTCGCGTCTTAAGCTGACGGACGAGCAGTGCGCAGCGACGCAGAAGAGCCTCGGTGATATAATCGGCTATATGGATGTGCTGAATAATATAAATACCGACGGTATTGAGCCGATGTCACACGCTTTTGCGGTTAAGAATGTTATGCGTGAGGATGTTGTGATTTCGGGCGGAGAAAGAGAAGAGCTCTTAGCTAATGCGCCCAAGGCAAACAGCGAGGCGTTTGTTGTACCGAGAACTGTCGAATAAAGCGAGTATTCGGATATTTGAAAGGAACTTTTGATATGGATATTAAAGATATGACTGCCCTTGAGTTGGGTAAAAAGATAAAGTGCGGCGAGGTTCGCGTTGCCGATGCGGTTTTGAGCTTTTTGGGCGAGATTGACGCAAAGGACAAAGATATCAACGCCTATATTACCGTTACGCGTGAGGAAGCGCTCGTGCGTGCCGAAGAGGTTCAGAAGCAGATAGACACCGGCGAGCTTGATAATTCTCCTCTTGCGGGCGTACCGGTTGCGATAAAAGACAATATTTCGACAAAGGGTATAAAGACAAGCTGTGCGTCAAAGATATTAGGCGATTTTAAGCCGCCCTACAATGCGACGGTTATAGAAAAGCTCAGCAAGGCGGGCGCTGTTATAATCGGCAAACTGAATATGGATGAGTTTGCAATGGGCAGCACTACTGAGACGTCGTATTACGGCGCAACGAAAAATCCGTGGAATTTAGATAGGGTTCCGGGCGGCTCTTCGGGCGGTGCGGCGGCAGCTGTTGCTGCGAAAGAAGCACCGTATGCCTTAGGCTCCGATACGGGCGGAAGTATAAGACAGCCCGCTTCGTTCTGCGGCGTTACGGGTATGAAGCCGACTTACGGAGCGGTTTCGCGTTACGGTCTTATCGCGTACGCATCATCGCTTGACCAGATTGGTCCGGTGGCGAAGGACGCGGCAGACTGTGCGGCGATACTTGACGTAATTTGCGGCAAGGATAAGATGGACGGCACATCGCTTGATGTTGAACATAAGAATTATTTAGAGTCGCTTACCGGCGATGTTTCGGGACTTAAAATAGGAATACCGCGTCAGTGCTTCGGAGACGGACTTAATTCGGACGTTAAGGCGGCAGTTCTTGCCGTTGCCGATACCCTCAAGCAGAAGGGTGCAGAGGTAGAAGAGTTTGATATGGATATTATCGACTATGTTGTTCCGACGTACTATATAATTGCGTCTGCTGAGGCAAGCTCAAACCTTTCGAGATTTGACGGTGTGAAGTACGGCTTCCGCGCGAAGGAATTTGAGGATTTAATTGATTTATATAAGGCAACAAGAAGCGAGGGCTTTGGCGAGGAGGTAAAGAGAAGGATTTTGCTCGGAACCTTTGCGCTGTCTACCGGATATTATGACGCATACTATAAAAAGGCGCTTCAGGTAAAGGCGCTAATTAAAAAGGCGTTTGATGAAGCGTATGAGAAGTACGATATTGTGCTGTTTCCTGCGGCTCCGACAACTGCGCCGAAGCTCGGCGATAGCCTGTCAGACCCGCTTAAGATGTATTTGTCGGATATTTATACAGTGTCGGTTAATCTCGCGGGTCTGCCGGGAATAAGCGTTCCCTGCGGATTTGACAGCGACGGTATGCCGATAGGCGCTCAGTTGGTTGGCGCACCGCTTAAGGATGACGTAATATTAAATGCGGCGTATACCTATCAGACAATGACCGATTTTCATAAGAAATTGCCTGAGATGAGCGGAAAGGAGTGTGAATAATATGGCTGCATGGGAAACTGTAATGGGACTTGAGGTCCATGTTGAGCTTGCGACAAAATCAAAGATTTTCTGCTCGTGTACAACCGAATTCGGCGGTGAGCCAAATACACACTGCTGCCCTGTCTGCACCGGTATGCCGGGTACTCTCCCGGTAGTTAACCGACAGGTGGTAAACTATGCAATGAAGGCGGGCATAGCTCTCGGCTGCGATATAACGAGATATAACAAGTTCGACAGAAAGAACTATTTCTATCCCGACCTCCCGAAGGCATATCAGATTTCACAGCTTTATCTGCCTATCTGCCAAAACGGACGCGTTCCGATTGAGACCGAAAGCGGAACAAAGAAAGACATAAGAATTCACGAAATTCATATGGAAGAGGATGCCGGAAAGCTCATTCACGATGAGTTCAACGATGAGACGAAGTGCGACTACAACCGCTGCGGCGTTCCGCTTATTGAGATAGTAAGCGAGCCTGACTTCAGAAGTGCCGAGGAGGTTATCGCGTATCTTTCAAAGCTTAAGTCTACTCTTGAGTATCTTGGCGTTTCCGACTGTAAGATGCAGGAGGGTTCTATGCGTGCCGACGTAAATCTTTCGGTGAGACCTGTAGGCAGCGAGGAGTTCGGAACCAGAACAGAGATGAAGAACATAAACTCGTTCAAGGCAATAACCAAGGCAATTGCGTACGAAACAAAGCGCCAGATTGACTTGATTGAGCGCGGCGGAAAGGTTGTTCAGGAGACAAGACGCTGGGACGAGAACAAGGACAGAACCTACTCGATGAGAAGCAAGGAAAACGCGCAGGATTACCGCTACTTCCCTGAGCCGGATATCCCGCCTATTGAGATTGACGATGAGTGGTTCAGCGAGATGAAAAACAGTCTCCCCGAGCTTGCAGAGGCGAAAAAAGCACGCTATATTGAGCAGTATGGTCTGCCAGAGTACGATGCGAATATGATTACCGGTCAAAAGGCTCTCGCGGACTTTTTTGAGGCGACAACCGCACTTTGTGATAATCCGAAGGAAGTGTCCAACTGGATTATGGGTGAACTTATGAGAAAACTCAGCGATGAGGGTATCGATGTTAAGGAAATGAAGCTTACGCCCGATGCTCTCGCAAAGTTGATAGAGCTTGTAGGTAAAAAGACGATTAACCGTAACAAGGCGAAAGAAATTTTCGGCATAGCCTTCAATGAAGAATTGGATGTTGAAAAGTATGTAAAGGATAATAACCTTGAACAGGTAAGTGATGAAGGTCTTGTACTCGAAATTGTCAAAAATGTTATAGCCGGCAACGCTCAGGCGGTCCAAGACTATAACTCGGGCAACAAAAAAGCAATCGGCTTCCTTATGGGCCAATGTATGAAGGAGCTGAAAGGCAAAGGTGACCCCGGAGTAGTTAACAAACTTCTTTCATCGGAGCTTAATAAATAGTTAAACAAAGTCACAGAGCTGAATTAACTCAAATCGGCTCTGTGACAAAAATCAAGATTTTTTAAAAAAATGCTTGACACAAATATCATAATATGGTATACTAACAGAGTTGCTGATAAGCAATAATCCCGATTAAAATTCGAGGTGTGGCTCAGTTTGGTAGAGCACTACGTTCGGGACGTAGGGGCCGCAGGTTCAAATCCTGTCACCTCGACCATTTAAAAAACCGCATAATCAGACGTAAAGCCCGTGGTTATGCGTTTTTTTAGTTTTATGAAACCGCTGATATTTGCTGAGATTAGGTGATATTCGATTAAAATGTCAGTCAAAAGCTTAAATATGCCGAGTGTTCCATATTTGACTTTCAATTCTAATCGGTCATAAGCTTTCTTCTGATATTTAATAGTAGCTTTTTTGGACGCCTCTAAATATGATATATATATCACCCCTCTATAAATTCTTTACTTTATAACACTTATTCATACAGTCGTCTATATACAAAATTGCTAGATATGGAGTTGTGATTTTGTGCAAAATTCCGCCTTTAGTTTTTAGCGTCAAAGAATAAAAGCACTGCATTATAAAAAACGAGCGGCAAGGTTATCCTTGCCGCCTTTTCCCTAAGAAAAGCTATAGTGTATCTATTATGCTAAATAGTATGCGCTTTTGTCAGCCCAAACTATATTTTGAACGCGCCGCATATAAGAGCTAAGAAACAACCATACGAGATGCCAGCCTCGAAATCGGTAAATGCAGCGGGTGTTGTGATAATTGCTTTATCACAAAGGCTGTCAAGGCAATTTCGGCTACAGTGGTCGGCATTTCGACCAACATATGTATCTTTCATACCGCCTGTTGCTTTATCGAGCAGAGCAAGCGCAAATGAAGTTGGTAAGTCGCAATCATATTGTTTCCAATCGTTATCTATAACATAACCCAAATCATTAAGACGCTTATAATATCTTTCCGCCCAATGCGAAACAACGGTGAGTTGCTTGAGTCCGAAGCCCTCAGCTATACCGTTGACTATGGTATTTATAAGGCTGTCTTTCTTACTTTGATATGTATTCACGTCAGCCGCACTATCGATAAAGCATACTTCAAGCAACGCCGATGATACACCTTGACTCTTTGCTCGTGAAATAACCCTGAAACTGATGAGTATGTATTAAATCCCGCTTATAACGCTGATGAAGAATACATACCGCGTCTTAAGCGAAAGGAATATTCAGCGGTCGGTACGCACGGAAAGTTGGCGGTTCGTGATGACGGAACCTGCGTAGCTAGCGGTTTCTGTAAGAGCGGTAACAGAGGAAATGCAACATCAAGTGAAAGCGGATTTTACGTTATGGAGCGTATTGACGATGAAACTGTGAGAATTTACATTAAGTAAGCGGCATTATGGACGATATTCACGAAAAGTATATGGATTTACCCGACAGAAAGGAATAATGCATAATGACAAACAAAATAACACCGGGAACAATAGCGAGAACAATTATTTTAGCGTTGGCATTAATCAATCAGGCACTCGTAATGTTCGGCAAATCACCGCTGAGCATTACGGATGACGATATTGATGCGGTAGTGTCGCTGATATTTACAATCACGTCAACAGTTATAGTGTGGTGGAAGAATAACAGCTTTACGCAAAATGCTATAAAGGCGGACTTGTATAAGGATGGGCTGAAAAAGTAAAAATTTCGGTTGACAACTTGGGATATACATAGTATAATAATAACAGAAAAGAGGTAAGACCTCAAACGGTTATGCCGAAAAAACTTTTTAAGATAGTCTTTTCACTTTGGCTTGGTGGGGGGCTATCTTACTTTTATAGTAAAAACTATAAGGAATATAATAGTTAAAATAAGTATTC
>UQOT01000100.1 GCA_900542675.1 uncultured Eubacteriales bacterium | reverse complement strand
CTATAAAATCGTCTGCCGACACCTTGCCTTTCTTAATATCGGCGAGTTTATATCCCATATCACCCGTCAGCGGTATTTCAGCATACGTTTCGAATAAATGACTTCTGTCAATTGGCTTGGTTGTCAAGCCCGGGTGTTCATACACAAAACTGTTATTCAAATCTCTGATATTGTGTGATACAGTTACTGTGTAACTCCCCGGTTCAATTATCCACGCCGAAGCGTTCTCGTCATACACCGCAAACTGCTTAATCGGAATTGAAAAATTCAGTTTTTCGCTTTCACCCGGCTGCAAAACCCACGTTTTTGCAAAGTCGACAAGTGTAACGCGTGGTCTTAAAATCTCACTGTTAGGCGGAATTATATAAATCTGAACAACCTCCGCACCCGGATAGCTTCCGACATTTTTAACCTCAACAGAAAAATCTATACTGTCCCTTATTTGCCGCGTATCACCGATTTCAAACGAAAATTCCGTATAGCTCAAGCCATATCCGAAAGGATAGACAACCTTATTTTCAGCAAACGTTTCAAAATGACGATAACCAACGTAAATACCCTCAGCGTAATTATTTTCCTCACTGCTGCCAAAATTTGCGGCAGACGGATAATCCGAGTAGGAGCGTGCTATAGTATCGGTCAGTCGTCCGCTCGGGCAGGCCTCACCCACAAGCACATCGGCGGCGCCTCTTCCGCCCTCCTGACCGCCCTGCCATATATATGCAATTGCATCAACGTCAAACTCTTCCTCCCACTTCATATCTATTATATTCGATGTGTTAAGCAATACAACTGTGTGCTTAAACACCCCGGTTACACTGCGCAGCATCCGCCGTTCATCGGCAGTCAATCTGAAGCTCCCCGCTATATCAGAGTTATCCTGCTCCTCTCCCGCAGTACGGCCGATTATTATAATCGCCGTATCAGATGTCTCTGCCGCTCGGCGGGCAAGTTCATACGAAACAGTCATTTCTTTTTGGTGCAGCGGACGAGATGCCCACTGGCCTAAATTTGAAACAATTGGGTTTTGCTGCGTCCACTCCTCATATATTTGGGCGAGTTCCTCGTTAATAATAACATCCTTTTCCCGCAGTGCATCTGTAATATTTGTAATATACGGCGCATTAACACTTCCGCCCGAACCTGTTCCTCCTGCGTTATAATCTATCTGGCACCTGCCAAAAAGCGCAATTTTCTCGCCGCTCTTTAAAGGGAGAACATTGCCGCGGTTTTTGAGCAGAACTACTCCCTCTGCTGCCGCCCTGCGTGCCATCTGTGCCGTCATATCCATAAAACGTGCTTTTTTGAGACCGATGAGCTTCTTTTTTAAACAACACTCCATTAAAACCGCCTCCCCAAAAAACGCTATATATTTATTATATTTTATAGTCCCGAAATTGTCAAACAAAAATAAGCTTTCCCCTTCGGGGAAGGCTTGCGCGCGGGATGAGGTGTATGCATTTCTGCGCCCTTGCGGGCGCGGTTTTTTGCGGTGGCACCGCGATGTGTTTTCTCAGACCCCCAAAGAAAGTCGCTTATTTTGAGTCCGGCCTTCGAGTCGTCGGGCGAACAAGCCCGACGATCGTTAACCGCCCTTAGCCGCCATAGTATGGGGAAACTACCGTCTGATACCGCCTAATATGGCGCAAATCTTAGGGCGGATATTATTCGCCCGCAAGGCGCCCCCAACGGGGAACTGGAGCCCCTCAGACACGGCAAGCCGTATTTGCGTATTCAACTTAAAGGCATTGCATACTATAACGTACAACTGCTAACGTCTGCCGTCACACACTGCGTGTGTGGCCATAGACACCACCACGTCGGAGTGCCTATCGTGGCACAAATATTTTTATAGTTTTCGACAGTCTAAAAAAAGCCGCCGCATATGCGGCAGCTCTTTTAAAAGATTAATCTCTATTATCTTAATTCCTCAGGAATTACGTACCAAACTGTTTCAACCTGAGAATTTCTGTCACCCCAACAGAGATACATTGTATCAATCTTATCCTTCATTCTCGGATAAGCATACGGTGTGATTGAAAGTGACATATCCTGACCGTTAAAGTCTATTCTACCGAAACGACTCGGCTGAATGAGGCCTTCACTTCCGCGCTGTACAAATACATCATCTGTTGTGTTAAGAATAAGCTGAACTCTTTCCTTAATCTCATCCGATACGTACTGCGGACCTGTAATCTGATATGTTGTCTCATCAAGAACCTCATACTCAAGTTCTTCTTCCTTATTACCGTCCTTGTCAACACCACGTGCCGGCTTATGCATCTTTGTATCCATTGTTCCGCGTGTATACTCACCCGTAGCAACTACATATCTTACGATATATGCAGGCTCGCCTTCGTCTACATCAGGTGTTGGCTCAGGAGTAACAATCGGCTCATCCCCGCTCGGAACCGGAAGTGTGTCGGGCTTGTAAATAATTCTGCCAGAACCGTTTATTGTAAGAGTATCGGTGTGAAGCTGACCGTAAAGTGTGCCCGAATCTACAACTCTCGAAGCCGCATTAGGTGCACATACAGTGCCGGTAACAGAACACTGACTACCAATTATAGCGAATTCCTTAGCATTTGTTTCGATATCGCCAATTACGTTTGCAGAACCCGAAACTTCAAGTGAATTTGCATTAACAAACAAGTTACCCGAAATCTGCGAAGCATCCACCTTAACCGAATCACCTGTGAGGTAAATGTTTGTATTCGCAGAACCTACAATCGGAACACACTCCCATGATTCATTAAAGTTGTAGTTTATTCTGTAACCCGAAATATCACTTACATTGTTAATATAAATATTTGCCTTATTGTTACCCAAAACAACGAAACTCGGATTTACCGGAGATACCATGTTGTTAATAACAACATTAACATCGCCTGCCGTTGTATCAATAACCATAGCAAAGTTGTAAGCGTCAACCCATGAACCGTTCATTGTAAGGTTTTCGATATAAGTATCTTCTGTGATTGTTCTGGGTGCCTGACTCTCATCTACCACGGGATATGAACCTCTTTCCTGAGACCATGCCCAAGTGCTGTTTGGATAAACAGTCATCAGAACGTCGCCTAAATTATTATCAATCGAAGGAACGCTGAACGGCTTGTATGAGCACTCAAAACTTGTATCCTTGTCAAGAATTGCTCCGTTATACTCAGGCTTTGAGCTATATGCATTAATATTATCTCTTGTGCCATTATCATTAACGTGAATATAACCGTCACACTGCCAATCTTCAGTTACTCCGTCCCCCGGGTCGAGCGAGCCCTCTTCGCCGGAAATAAAAATACCGTTAATCTTATTTCCCTGACCGTCGCCAACATAAATTGTACCGTTTGAGTACACGCTTCCGTCAATTAACATAGCATCGCCGTATATGTTAACATCACCGTTTGCTATAACAGCAAGGTTGCGGCCTTCGTTTTCATAAGCCGAAGGAGCAGCTGCAAATACCTGTAAAGGCAGAACTGTCATAGCAATAACGCACAACAATGCTAAAACCCTTGTGAATTTTTTCATCTACATTCTCCCCTATTCTTATAATAAAATTTTATTTAAACTTTAATACTTTACCAATTTTATTATTTGCCATTTACTGCTGCCTTTACTTTGGAATGTCAAACATACGTAAATTAAAATAAACCGCAGTAAATTGGCATACATTAACCAACTTGCGGCCAGACAATCATACTTTAATATAAAAAATAAATTAAAGGTTAGACTCTAAAGCTTTGCGTCAGGAGCTTTCACTCCGTTTGCCCTTTATTGAGTTTATGTACTATTTAATATAGTTACAAACAAATATTCAATTTTCAGTTAAATGATACCATACCGAATGTCTGTTGTCAACCGCATTATATGAAAAACTTTAACAAATTTTCTCTATTTGTTTTAGGCATAACTACTATCACTATCCGTTGTTATCCGACCTTTTTTTAAAATCAGTTCATTATTCTATTTACAGGGGGCAAATCCAATGCCCCCTGATATATAATATGCTGCCTACTTGAAAAATTCCACAAAATCCTTTGCTATGAAATATATGCCGAGTTCGACGCGTCCTCCCACTGAACCGTATTTCCAAATGCTTCAGACACAGCACGCAGCGGAACATATGTCTTATCTGCTATAAGCTGTCCGCTTATCGGAAGCGCTATAGCTTCTCCGTTTCTGTACATCGTATCGCTGCCTATCTGAATTGAAACAGTTATACCGCCGCGCGCTGCTTTTGCGGTATTTGTAGCGTCATCCCATGTAACCTCAGCTTCAAGCATCTCAAACACCTGTCTCATCGGAACAAGCGTATATGAGTCGTTAACTATAAATGCCGCAGGGTCATACTGCATCAAGTTTCCGCCGTAATACACGTTTACAAAACCGTAAAACGGCACGCCGTTTTGATAAGCATAATACTGACCCTGAGATAAGTTGTTTGCAACAATTACTGCATACGGCGCTCCGCCGAGCAGATTTGAGCCAAGTGTAATACTGTCATTTTGAAGCATCAAAAGCTGCAAATTTATACAATTTCTGAAAACTTCATTACCGAGAGATACCGTACTTGACGGCAACTTTACACTGACTAAATTATTGCATCTGTAAAAAGCAAGATCCTCAATTTTCTCAAGGGCGCCCATATTTACAGCACTGAGCGAGCTGCAGGTAAAGAAAGCCTTATCGCCGATTTTCTTAACAGCCGGCATATTTACTGTCCTAAGCGTCTCATTACCAGAGAAAGCCGATGAACCGATACTTGTTATGTTATCCGGCACCGTGAATTCCTCGCCTGCCCTGCCCAAAGGATAACAAACCAATTCTGCGTTTTCTACGTCATAAAGCACACCGTCGAACGACTTATACTTTGAATTTTCGGCATTTACATTTATACTGCTGAGTTCATAGCACGAAAGGAATGGCATACTTCCTATAGCTGTAACGCCTGCGGGAATTTCAATACTCTCAAGTGAGCTGCATATCGCAAACGCCTCTCTGTCGATAATTTGAAGTCCCATCGGAAGCGTAATATCCTTGAGTGAGGTACACCAGCCAAACGCGTCTACACCTATTCTCTTAACCGACTGCGGCACGATCACAGACGTGACATTTTCGCACCAGCTGAGCGAATAATTACCGATTGACGTAATGCCGTCGGCAATCTCAATCTTTTGAATTTCCTTACAATACGGCTTCCAAGGTATCGATATGACGTCCTCGTAATCGGTCATATCACCGGTACCGCTTATAGTCAGTGTCTTTGTCGCTGCATCATAGCTCCATACAGCAGCTGCACCGCAGCTACCCGAAGTATCCGCTGCAAATACCGCAGTACACATACCAAAGCACAGCGCAATACAAAGGCAAACCGAAATAAACTTTTTCATTTAAACCACCCTCTCGGATTTCCATTTTATTGTATAAAACATATAAAATAACAAAAATTTGCAGTTAAATTTTAACGTTTTATGCAAGATAATTATAATATATAATCCTATCCGTGTCAAGAAGTTCTATAAAATAATTTTTTGCAGAAATCTGGCATAATATCTTGATTTATGAATAAAAACGTGATACAATCATTTTGAAAAATTTACTGCGGAGGGATTTGTATGTTTAAAAAGTTCATCGGTGAATTTAAAGAATTCATTATGCGCGGCAACGTGCTTGATCTTGCTGTCGGCGTTATCATAGGCGGTGCCTTCAAATCGATAGTCGACTCACTTACAGCCGATATTATTTCGCCTATACTCGGTCTGTTCGGCGGACTTGATTTTTCGAGTATGGTTGCTAAAATCGGCGCCGTTGAAATTAAATACGGTTCGTTTATAACGGCTGTTATAAACTTCCTGATTATGGCGTTCATTATCTTTATTATGGTTAAAGCAGTAAATCGTGTTATAGAATTAACCAAGCCAAAAGTTGACGAAACACCGACCACCAAGGTATGTCCTTACTGCAAGAGTGAGATTGATATAACTGCCACAAAGTGCCCGCACTGCACATCCGACCTTATTGATGTACCGATCAAGGAATTGCTGTAAAGAATAAAAGCCGCCCCGACGGGGCGCCTTTTATGGTCAGTAATTTTACAAAAATTTTTCAACAATCTGAAAGGAGCGCCTAAGGGACACTTCACATAAGGAAGTGTCCCTTGCGCATTTATAAGTATTTGTAAAGACGGTTGGATATGATGAATTTGTAGGAATAATTAAAATATATAGTATGAATTCTGAATATATTCATGAATGCTTTTAATGGT
>UQOT01000099.1 GCA_900542675.1 uncultured Eubacteriales bacterium | reverse complement strand
TTAAACCGCTCAAGCAGCAGCGCCGCGACCTTGCCCATATAGCTTTTCGGGCTGCTCGGACCTTCGTTAAAATCCGCTTCAACATCTTTGTTCGGTCTTGAATTTTCATCATAGATTACATAGCCTTTTTCGGTTATGGTAAATGACGCAAGTTTAAGCGACGGCGCTGAGAACAGCTCTTTAAGCCGCCCGGTGTCATCGGGGTATTCGCAGCTCATCGAAAACGACGCTGATATACTGCCGATAACCGATTTTTCGGCAGACCCGTCGGGCAGCAGAGTCACAAGCAGGCTCAGGTTGTTATGCGGCTTTAAGATTTTCTCGGTTATTTCACAGTCAAATCCCTCGGCTGCGATTATTCCGCGGTCAAGTACACCTTTGTTTAAAAGCTCGTCCGCAGCCTTTGCCTGAAACGCTCGGAACAAATTGCCGCAGCCGAAATGAATCCACTCGGGCGAATTAAGTGTCTTTTCGGAGATGGCGTTTACATCGTATTTCGGCAGCTTGTACCCTAATCGCTCCCATTCGTCACGATTTTTAATCCCTTCTGTTGTAAGATACATAAAACCGCCTCCTTATCTGTTTTGTTTTTCTACGGCTTCCCATAGGCCGTTTAGGTAGGCGGCGCCGAGGGCTCTGTCATACAGCCCGTAGCCGGGCATTGCCTTTTCGCCCCATATCATTCTGCCGTGGTCGGGACGAATAGGGCCGTCAAAGCCGATATCATAAAGCGCCTTTATGATTTCGTACATATCAAAGCTGCCGTCTGACGACAGGTGCGCGGCTTCCTCAAAATCGTCACGGCTGTTGAACTTGAGGTTGCGCACGTGGGCGAAGTGAATTCTGCCGCGCAGCGCTCTAATCATATCGGGCAGGTCGTTATCAGGGTTTGTTCCGTATGAGCCGGAGCAAAAAGTCACGCCGCTGTGCGGGTTGTCAACCGCCTGCATAAGCTTTAGGATATTTTCTTTATTTGTAATAATGCGCGGCAGTCCGAAAACGCTCCACGCGGGGTCGTCGGGGTGTATTGCCATATTTATATTATATTCGTTGCATACCGGCATAATTTTGTTCAGAAAGTACACAAGGTTTTCAAAGAGCTTTTCATCGTCAATGTCCTTGTAAAGCTCAAAGAGCTCTTTGACTTTTTCCATTCTCTCCGGTTCCCAGCCCGGCATAACCGTTCCGTTCATATCCTGCGAAATATGGCTGAACATTTTTTCGGGAACAAGTGAATTTACCGCATCTTGCGTATATGCGAGCACAGTCGAACCATCGTGGCGCACTCGCGCAAGCTCGGTACGCGTCCAGTCAAAAACAGGCATAAAGTTGTAGCATACGAGGTGTATATCTTCTTTCCCCAGGTTTTCAAGAGTCTTTATATAGTTTTCGATATACATATCGCGGTCGCTGCCGCCCGTTTTTATCGAGTCGTGCACATTTACGCTTTCTATTCCGCTGATGTGCATTCCTGCGGCTGCAACCTCGTCTTTAAGCGCGCGTATATCCTCACGCCGCCATACCTCGCCGGGTTTTGTGCCGTAAAGAGTTGTGATAACACCCTTAACTCCCGGAATTTGGCGTATCCATTTAAGCGGCACGGTATCATAACCCGTTCCGTACCAGCGCAGCGTCATTTCCATTAAATCAATCCTCCAATACTGTTAAGCGCTTTCGATGCAGTTTGTTATCTTTACATATTTTCTTCAATCCTGAGCAGGCGGTTGTATTTGGCTACTCGTTCACCGCGTGACGGAGCGCCCGCCTTTATCCAGCCTGAGTTTACTGCAACCGCGATATCCGCAATTGACGAGTCGTCGGTTTCTCCGCTTCTGTGTGATATGATTGCCGAATAGCCGCGTGCTTTTGCCAGCGCAATTGTGCCGAGCGTTTCTGAAAGAGTGCCTATTTGGTTCGGCTTAATGAGGATTGCATTGGCGATTTTAAGGTCAAAGCCCTTTTTGAGCCGTTCCTCGTTTGTGACAAAGAGATCGTCTCCGACCAGCATTATCTTGCCGCCGAGCTTGTCGGTCAGCTGTTCCCAGCCCTCGAAGTCGTCCTCCGCCATACCGTCCTCGATTGATACAATTGGGTATTTATTACAGTATTCACACCACATATTTACCATATCCGCGCGCTTAAGCATCTTGTTCTGCTTAAAGAGGCAGTATTTTCCGGCCTCCCCCGCCTCCTCGGCTGCATTATACATCTCGCTCGCCGCCGGGTCAAGTGCAATTGAAATTTGCTCACCGGGTTTGTAGCCCGCCTTTTCAATCGCCGATACAAGGAGTTTAAGCGCGTCCTCATCGCTTTCAAGGTTTGGCGCAAAGCCGCCCTCGTCGCCGACAGAAGTCGAGTATCCGCGGTCTTTCAGTATCGATTTAAGGGTATGAAAAATATTAGAGCACCACATAAGACCTTTTTTAAACGACTCTGCGGCTGTGGGAATAATCATAAATTCCTGTATGCTCAAAGAGTTGTCGGCGTGTCTGCCGCCGTTTATAATGTTCATCATCGGTTTTGGCATTTTTCTTGCGCATATACCGCCGAGATATTGGTAAAGTTCAAGTCCGAGCGATGCTGCCGCCGCGTGTGCACAGGCAAGAGATACGCCGAGCGTCGCGTTTGCGCCGAGCTTTGATTTGTTCGGCGTACCGTCAATTTTTAGCATCTGCTTGTCTATAGTCTGAATATCAAGCACATTAAGCCCGATTAAATTCTCGGCAATCTTGTCGTTGATGTTTGTAACCGCTTTTTCCACGCCGTTTCCCATATAGCGGCTTTTGTCGCCGTCGCGCAGCTCGTGTGCTTCGTATTTACCGGTTGATGCGCCCGACGGAACCGACGCTCTGCCGACCTCGCCGTCCTCGGTATAGACTTCAACCTCAACCGTCGGGTTACCCCTTGAATCAAGAATTTCGCGTGCGAAAATATCCTCTATTGCAATAAAAGACTGCATAATAATTCCTCCGTATTTATATTGGCTAAATTTTGTTCTTTTGGATATTATGCTGCACCGCCGAAGATTTTATTCGGTAAAATCAGAAATAAAAGCATTATGAATTAACGCGCAGACTGTCGAAAAAGATATATTTTATCGACAAAATATTTAAAAACCATCGCCAGCTGCAATTTTAATTGCAAAAGTTACTTCTTCAACACGCTGTGGATTATTTTGACCTTTGGTATTGCAAAACGGTTTAATATGTGATAAAATAAACTATAAGTGTGTAATTATTATAGTAAGGAGTTTATGCTATGCGCAATACGATTGATATTTTAGGTGTTAAGATTGATAAGATTTCGGCGGGATACGCATTGAGGAAGGCGGAGCAGATGCTCGCTGCGCCGGGGGCTTCCGCTATATTTACGCCTAACCCGGAAATCGTTATGGCGGCATATGAGGATTCGGAATTTATGAAGGTCCTAAACTCGGCTGATATGTGTACGCCCGACGGTATCGGGGTTGTGTACGCGGCAAAGATGCTCGGGACGCCTGTGCCTGAGCGCGTGGCGGGGTTTGACCTTGTGTGCGGACTTTTGGAGAGTATGCGAAAGACGGGCGACGGCGTTTTTCTGTTCGGTGCCAAACCCGGAGTTGCCGAGGCGGCGAGAGATAAGCTTAAAGAGAAGTATATCGGCTTAAACGTAGCGGGGACGCACAACGGATATTTTTCGGATGAAGATAACGATAAAATTATAAATGAAATCAACGAGTCTGGCGCGAAGCTTTTGCTTGTATGCCTTGGTGCGCCGAAGCAGGAGAAGTGGATTTATGAGCATAAAGATAAGCTTACAAACGTGACGCTTTGTATGGGCGTCGGCGGTGCGCTTGATGTATTTGCGGGGGTTGTTAAGAGAGCGCCCGATATATTTATAAAGTGCAATCTTGAGTGGTTCTACAGATTTTGTAAAAATCCGAGCCGTCTCGGGAGATTTGCTGCGCTGCCTCGGTTTATGCTGACGGTGCGCAAAAGCCGTAAGGACGGCACAAAATAGCTTTTTATAGGGGAGATACGGAGTTAATTTATGAGGTGAATAAAATGCTCTATATGTTTTTGGCAGATGGGTTTGAGGAAGTTGAGGCAATAGCAACGTTAGACGTTATCCGCCGCGCGGGGCTTAAGGTTAAGACTGTCGGTGTTACGGGCGAGACGGTCTGCGGAGCTCACGATATTGAGATTAAGACCGATTGCACAGAGGTGGATTACGAAAATTTATGCGGCGTTATTCTTCCGGGCGGTATGCCGGGAACGCTCAATCTGCAAAAGAGTGAGATCGTGAATAATGCGCTTGAGTTTTGCCGTGATAATCATAAATTGATTGCGGCAATCTGTGCCGCTCCGATGATTATCGGTGAACTCGGATACCTTGACGGACACAGGGCGACCTGCTTCCCGGGGTTTGAGGAGAGCTTGAGCGAAGCTGAAGTTTTACCTGACCCTGTGGTAATGGACGGAAACTTTATAACCGCAAAGGGCGCGGGAGCCGCACTTGAATTTGGAGCGGCGATAGTTGATTATATCGCGCCGGGCGAGCCGCCCAAGGGCAGAAACGTACTGAAAAAGATGCAGTATAATTTTTAATATGATGGAAAAGCAGAGACAAAGGCAATACTTAAAAGAGGTTCGCGGTGGTATTCCAAAAGCTGTGCGCGAGGAAAAGAGCAGTAAAATTGCGCGGCGTCTGTTTTGCCTTGATGACTATAAAGCCGCATCCTCCGTGATGATTTATATGTCGTTCGGTAGCGAGGTCGAAACCTCCGAGATTTCAGAGCGGATTATGTCGGACGGCAAGCGGCTTGTTGTTCCGCACTGCAAAGAAAGCTGCCTTATGGACGGATATTTTATAAGCGATTTATCCTGTCTTGAGCGCGGCAGATATGGCATATTAGAACCTTCCCGCGAGCTCATACGGACGGGCGCAATACGTCTTGCAGATAAGCGTGATATTGACCTTGTTATCGTGCCGGGGCTCGGCTTTGATAAAGAGGGCTTTAGAATAGGCTACGGTATGGGTTACTATGACAGGTATTTGAGCGATTTTGGCGGACGAACGGTCGGTCTTTGTTTCAGCGAGTGTATACTGGGCTCAGTCTTTCACAATGAATATGACAGAAAAATCGATACGGTGCTGACTGACAGCGCCGTGTACGGAGTGTGATGCGGTATGGAAAAACAGTATAAATCCATTGAGGAGCTTGAAGCGGCGAGAGCCGCAAGAGAAGCACAGAAAAAAATTAAACAGAAAAAAAGAAAAAAGAAGAGAAGAATAGCTGTACTTAGCATAATTATGCTGTTTGTGGTTTTGGCGGGGGCTCTTTGCGCAACGCTTATGTACCGTGATATTAACGGTATCGGCGGCGATGACAAGAATTATGTCATAGATGTGCCGGCAGGTGCGGGGGCAGCTAAGGTTGCGAGCCTGCTCGGCAACAGGAACATAATTAGGTATCCCGCGCTGTTTAAGCTTTATGCGGGCAATAAATATATGTTCCAGCAGGGCAGACATTCGGTAAATTCCGCTATGACTTATCAGGAGCTTTTGGATACCTTCGGCAGCTATGCCGAGGGCGGAGTAGGCGACCAGGTTCAGATTGTAATCCCTGAGGGCTATGAGCTGCGCCAGATTGCGGATTTGCTTGAGCAGAACGGACTTATTGACCGTGAAAAGTTTATGGACGAAGTAAACAACGGCGAGTTTGACTATGACTTTGTAAATGACATACCGAGGGAGGAAAATCGGCTTGAGGGCTATCTCTATCCCGCGACATATAATATTTTCCCGGGTACGTCGGAGCACGATATATTGTTGATGATGCTGAGCGCATTTAAACAGAATGTACTTCCGGTGTACAACGCGAGCGGAAGCACCGACCCGATTGATTATGTGGTAACTCTCGCCTCGGTGATAGAGCGCGAGGCGGCAAACGACGATGAGAAAAAGTTAGTGTCGTCGGTATTTAACAACCGCCTGTACGCGGGCAAGAAGCTTGAGTCATGCGCGACGGTGCAGTATATCCTTAAGGAGAGAAAAAACGTTTTAAGCGAAGAGGATACAAGGATAAATTCGCCGTATAATACATATATGTATAAGGGCTTGCCCGAAGGACCTATTGCGTCTCCGGGACTTGCGGCGATAAAGGCGGCGTTGTATCCTGCCGATACGGAATATATGTACTTTTTGGCTGAAACGGACGGAAGCCGCAATTACTTCTCCGAGACCTATGAGGAGCATCAGGAAAAGATGGAAAAGCAACAGCGCGGCGAAAAGATAGACGGTTAACAAAAATGATAGACGACAGTATAAATTATGAATATATAATCAGGTATATCCGTGATGTTCTGCCCGAAAGACAGGGGCTTTTAAAAGAGCTTGAAGATTTCGCGGCAGAAAACGAGGTTCCGATTTCACAGCCTGAGACTATACGGCTTTTGGAGGTTCTGATAAAGCTGTCAC
>UQOT01000098.1 GCA_900542675.1 uncultured Eubacteriales bacterium | reverse complement strand
ATACTATAATATTTTTGTCAGATGCCTTGTTACGTGGCAGTTTATGTTAACCGCGCACGGCATACCGGCAATGTGCGTCGGAAAAGTCTCGACATTCACACCGAGTGCTGTTGTCGTGCCGCCGAAGCCCTGCGGACCGATGTCAAGCTCGTTAATCCTTAAAAGCAACGTATCTTCAAGCTCCGCATAGTACGGGTCGGGATTTCGACTGCTTATATCGCGCAGCAGTGCAGACTTTGCAAGATACGCAACCTTTTCAAACGTACCGCCTATTCCCACTCCGACAACGAGCGGCGGGCACGGATTTGAACCCGCGCGCCGCACCGTATCGACTACAAAATCTATAATTCCTTCAATGCCCTCCGATGGCTTTAACATCTTAACCGCGCTCATATTCTCACTGCCGAAGCCCTTGGGTGCAATCGTTATCTCGATATTCTCGCCGCTTACAATTTCGGTATGAATTACCGCGGGGGTATTGTCACCCGTGTTACCGCGGCGAACGGGGTCTGAAACTACCGATTTTCTCAAATACCCTTTTTCATAGCCGCGGCGGAAAGAAGTCCGCCCGTTATATGGACGTCCTGTCCGATTTTCAGAAATATAACCGCCATTCCCGTGTCCTGACAGATGGGAACGTACTCCTCCCTCGCTATCTCGGCATTTTTCAAAATATTGCCGAGTACACTGCGTCCGATTTCGCTCTGTTCCGTCTCATAGCCGCGCTTTAGGGCGCACTCGATATCGGAGTTTAAGACGCAATTTGCCTCGATGCACATATCTTCTATCGTATCTGTTATTTCACTTACATTTATTTCTCTCATAATACAATTAAATTCCTCTCATATCAGCTTGTACGGTTGTGGAATACCCACGTCTTAAGCCACTTAAGCCAATTATCCGAATACGTCTTGTCAATCGGCAAACCCGACAGAACGGGATAGAATACGACAAACAGCATTCCGCAAAGCGCGACATATGCGTTTGAAATATGCCTGAACCAGCGGAAACGCTCCTCAAGGTCCTTCATACAATAAACAATCATCATAATAAGGAACGGTGTGCTTGCGAAAAAGTGATATATAAACACGCATCTCTTTATAAGCACCCACGGCAGGAACTGCGCGAGCAGACCTACAACCAAAAACAGCACTTTCTTGTCGCGCTTGATTATTCCGACAACCGCCGTATAGATAAACGCCGCGATGCTCGACCAGAATATCAGCGGATTGCCGAATATCGAAATACAGCCGATTTTATCTGAGCCGACCGTCTCAATCGGCGCGGAATACGCCCAAAGCGGACGATAGTCAGCCGCCCACTGGTACCAGTTTGACGAATACGGATGCGTCGCCTGAAGGTCGCTGTGATAGTTAAACATATACTTCTGATTATCAAGCATACACTTAAAGACGTTCGGATATCCGTCAACCATAGAAATAGGCAGATACGACAGCGTGTAAATCGCGCCCGGTATGGCAACGAATGTCAAAAGGCACCACGCGCACGTTTTAAGAGTAAACAGCCAAAACGCCTTTCTCATTTCCTTCGGAACCGTGATAAACACGAATATCATAATGAGCAGCAGTTCAACCGCAAGCCCCGCTCCGGCATATATCGAAATCCACTTTGACGCGGCGCCGAAGCCGAACATAAGTCCCGAAAGACCAAGCGTCCGCATAAGATACCAATACGTCTTTCTGTTTTTAAGCTCCTCGGGGTTATCCTTCGCAATCGCAATAATGCGCTTTCCGAACAGGAACATAAACATATACATCGCGATGATAAACGTCACAGGGTACGAATCTATCGTTCCCATCCTCGTAAGCGAAAAGTGCATAAAGTCAAATGCGAATATCAGCGTGCCCAAAACCGAATATCGTGTGCGCTCAAACAGCTTTTTGAGCATAATATACATAAGCGGCAGCATTATAATGCCGAACAGCGTACCCATAACTCTCCAGCCGAACGGCGTCATACCGAATATCGCAATACCTACCGACATAATCAGCTTACCGAGCGGCGGGTGCGTCGTCTCGTAATACGGCATCATATGCAAGTGCTCATACGCCGTACGCGGATGATAAATTTCGTCAAAATACGTGCTGTTCATAAACGAGGAGTGATACTGCGCGTACTCCTGCTCATCGGCAATGTTTTTGCAGTCACCGGGGCCCATAACACTGCCTATCATAATCTGAGAGCCGTCCGCTCTCCAAAACGCCAATTCAAACATACGGTAATCCGCCGAGCTGACGGTTCCGCGGATATATCTCGCGGTAACGGGCGACGAGAGCTTGACACTCTCCCACTTGAATACAGACTTAAGCTGACAATCCACACCCATATCCTTCCACTGAACACCGTCCTCGGAATATGACAGCTTCATTCCGGGCTTCTTTCCGACGTCGCCGATACCGATATAGTACGAAACGGTGTCAACCGTCTCAGGCACGGCAAAGTTAATATTCACCGTCTCATTCGCAGAATTTGGCTTATAAAACGTCTGCGGATTGTGTACGCTTCCGAGGTTCACATACGCGACAACGGAATAGATGACAACAATGACCGCCAAAATCAGATAATCTATCCTTAGCATCTTCTCGCATTTAAGCCCGGGCTTTAACGAGCCGCCGCTCTTCTTAGAGCTATGCGACGCCGCCTTAAATATTTTACCTTGAGCCTTATCAAGGCCGGTAAACCACAGCTTTTTTATTCTGTTTGCCGCCCTGTCGAGAGGCAAAGGCTTTTTATCCGCCGAACCAATATCCGGGCAGGTCGCCGAGGGATACAGCAGGTAGTCGTGCAAAATAACAAGAAGGCAAATTATAAATACGCTAACCACAAGAACAGAAGCTATGCATCTTAAGCCGTATATTTCGCTCGTTCCAATATTTCTCAGCGTTAGGAACAATATTCCCTGCACATTTATTGCGGCAACGCTGCTTAAAAGCGCGAACACGTGAAGCGTCCTCTTGTTCTTTGACAGAATATATTCAAAAACCAAAAATATAACCGGAGTTACAATATATCTCTCATGCATCTTAAAGCCAAAGGTAAACAGAAAGGCTATTATAAAGAATGCCGGAATAAATATCCTGCCGCTCGGGCTCTTGATTTTGATAAACAGGAAAAGCGAGAACGCCACAGTTAAAAGTATCAAAGCATTGTTTATAACATTAAGCCATACTTCGGGAACCGCAACGTCATTAAACGACACCCAATTTAACTTTAAAATCGTATACAGGTTAAATGCATTAACCGAAAAAAACTTATATGAGCCCAGTGTACTCATATACTTCTTGATAAGCCAAGTCGGATTAAGCGATAATAAAAATTTATCAAAAGCGCCGAGCCCGGTATTTGTCCACGCGTCGTAGTTAAATGCCACTACAAACACCATAAACATAAGCACGCCTATACCTATCATTTTAAGTATCATCTTCCAGTCCTTAGATGCTAAAAATGCAAACAAGAACACGGGGCCTACCATAAGCGCCTGCGGCTTTACGAGAACCGCAATTACATATAGTACGCCTGATGCGATATAATTCTTCTTATAAAGCTGATACATAGAAAGAACAAGAAACAACGCAAGCAGCGATTCGATTTGTCCCCATACCGCGCCGTTTACGAACAGCATCGGATTTACGGCAATGATAATCCCCAAAAATAACGCAGATTTTCTGTTTATATACTTAGAGCCAAGAACAAATGCGGTTATCATAAGCGCTATATCCGCAATAATACCGGGCATCTTGAACACGAGCTGAGTCCCGTTTCCCGTTATGCCGAATATTTTATTTATCCACGCAAAAAACGCAAGAACCGGCATAAATCCCGGCGGATAATCGCAGAAATAACCCGGAGCATAAAGATGTCCCGGACCGTTATTTAAAACGTTGTTACCCCAAGCAATCCAGCAGGACATATCGGTTTTATGACCTTTTAATAAATATCCGGCAACGCACCTGATTATTAATGCTGCCGCAGCAGTCACTACGAATACCCAAATCGGTATATTTGACTTTGCGGAGCCAATACCGGGCTCTGCGCCGTTTTTATTATTCCACTTTTGTACAGCCGCTCTTTTAAGCTTATCCTCGGGCGAGACGAACTTTTGAAGTCCGTAATACGCAAGGATAAACAATGCCGCGACCAAATACACTAAATACACTTTCTCTACCTCGTTTCTATATTCGCTTGTTAATTATATACGTAATTTTACAGTTTGCCGTGTGCTACTCAAGGTCTGCATCCGAAATATCGGCGCACAGCCCGCCGAGCATACCCCGCAAATCATCAGCCTCCACCGTATACGGATAGCTGAGGACAAGCAGGTCGTCCACATCGTACATCTCGCAAAAATCCTTTATCTTAAACACATTCGGATTTGAATTATTTCCGTTGAACATACGATAGTCGACTATGAAAACATCCTCATAATTATTAATCAACCATGACGAAAACGCATTTCCGTACGACTCTTTTATTATACATATTGATTTGCCGTTGTCAACCTCTGTTTGATAAACTTCCAGAGGATAATCGCCCTCAAGAAAAATATTGTAGTTTCCGAACGCCGTATTCATAATACGCCTTTTATACGGCGAAACCGTCATATCCATATCGCTGTACGACATTCCCTCATATTCAACACGCGGCATATAAAGCTCAATCGTATCCGGGCTGCTGCCGAGCATATCGAATCCGTCCGTGTCTGCTGTCATCTTAACCCACGAGCCCAAATAGTTCTTAATATTCCGCCTTTCAAACTCGTCAAGCTCCGGCGGAATGTTTCCCGAGACCGCACAGAACTCGCGGTACGCGTAGTACGCACCGAGCTGCGTCCAGTGGTGGTCGGTGCGGAAATATATATACTCATCTGCCCTGTCCATCATCGCCTGCTCTATATTAATCGGAATAACCTCCGGGCTCAGACAATTATAAATTTTTGAAACAGACATAAGATAATTTGTTCTGTACGGAGCCGATGCGTAAAACTCTCCCGCAGTGGGTACCACGCCGCAAAACACCCTTGTATTCGGCAGCTCCGCCGCCATTTCGCTGACTATATCGGCATATTCACTGCCGCTGTCGTCGGATATTCCGATAAGCTCCATACCGAAGTAGTCTTCGCCCTCATTATCAAAAACCGAGACTCCGTTATACACGCCGTCATAGTTTACGTATCTAAAATCATCGCTTATGATTGTGCCGTCCATAACGGGATTTGACTCTGCGGGCGTTCTTATCGCAACAATTCTGTCTTGCTCGTACCACTCAACCGTACTGCCGAACGCCTCGGATACCGCCCTTACCGGAACCATAGTTTTGTCGTCTATAATTTCAGGCGCTGCCTCAAGCTCAATCACATAATCGTTTACAGTCATTTCATTGCTTCCAATCTGAAGCGTCACCTCAGTTTCGCCTAAGACAGCAGTCACTATCTCGGTTCCGTCATACCAATTAACCTCCGCACCGTAGCTTTCAAATATAGCCCGCATAGGCACTAAGGTACGCGAATTTACAATAACCGGCGGACGCTCCGTATAAAGCTGCACTCCGTCCTTAATCAGCTTTACGTCCTCGCCCTCCGCGTACGCCGCACCGCAAAGCAGTGCAAGCGACGATACACAAAGTATCAGCTTTTTAATAAAATTCATAATCTTTTTACCTTCTTAAGCAAGGGGCAAAGCCCCGTTATTCTATGAGCACATTTTTTGCAGAGCCTCAAGCTCCGCGTCACTTGACACCGTCACGGGATAATTTAATATAATTAAATCGTCGAACGGCGCAGTACGGTAAAAATCACTTATCTTAAACTCCCTGTACGACTCACTGTCGCCTATGTAATGATTAAACCGCCGATAGTCTATAACATAGACTTCTTCGTAATTATTGAGCGCCCACACAGCAAACGCATTGCCGAACGAGTCCTTTACAATACACAGCCGCTTACCGTTTTTATTGTCGGTCTTATAGACCTCAACCGGAAAATCGCCGTCCATAAAACAGTCGTAATTTCTGTAATTCGTATCAATGGCAAGCATCGGCACAATATGCTCTTTTAAATACTGGTCATAGTACGACTCACCGCTGTACTTAACCGACGGGAAATACATCTCAAGCTTATCATAAGTGTTTTGCATAAACTTATTGCCGTCCGTCCCCTTTGTATATTCAAGGAACGACCCCTGATAATAGTCAACCGTCTCTTTCTTAAAACACTCGGGCGGCTTGATTTCCTCAAAACCGTACTTTAAAAACTCACGGTACGCATAATACGCGCCGAGCTGCGTCCAGTGGTGGTCGGTGTTAAAATATATCCTCTCGTCTGCGTGCCCGGACAGCGCCGACACGACATCCACGCCGTATACTTTATGGCTCAGCCTTGAGTATATATCGCGGAACTTCGCGGTATAATCGGGCTTTTTCTCGTTAGATGAATAGAACTCGGCAGAGGTCGGCACAAGGATTGAATACGTCTTTGCCTCAGGCACCGCTGCGGCAAAACTGTTTATTATCTTTGCGTATCTTTCACGGTTATCTTCGCTTATATCAACCTTTTCCGTGCATATGTACTCTTTGCCGTTACCGAATATATCAAAGCCATTATACGTGCCGTTATACTTGTAATATCTATACTCATCGGTTACCACTGCGCCGTCCAAGCTGTTGACCGCAGGCGGCATACCGACATAC
>UQOT01000097.1 GCA_900542675.1 uncultured Eubacteriales bacterium | reverse complement strand
CGCTAAGGCAGCCGGAGAGCTCGCTCGTAAACTCAATACTTTCGGGAATTTTAACACCCGGCAAAAACGGCTTGTTCTCACGATACTTTTTTAAATTATCGCTTTCCTCTTTAAGATATGACCACAGTGTCACCTCGTGACCGTTTTCGGCAAGCATTATCGCTACAGCCGTTCCCCAGCCGCCGCTGCCTATTACACTGATTTTTGACATAATTAATCCTCCCGAAGCTAAGCCTTTTTCTTCTGTCCTAATTTATTCTCGGTGCCGCTAAGCAAACGTTTTATATTGGCGTGATGGCGGGCTATAAGCAATCCGCCTATTATTACAACACAAATTATTTGTACTGCAAAATACGGCATCTCTCCGTCAGAAAACCTAATAAGCCCCATTGATTTATGAATTACTCCAAGTACAATATATAAAAATCCGCCTATAATTGAGCCAAGAGATACATATCGTGTCAGCGCCATTACAGCAACAGCAATCACAGCTACAATCAACCCAACCTTCCAGTCAAGCATCAATACAACACCGAGACTCGTTGCAACACCTTTGCCGCCCTTAAAGCCAAAATATAACGGAAAATTATGCCCGAGTATTACACAAACGCCCGAAACATATGATATCATATCAAAATACGTCATTGTCTCATTTACAAGTGCAGCAGTAACAGCCAAAGTAATTAAAATAGCAATTACACCCTTTAATACGTCAAGCAACAATGTTATAACTCCTAATTTCTTACCATATGTACGGAGCATATTTGTCGCTCCCGCGTTGCCCGATCCGCTTTCTCTGATATCCTTGCCGCCGATTATCTTAGACAGCAAAATCGAAAAGTTAATTGAGCCGATAAGATATGATATTACCGCGCATAAAATAACAGCCAAAATCGAATTATGCATCATTTCTTATTCCCCTTTTCACGTATTATAAACTTAATCGGAGTTCCCTCAAAGCCGAACCTTGCGCGGAACTGATTTTCAATATACCGCACATAAGAATAGTGCGCGAGCTGAGCGTCGTTCACGAACAGCACAAACGTGGGCGGCTTGATATCCGCCTGAGTTGCATAGTAGATTTTAAGCCGCTTGCCCTTGTCACTCGGCGGCTGAACCGCAGCGACGGCTTCGTTGAGCACATCGTTTAAAACACCTGTCGAAATACGTTTTGCGTTCTGCTCGACAGCCGCGTTCATCGTATCGAACAGGTCGTCGAGTCTGAGACCCGTCTTTGCCGAAACAAACACGGTCGGCGCGTACATCATAAAGTTGAACCATTCCTTAGCCTTGTTACGGAAATCCTTCATCGTGTTTGTCTCTTTTTCGACAATGTCCCACTTGTTCATTACGATAACGCTCGCCTTACCCGCCTCGTGTACGTAACCCGCAATCTTTGTGTCCTGCTCGGTTATACCCTCTGCGGCGTCAACCATAATAAGGCACACATCAGCGCGGTCAACCGCATTAAGCGCACGCGCCACGCTGTAGCGTTCAACGTTCTCGTTTATCCTGCCTTTCTTTCTCATTCCGGCAGTGTCGATTAAGACGTATTTCTTGCCGTTACGCTCATATCTTGTATCTATCGCGTCACGCGTCGTTCCCGCTATATCGCTTACAATAACTCTGTCCTCGCCGAGAATTTTGTTAATCAGCGACGACTTGCCCGCGTTAGGCTTACCTACAATCGCAACGTGGATTGTATCGCTCTCGTCCTCAGGCTCACTGTCCTCCGGAAAGCGGCTCACAATTTCATCAAGCAAATCGCCGAGCCCGAGCCCGTGAATTGACGATACAGGCCAAGGGTCGCCGATGCCCAAATTATAAAATTCGTACATCTCAAGCGGCGGCTCGCCGGGTCTGTCCACCTTGTTTGCCACGAGGATAACGGGCTTGCCGCATTTTTGAAGCATCGCCGCAACATCCTTGTCGGCAGCGGTCATACCCTCACGCACATTGACCATAAACACGATTACATCCGCAGCAAAAATCGCAAGCTCCGCCTGCGACTTCATCTGAGAAAGTATAACATCGTTGTTTTTAGGCTCTATACCGCCGGTATCAATCATAGTAAACTCTTTGCCGCACCACTCCGCATCAACATATATTCTATCCCGCGTAACACCGGGAGTATCTTCGATAATAGAAATTCTGCGTCCGGCAACTTTATTAAAAAACGTCGATTTGCCGACGTTGGGTCGTCCGACCACAGCTACAACAGGCTTCATAAACTTCCTCCTTTTGCTTAAGTCTGACAAAATAACAGCATAATTTTTCAAAAAAGTGTGTAAGAAGCGTCAACTCACCGCTAACTACGAACTTCTTAATCATAAAATACTCAAAATTAATTTTGTCAACACAATATTACTTAATTTTAAGTATAACACAATATTTAATTTACATCAAGTATTAATATTCACTTGTAAAATTATAAATTATATGGTATATTAGATAATAATGCTAACGAAATTTCAAAAAGGAGCTTTATTCAATGTACGGACACAGATGGCAACGCTTTGGTCAGCTTGCGGTATTATTTGCATCAGCAGTGCTCTTGTGCACGGCTTTTTTTGCCGTACTGCCGCAGAACAGCTTTGTCTGTGCCGAAGAAAGCCCCGCCCCGGCGATATCTTCACCCGCAGCCGACGCGGCGGATACTCCCTTGGCCTACGGTGAAGAACACGAAACAAACCCGCCGAAAGATGGGGAAGCTCCTTCATTCAGGGAAAAATACGGTAAAAAGCTGTCTCTTATTTCTATCGGAATTCTTCTTGTCCTCGTTTTATTCCAGCTTGTAATCAGAAAAATTGAGTCGCATAGGCAGACAAGACGGATGTCGAAAAGGGCTGAAAATCTATCAGCCGAGCTGCAAATTGAAAAATCAAATACCAAAATTCTCAGTGAGCATATAGAATACTTAACATCAAAAAAAGAACTTACGGGCGAAGAACCCACAATATTTGAGTTTAAAAATACAATCGACAAACTTATAAAGCCGTACGCCGCCGTATTCGAGAGCAGGAAAATTAAGTTCACTCAAAAATTCAGCGGCACACGGCACGACAGACTAATCGGAATAAAGAATGAGCTTATAAATGCGCTATCGTGCATTTTAAACGACACACTCAGCAGCGCGGCAAACTCAGATGCGGACGATGCAGAAATGGCTGTCAGCTTTGAAATCAGCGAAAAGCCCGTCAACAACACAAACACATTCTATAAATTTGAGGTAATACGCAGCTTCGGTCTCTATGACAGGAGCGTCACCGACATAGTACAGAAATATGTTAAGGTGCTAAACGGCGCTATCGACGTAAGACACGAGGATGAGAAAATCATATCGAGCATAACGGCGCCGTTTATAATCGCGCCTGATACCGCAACCACCGCATTCAGCAGCGAGGACGAGAAAGTTTACGATTTCAGCGGCCGTACCGCGCTTGTTGCCGACAGCAACGAGCTTAACCTCGCCATATTGAGCGAGCTTTTGAGGGAAGCCGGCTTTAAGACCATATGCGTGCGCAACGGTCAGCAGGCGGTTTATGCATTTAACCGCGCAGAGAACAACGAAATAGACATTATAGTTATGGATTGCGATATGCCAATAATGGACGCGTACACAGCGGCACACACGATAAGAAAGAGTATGCACGCCAATCACGAAACAGTACCGATTATTGTGATGCTCTCTCCGTCGCGCCTTACACACCAAATTCAGGTTGATGATGAAAAGCTCCAAAAAAGCGGCATAAACGCAGGCATTTCAAACGCTATGAATACGGACGAAATGTATTACACCATCAAGGAATGCTTAAAGTAGTTAATTTGCAAAATCTTCTTCAAACTTAAGAAGATCCTCCTTTGTGCCAAATCTTATCCCGCGGCGCAAGGCCTCGGCGTCGCCTTCCGGTATATCGGGGACGTACACTGAAAACGAGTATAAAAATTGTTCATTTTGGGCGCCGTCACAGCTGTAGATTTCGATTTTATCGCCGCCGAGCTTAGCTAAAAAATACGTTGCGCTCTCCGGCGGTGACGGTGATGCTGCTGCCTCGGGCTCAGTTTCCGATAATACCGACTGCGCTGCACCGGAGGATGTATCACTGTCCGAGAGTGAACGGCTGATTAAGCTCACTGCACCCGAATATGCGATATATCCGACCACAACAGCAAAAAATACAACCGACACACTCACAAGTACGCCTTTAATTATCTTTCTGTACATAGTTATACCCCCATATATTGTATTTATATATTTGCTGTAACACTAATTTAATGAATTATTAACAGATTTATAGTTTAATATACTCTATTATGTGATATAATTGTGGTATATATTATACTTGTAAAAATTATAAGTATGTAATTGAACAAGGGGAAACGAAAATGAAGAAAAGTAAATCCAAGAAAAACAAAACGAAGGAATACTTAGGAAAATTTATTCTGATTTTTCTTATTACTATAATTGTCGGCGGCGCGATTGCAGGCGGCGCTATACTGACTGCTGTAATGGGAATGTGGGGTAATATCGACGGGATGGACTTAAACGCACTGACTATGGACAGCAACTCAAATATCGTCTATCTTGACCCCGATACAGGCGAGGAGAAGATACTTCTTACCCTTACGTCTGACGAAAACAGAATATGGGTTGAACTCGACGCAACACCCAAGAACCTGCAAAATGCCTTTATAGCAATTGAGGATGAACGATTTATGACACACAAGGGCGTTGACATAAAACGTACGGTAAAGGCAACATTTACTTATTTTATCGACAAGCTGACCGGCAAAGGCGGGCAGGCGTCGCTCGGCGGCAGTACGATAACTCAGCAGCTTATAAAGAACATAACGGGCGATGACCAGCAGACTATCGCACGTAAAATTTCAGAAATATCTAAGTCTATTGACCTTGAGAAAAAGATGTCAAAGGATCAGATTTTAGAGCTTTATATGAACTGCATATTCTTAGCCGAAAACTGCCATGGCGTACAGACTGCGGCAAACCTATACTTTGATAAGGATGTGAGCCAGCTCAACCTTGCAGAATGTGCAAGTATCGCATCTATCACTCAAAACCCCGCGCTGTATGACCCGTTTATTAATCCCGATAAAAATAAGGAGCGTCAGGAGCTTGTTCTCGCAAAAATGCTCTCTCTCGGCTTTATCACACAGGAAGAGTATGACGAAGCGGTTAACTTTCCTCTTGAATACAGCAAGGAAACGGCGACGGCAAAGAAAGAGGAAATCATCACCTCGTACTATGTGGACCAGGTTGTCCGAGACGCAATTTCAAAGCTGCAGGAAAAGGGATATTCCGAAGCTCTTGCGACAAGAATGGTATATTCGAGCGGACTTAAAATATACTGTGCATACGACCCGGAAATCCAGCAGATTGTTGAAGATTATTATTATAACGAAAAAAACTTTGCAGACCCCGAGGCGCAGTCGTCTATCGTGATTATGGATCCGACAGACGGCAGAGTGCTCGCTATGGCAGGCGGCATAGGCGAAAAGCAGTCAAGCTTTTCACTTAACAGAGCCGTACAGAGTCCCCGCCAGCCGGGCTCAACCATAAAACCGCTCTCGGTATACGCTCCCGCGCTCGACAACGGCACAATCTCGCCGGGCGACAGAGTTATGGACAAGGCAAAATCGTACGACGGCTGGGTACCGCGTAACTATAACTACAAGTACAGTAATTCGGAGGTCGGAATTGACTATGCTATACAGCAGTCTCTTAATACAGTTCCGGTTGAGATTATGGCTGAAATGGGCGCTAAAACGTCTTTTGACTTTATGACGCAAAAGCTCGGCTTTACCACGCTTGTTGAATCCGAGGAGATTAACGGAGAAATTTATACTGATTTGGGTTATGCCCAGCTTGCTCTCGGCGGTCTGACACACGGCGCGACAAATATTGAAATGACGGCAGCATACTGCATATTCCCGAACAAGGGAATATATAATAAGCCCTATACATTTACGGAAATAAAAGACTCAAAAGGCGAAACCATATTAACAGGCAGAGACGGCGAATCGTCGTGGCAGGCGATTAAGCCCGAGACAGCCGCAATTATGAACAGATACCTAAACGCCGTTGTAACCTCGGGCACAGGCCGCGGCGCAGCCCTATCGGACGGCACCTTCACAGCCGGTAAAACCGGTACGACGTCTGAGAACTTCGACCGCTGGTTTATCGGATACACGCCAAACTTTGTCGCCTCGGTATGGTACGGCTATGACACACCGCAGTCAATCAGTATTTCGTCCAACCCGTGTATACCGGTATGGCGAACGATAATGAACAAGGTCAACGCCCTGCCGAAAAGCTACCAAAAGATTGATGTGAACTACGGCGTATCAGTTTCAAGCTCGCGTTCTTCAAATGATGACGATGACAACGACAGAAACTCAAACAATACCGAACGCTCATCAAGCGGCGAAGATGAAGATGATGACGGAGACAGTGAAACGACAACAAGCACACGCTCCGGCAGCACATCCGGCAGCAGCGCCCGCAGCAATACAACAACATCATCAGGCAGCGGCACAAACAGCAACGCAGACGACGATGACAGCGACGACGGACTTGATGAATAATAACAAAATGCTCCCAAACGGGCGTCCGTGGTATAACCGCAGTTTTTCGTGTTTTTGGAAACGGCATAGTTTTTTATGCCGTTTCCTCATTTCTTTGAAACAATGCTTT
>UQOT01000096.1 GCA_900542675.1 uncultured Eubacteriales bacterium | reverse complement strand
GATTTCTCCATTGTTCTTAATGAGATGGTCGCTCTGCTTCCCTATATGCTTCCCGTCGCGGTTAGCTGCGTTGCTTTCCGCAAGGGTATAAGCTTTATTTTTTCAGTTATCCGCGGCGTTTAATCTTCCTTGCGTTGCGCTCCCCTCATAGGCAAGGGGGGCGCATTTTTCTTACTTTTGGGGGTTTATTATGAAAAAAGATTTACGAATTAAAATTGCAAGTTACGTTATTGCTTCGGCGATAGCTTTTATAAATACATATTGCATTATGTTCACTTCGGTTGCGTTCGCCGCAGATACTGATGATGAATACACTATAAAACCCTCCGGGGTTGTATCCTGGGACGGTGTCTGCGACGAGCTCGCGCGGCTTGGTGATATGTATGTATCTTCTGTTGTATCTTCAACTCCCCTCGGCGCTGCTTCTGTTTTTTCCGATCGTTATGATATTCCGACAGATTGGATTAGTAATATGGTTAACGACAAAAATTACATTGAAACTTATTGTATTTCCCCCGTGTCTGATGTTGCATATTATCTTGATGGTGATACTCTTAATGTTTACGATCCGCACAAACGGTCGGGCAGATGCGGCGCAGGCGGCAGAAATCGCTTTGCTGTAGCGTCTGCTTCGGATTTTGTTTTCAACTCGGATTTCTTCAAGGATAAGGTCGATTACTGGGGTCAATATTATATGCCTAAGAATACCTCGAGTCGCTTATCCTGGCAGACCGATATTCTTTCTTCAAACAATCCGCAGCAGCTCGGTTTTTTTCAGGAGGGTTCATTTGCGTATAATACCGATTGGCATGAATGCTATTTTATCCCGTTCTATTACTCCGGTACGTCCGACAACAAGTATTACTATTCTCAGTTTCAGTATCATTTCTATCAAAAGGTAGATAAGGCTGAGGACGGCAGCAACATTGTTTCATTGTATGTCGATGTCTGGAATTGGTACGACAATACCGAGCCGAGCTCGTTTCTTATAACCGATAAATTGGCTACTTACCGCTTTGGGCGTTGGGACTTCTTCTATTATCATAATTCTTTCTTGTTCTTCCCTTTAAAATCCGATTATATAAATGCTTCTAATGTTTTGTCCCCTAGTGTTTCTTTGCCTGATTCATCGAATCTTTATGATTTTACCGTTTCTTCTTTATCTTCTACGATAGCTTCATCTAATGTCATTAATTATAATCGTATTTTTGGGCAAAAAGCTACTCCTGAAAGTATCGTTACCGCCAACCATGCGGATTACGGATTTTATGTTTCCGATTCCGCTATAAACATGGGGGATTATGGCATTGATACAAGCAGGATCCCCGATAACTACATAATCAATTACGGGGATACCGTCTATAATTACACTATCACTAATCCTTCTACCGGCAAAAGCGACACCATCAACAATTATATCACAAACAATTATATTATATCCGGTGACGATCAGGGCAGCTCAGGCGGCGACACAATAAACAACTGGAATATAAGCTTCGGAGATTTTCTCATTGATATCGGCAATACGATACAGACTTCTATCACTGCCGTGTTCGTTCCGTCCGATGTTGTTCTTGAAAATTATCAGACGAAGCTCACCGATACAATAAACTTAAAGCTCCCGTTCATCAATGATATTGGCACAATTCTTGATTCCCTCTTCGTTGATATCCGCGACGGAAATATAATTTATAGTTCTAATGTTTCGACGTATGCGGCTTCCGATGATGGATCCTCAGCTGATGATGAAGATGAAGATGACTCTCCGCCGCCTGATCTGGTTGACGGTAACTCAGACCTTTATATTTATCCAAAGTGGAAAATCAATCTTAGCTTCTTCGGGCAGGATATGGAGCTTACTATACTTGATTTCTCCATGTATGCCGATGTGCTTTTTTATGTTCGTATCGTTGTTGCTGCGTTCGTCTATATCGCGTATTTTGTCAATATCTATCGTTATCTTCCCGTCCTTATCGGCGGCGTTGGTGATATGACAAATACCGTCCTTACTCTGTCATCTCGCAGCAGTAAGAAAGGAGATGATGATTAATGATTGTCGAGGGCATAATTTCCGCCGTTACAAACGCGCTTTGCGGTCTGCTTAATTTTCTTCCGGATATCTCCTCGGATTTCTTAAAGACATGGGTCTATATCCGTGATATCCTCATTGATATTTTTACCGGTATCGGCTGCATTATTCCTGTTGGCGTTCTGTTCCCGCTGCTGTTCGCTAACCTTTCGCTTCATGCGTTCCGCCTGATCTGGGCTATTATTCTTCGGCTCAAGAGCTTCATACCCTTTATCGGAGGTGGCTAATTATGACTCAGCTATTTATTACTGTTATCAAGTTTATATTCCAGGTCGCTTTATGGATCCTCGGAGCCTGCGCCGCTGTTGCTATTCCGTTCAGCATAAGCGGTTTTATATGGTTTGTGCATTATTGGCGCTCCGGTAAGCGTTTCAAGACGCGCAGATATAACTCCAAGTATGTTAAGCGGTCTTTGGTTACAAGGCTCTTCTATGACTTTCCCCGGCGCGTTGTGCTGGATATGTTCAATAAGGATCCGGACAAGTTTCCTTTCTGCGGCAATATTATGGTTGTCGGTGAGCAGGGAAGCGGAAAGACGGTTACAACGGCTTATATTTGTCTTGTATTGAAGAAGCTATATCCCAGAGTAAGGATTACTTCTAACACCCCTTTGTCTTTCGCTGACGGCGTTATAGAAGGACCTGATGATTTAATACTCAACGATAACGGCAAATTTGGCTGTGTTAAGGTCCTTGACGAGATTCAAAACTGGTTCAACTCGGCGGAATCGCAATATTTCCCGCCCGAAATGCTGTCCGAGATAAGCCAGCAGCGCAAGCAGCACAGCATAATTATTGGCACTACACAGTGCTTTGACCGCATTTCAAAGGCTATCCGGCAGCAAACGCATTATTTAATTAAGCCTATAACTATTTTAGGCGCTTTTACTATCGTAAGAGTGTACAAGCCCACAGTAAAGGAGGATGGCACTGTTGAAAAGCTTCGTCGAACAAAAACTTTCTGCTTCGTCCAGACCGACGAAGTCCGCGACTGCTTCGATACTTACGCTAAGATCAGGCGGCTTTCTGTGCGTGGTTGGGTCTCCCGATCCGAGCAGATACGCCAGGATAACGGGGGCGTTTTGGTCAATGTCACCGATAAAAAGCGGAAGCGGTGAGCCTATTTCCGACTGTCGCGCCCCGGCGCGGCGGTCGGAAATAGGCGGCGCTTCTTATACTTGATATTAGCCACGAAATGTTCTCATTCGCCCCGACCGTTGTTAGGGCGCTTAATTAAAATCGATTTTTTTCAAAATCCTGCGGGCGTAAGCTCCGCAGGGAATATTATTAGCAAGAGGTTTCAAGAATGCCTATTAACTTAAATCCTCTTACTACTGGAAGAGTTCATCACAATACGAAAATACGGGTGTATCCCGATGGTGGAACTAAGATTATATATTGCTCGATGCCCATATTCAGAGAAAAAGGGGTCGAGGTTGTAGAAAAGAATGATGATTTATTGACGGGCGTGTATTATACGCCGCCGTTTGTTGATGAGCTGCAGAACAGCAGGGAAGAGCAGAAGCAGGAAGAACGGGAACGCGACAGAACGACCGAGCTTATTCGCCGACACCGTGACCGTGTTCGGGATATTGTCTTATGCAACGATTTCACGCATTTTCTTACGATTACGATTAACCCCGAGAAAATAGACAGCTTCGATGTTGCGGAATGTAAAAAGAAGTTGCATATGTGGTTAAAAAATCAAGTTGACCGCAAAGGCTTGAAATACGTTCTTATTCCCGAATACCACGATAGCGGGCGCTTACACTGTCACGCGCTCGTCAACGATGTTTTCAAGCTTGTTCCCGCCGTAAGTCCTTACACGGGTAAAAACTTATATACTACAAGCGGCAAGCAGATTTTCAATGTTCCCGAATGGCGCTACGGCTTTTCGACGTCCATAGCCCTGGATAGCCAGAAATGGCGTGTAGCTAATTACGTATGCAAGTACATAACAAAGGGCAGTGATAAAATTTTCGGTAAATACTTCTGGTCAAGCAAGAATATTCAGCGCGAGCCGCTGACGTTCCTTGACGATATGGATTTCTCTGTTGTCGATACGAAAGAGTATAAGCCCGTTGAATGGCTCTCGGGCTTATCCTTTAAGTATGAAAGCAGTCTGGAATACAGAGATGAAAGCAACGACGATTACAGCGACTTCGACGAATGCGCCGAGCTCGTAACAGATTTGGAGGAAAACACATGAATTACACAAAAAGCAGCGCCCCTATTTATTCCGTTGGCAAGTCCTACATAATCCCCAAAAAGGGCGAGTTCAGGACGTTTATTGTCCCGTTCGATGATAACTATGTACAGACAGCGTTTGACGCCGCTTCTGCTGATGGAGATATCGCTATTGAGTGCAACCATACTTTGTTTAAGTTTAAGGGCGTGCAGAGCGTTAGCGAGCTCTGGAGCGCGTTCTTGTACATCATGTATAAGGATTTGAAGTCTCGCGGCGTTTATTCGGTCGCTGCGCGCAATGGTAAATGGGTATACGTCCATCGCCAGGCGGAGCACGTTTCACACTGGCTTAAAACCGTCGGGTTGTCTAAGGTCATGAACTATATCTACAAGAACGGCTATGACTTGTGATTGGTGGGAGTGCAATCACCGTCAGATGTGCCGCGAGCATTTCAAGGATATGAAATACACGCCCTGCGCGTCCTGCCTGCAGTTCGACGCCTGCAGAAGCTGCGCCAACTATGTTGAGTGTGCCGACCTGGTCACGCGCTTTCTGCCGAATATGTTCCGCCGGCTCGTCAGAGAGATCAGGCTCGGCGAGGATACCACGAGAACGCAGCAGGCTATAAGACGGAATACCCTTGGCGGTCGTAAAAGGGAGTAGCACAAAAAACGCCTCCTTTCGGGGGCTTGCTCTTAGAAGCATTGAAGCAATCGAGAAGCTTCTGCTTCGGTAAAAGAATATAGGCGGTCAGCTTTGCACACCCAACCGCCTATATAAGCAAATAGCCCTCGGGGGAACTCTCACGCTCCCGAGTGGCTTAATTATAACACAGTGAGAAATAAAAGTCAAGGGCTTAAGCCCAGGGGGTATAATTATGATTAATCTTGATACATTTGCTAAACAGTGTGGAAATAGCGTTTTCGCCGATTCTCTTCAGTCGTTAATAGAAAAGTCATTTGAAAGGTATGATGAATTTTCTTTTCTTTCACGGTTCTTGATGGCGGCTTTCTTTTACCATAAGCTTACTAATGATGAGTTTAACGTTCTTCACGATGAACTCAGTAGCATTTATTTTTTGAGGTGATATTAATGAACTATGTTATGTCTGTTCGTCTTTATGATAATTGTGATCTAATCGGTTCTTTTAATGATGTTCTGAATGTTGACCGTAAAAACGGTTATGTTCGTCTTTTTCTTGCTGATGGTGATGTTAAAACGTATGTTCTTGATGATACGTTGGATATAGTAATTAACTTTGTTGAGTTTGACGAGTATCCATTTTAATAATCTTGACACTGCACTGTAAACACGGTATAATGAAGATAAAGATAACTGGAAAAAGTGAGAGGTGAAAATATGGCTAATTGCGTAAAATAAAAAATAGATAACTCCAAAAATTATGAGGATTGCACATTAGCTGTAGTCCTCTTTTTTTATGCACAAATTCTAAAGCTTATTTCCAGTAAAAACAGCAGGAAAAACTAAAAATAAGTGTGGACAGAATAAAATCACGAAGCCGCAGACAGACAGCCCCTTATTCAGGTACATAAAAAATCGGATACAAACAGAAACACGCCGCCCAGAGCAGGAGAACCACAAGGGCAGGAGAACCAAAACCGCCACGGACGCCGCCGAAGCTCGCCGATCATAACGCAAAAACATGGAAAATTGCAAAAATGCGCTCCTGCGCTCCACAAATTGCGACCCTCGCGCGGTTAAGGGTGATGGGCAGATTAGTCCCTCCGACAGGCTTCAACAAATCCCCCATATCAGCAAACCGCGCGAAGCGCAACAAAATCGCCCTTGTCGCATTAGTGTAAAGCAGACAGACAGCCCCGCAAAGGCGCGAAAACCACGAAAGGCGCACAAACACGCCGCTCTAATCAGCCAGCGAGAGAAAACAGAATAATAACATGGTTCCCGCTACTCTGCAAGACGGATTACCTACGCCGACAAAACAAAGGAAAGAGCAGGCGCGCCGGTTAAGGGGCTGTCTGTCTGCGGCTTCCCAAAAAATAAATACCCCCTTTCAAGTTCTGAAAGGGGGACAGGGGGATAGCTGATATTTTTATGTTTTTCCCGACTCTCCCAGTGTTCCTAAAAGCCAATTAGCATTAATTCCGTAAAAGTCTATCAGTTTGCACATTGTTTCTATGTCTGGTTCTGTTCTGCCTGTTTCATAGCTTGCTAATGTTCCTTGTTTCATGTTTAATTCTCTTGCTACTTCTCTTTGTGTGAAGCCCGTATTTTCACGGGCTTTTTTTAATTTTTGTGCGAAAGTTTCCGCATACATGGTTAATCACCTCTGACTACATTTTATCATATTTCACAATTGCAGCGACTACAATTTGTAGTATTTCAATATTGCATTTTGTAGTCAAAATATGATAAAATGTAGTCAATCCCGAAAGAATGCCTTTAATTGCGGAGCTGGGATCATAGGCTCAAACGTAAGCT
>UQOT01000095.1 GCA_900542675.1 uncultured Eubacteriales bacterium | reverse complement strand
TTTTGCGAAATCTCTCAAGAGCACCCCCTTCGCTCGAGCGACTTCGCACCCTTTACCCGTTGAGCGCCAGCAAAAGCATCTTTTTATCCATACAATATAGTAAGTTAAGCATAATACACAAAAGGCATATCGCTTTTAAACTTTGCGGTATGCCTTTTTGCTTCTCATATTTTAAATATTTAATATTTATATAATGTGACGTATAATAATTTTCTCGTCGTATTATTTGTTTGTTCTTTTCGCAGTGGCAGGGAGGATGAGTCCTATGCCAAGAAGGATAAACGGTGTTAAGATATTTATGGTAAGTTTAAAATAGTTGCCGTCCACGTTAAAGATTTTCGTTATGCAGGCAAATGCAGTAAGTGCTAAGCACCATGCGCCGACAAACATACCGAATTTTTTGCTCTTTGTGAAGTGGTAGCCAGACGGATATTGTTCGGTGTGTTTTTTTAGTGCGATATATGCCGCAAAAACCCAAAGATAGCGCAGAGGCATACAGATTGAGTTAAGTCCGATAACGAAGTCTACTATATCGCTTACGCTTCCGATACCGAGAGCGGGAACAATAATCAGAATTGAGACAGCTATTGTTACAACAAGAACACCGTTTTTATAGACTCCGCGTTTGTTGGTTTTAGTGAGCCAGTTTGGGATATATTTTTCGTCCGCTGTGTCAAGCAGCATACGCAGCGGCGCATCAATTGACACAATCATTACTGCGATTTGTACGACAAGGAAGCACACGGCGTAAATTATCATCAGACTGTTGCCGAGTCCATAGTACTGTCCAACCCTCTGGAACGCAAGATATTGACCGTTTGTGACAAACTCATTGTCAAGCGGCTGACCGGCGAACATAAGGCCGAGTGCAATTGTGCCGAGTATCGCGCAGACAGCGACCATAACTGCAAGTAAAATCATACCCTTTGGAAAACTTTTGGAAGGATTGTTCATTTTGTTGACATAGGGTGAGAGCTTTTCACAACCGCCGACGGCAAATATCAGAATTGCGATATTCATAATTGAGTTTTTATCGAAAGCCGGAACAAATGTTTTCCACGACCAGTCGATTTGCGCCCAATGAACTTGTCCGGTTATTCCGGGTGCTGCAATCATCATAATTATAAACAAAATTGACATTACAAACATTGCCGTACCTGCGATAGAACTTATTTTCTTTAAAAACGTAATGCCGCGTAGAGCCATAAATACCGTAATAAAGAATACCACAAGACCTAATATCTGTACAATTGTAGCTGTAGGTATTTGACTTAAAATGCCGCTTTCAAACATCTTCCAACCGCTGCTGCCGACTCTGCCGTCACCGAATATTATCCAGCCGAGTGCAACGAGCGAAGTTGTCGGTTTCTGGGAGAGGTAGGGAATGTGTACGACCCAATACGTCCAGCCGGCGTAAAAGGCGAGCCGCTTTCCCATTGTGCGGTCAATCCACGAGCTAACGCCGCCGCCCTCGTTCTTAAATGCCGAACCGAGTTCACCTACCATAAGCGCATACGGAACAAAGTATAGCGCAAACATTAAAACCCACATAAGCGTTACGCTCATACCGCCGTAGTAGCGATAGCCGTTCACAACGTTTCCAAAGCCCCATACTGCGGAAAATGCCATAAACGCCATACTGTACGCAGTGATTTGTTTTTCTTTGGTTTTTGAATTAATACTCATCATCTCATCTCCTTTTCTTATTATTATCAATTCTTGACTTTACTATAATATGTGTTATAATTTAATTGTTATATATTAAATCTGTTTTGTAAAGATATTATACATATTAATTATGGTTATACTGTACAAAAGGAGGATTTTTTATGAAAAATAAATATATAAATGCAGCAAGTGAGGTTATTGATTTTATAGATAAGAGCCCAACCGTGTTTCAGGCGGTTCATAATATTTCTGAAAAGCTTGAAAAAAACGGATATATTCGGCTAAGTGAGTCAGAAAAGTGGGATGTAAAGCCGGGCGGCAAGTATTTTGTCACAAGAAATATGTCATCGATTATTGCAATTTGCTTGCCTGAAAAGCTGAATATCGGCGGTTTTATGGCAGTTGCGAGTCATGGCGATTCACCGTGCTTTAAAATAAAGCCAAATCCCGAAATGACGGTGTGCGGCGAATATTTGAAGCTGAATATCGAAAAGTACGGCGGAATGATATGCTCAACATGGTTTGACAGACCGCTCTCAATTGCCGGCAGAGTTCTGGTTTCAACAGATAATGGAGTTGAAGCAAGGCTTATCAATTTTGACAAAAACATTGCTGTTATACCGAGTCTGGCTATTCATATGAACCGTTCGGTCAATGATGGGTACAGTTATAATGCTCAGAAGGATATGCTGCCGCTTATCTGCGGCGGAGGTGAAAAAGACGCATTTTGTAAGCTGCTCAAAAAAGCGGCTGCGGACGGTGAAAAGGCAGAAGTGTTGGGCACGGATTTGTTTTTATATAATCGCGAAAAAGGTGTAATTGCAGGGGCGGAAGATGAGTTTTTCTTATCTCCGAGAATAGATAACTTAGAATGTGCATATTTGTCGCTTAAAGCTCTTTTAGAGTCTAAGCCGTCAGGCTCTGCCAAGGTTTACTGTGTTTTTGACAATGAAGAGGTTGGAAGCGGAACCAAGCAGGGCGCTAAGTCAACATTTTTGTATGACGTGCTCTTTAGAATTTCAGCGGGTATCGGTATGGATGAAGCAGAATTTATACGCACTCTTGCGTCAAGCTTTATGTTATCGGCGGATAACGGACACGCGGTGCATCCAAACTATGAGGAAAAGGCGTGCCCGACAAATAAGCCTGTTTTAAACGGCGGTGTGGTTATAAAGTATAATGCACAGCAGAAGTATACGACAGACGCTGTTTCAGAGGCGGTGTTTAAAAGGATTTGCGACGCGGAAAAGGTTCCGTATCAGGAATACGTCAATCGCAGCGATGTGCCGGGCGGTTCGACTCTCGGCAATCTGTCGGGCGAGCATATTTCAATTAATACGGCGGATATCGGACTTGCTCAGCTTGCGATGCATTCATGCTATGAGACGGCAGGTGTTAAGGACGTAACATATATGTCCGATGCGATGCGCAGATTCTATGAGACTGAACTTGTCGCAAAAGCGGACGGAGTGTTTAATGTAGTTTTGTAGTTTTAGGAGGTGTCACAAATGAAAAAGAAGAGTAAAAAGTTTAATATCCCCGCGTTAGTTTCAGCACCTGCAATAACGGCGCTTTCAGCGGGGATTATGGGTATTGGAGCAATTGTCAAGCGAAAATCCGTACGCGGTGTAAAGGCGGATTATAAAACATCAGTAAAGCGTGTTGTGAAAACTGAGAGATGTGCCCGCAGTCTGACGGATGATGCTATGTTTGCGATGATTGATACATTCGAGAGAAAGATGCCATACTCGGGCGGGCACAGCAGAAGAGTTGCCGTTATTTCAAGACGGATAGGTGAAAAGATTGGAATTAAAGATTTGGATGGGTTGTATTATGCTGCTCTTTTGCACGATGTGGGGAAGGTGTATATGTCGGACAAGCTGCTCAATAAATCAAAACTGAGTATGACTCCGGAAGAACGTGAGGAATGGAATGCACATCCGATTGCGGGCGCGGAGTTTATAAGCTCTGTGCCGGAGCTTAAGAGATACGCAGGTGCGGTTAAGCATCATCACGAAAGATATGATGGAAGCGGTTATCCTGACGCTATGGCAGGTGATAGTATACCGATTTTTTCAAGAATAATCGGTGTTGCGGATGCGTATGAGGCAATGTCGAGCGAACGTCCGGGTCGTGAAGCGTATCCGCGCGAATATATAATGGGAGAGTTTAATAAGTGCAGCGGCAATCAGTTTGATCCAAAGATTGTAAAAGCAATGATGTCTGTAATCGCCGATATGACGGCAGATGAGCATAGGTAAGCCGCTTTTGCATTTGTTGTTTTAGCTGTTAATTCTGCTTGTACATTGCCATTCTATGAGTCGGAGGAACCAAAGAACTTAGAAAAATTTAAGAATTTCAATTAAGGCAAGTTAAAAATGTGCTATGAAAATATCGTAGTACAAACAAAATCTAATCAAATAGATGAAGGCGATGGATTGGGCGAATGTTATTATTAAATTTGCTCAGTCCATTATTAACTTTTAAGGAGGGAAATTTTGTAAGAAATAATAGAATTGTAAGTTTATTATTAGTTGTGTTAATGCTATTAAGTATAATTAATTTTGAAGCCGTATTTGCGGAAAACGCATCGGAAGCGGTTGTAGTTGAAAGCGAGACGGAAGCTTTGGGAGACAGTACAGAAGCGAATTTAGATTTGGAAGCTGACACCGAGCCTGAGCCGACGGCACAGGAAGATTGCGAATTATCCGCGCCCGACAGCAGTGAAGAGCCTGTTGAACCGACTTGTCACGCGGAGATTACCGATAATGCGATAGGTGATGTTTATACATATAACGGCTTGATTTATATAATCGGTGACAAATATGCGGTGTATGACCCTGAGACAGGGACTATGACAAGTTACGGCAACCGTGCAAGTTTGATGTGGCACGAAAAAACAATAAGTGCGTTTTGCAACGGAAAGATTTATACATATAGTGCAAGCTGCGAGTCGGACGGGGGAGACGGATATTATATGCCGTATAATTTGACAGAGAAAGATCCAACTAACGGAATAACAAATACTATTGTGTCATCTTCAAATGGTGGGATATTTTTCAATGATGTAATAGTGTGCGCAGATAAATTGTACTTTATACTGATAACTGCACAAAGGAATATAGGGATAGAACAACTTCGTCATATCCGGAAGAAAGCAGCGTGACAAATATATACAGCGGAAAGTTATACATTATTGGCGGAGAAGGCAGTAAGACTGCAGTTAATATTTATAATATAGAAAATGATGTCTGGAGCAGCGGAGCAGAAAGTTCAATCGGAAGGAAATATGCATACAGCTGCGTCTATGACAATAATGTTTCCGTACATTTAAGTGCGGTGCAGAATATGTCAAAATAATCCTCTGACAAAAGAAAAGAATATAGACGTAAAGATACAAGATATTGTAATAAATATATCAACAATCCGATAACTTAATTAATAGTTATGCAAGGATTAGAACCTTTTGATTCATGGGATGATTTATTAGAACTTGTAAAGCAATTAAGAAACAAATGTAATGATGATATACTAAAGATAACAGCTTAGACATAGACACTATAACAAAACTACCTAATAATTGGAATGAATGGTTTATAAGTAAAGGGAGTAACGGTGCGAGGTTATCAAATGCGACATCAGAAATAAAATAACCTTTAATTAACAATAGGGTGGGTGGGTATAATGCCCGCTCACCCTACGCAAAGGACGGTGATTGTATAGTACAACAAATTCCGGTGTGGGAAAAATACGCACTATCAATTAAACAAGCGGCAGAGTATTTTAATGTTGGTGAAAAGAAGTTAAGGAGAATCATTGCAGAAAATGAGACGCTGATTTCTTTATCCAGAACGGTAATAAGATTTTAATTAAGAGAACAAAATTCGAGTATTATTAAATAAATGTACATCCCTATAGTAATAGCCTAAAAAATTTATTTAATAAATAAGGGTTGAATATAAGCCTCGGCTATGATATAATACAATCATTGTTGAGGCTCTTTCAATGATTGTAGAGAAAGGAGCAATTATGAGCGTTAAAAGGCGCGATAATAAAAATAGAATTTTACGTATGATAGATGGGAAATGCGGTTTTTTGTATTTAGATAAGAATGGCAAGCCGGCGGTAGCACATCATTGGCAATGGTACTTTCGTACTCAGGGCTTAGTTATGTTAAAGATGAAATGTTGAAGCTTGGTATCATGTAAATAGTATTTACTACTTTCTTTACTACTTTTCAAGTAGTGAATATGCAAACTTATGCAAATATATGTCGTTATGGAATAAAACCATTGTCAAAAAATATATCTGTAAACCCTAATGAAATGGCGTATTTACGTGACTTTCAAAATTTTAAAATATTTTTCTTAATAGGTATTGCACAAATTTTACAACTATGGTAAAATAATTATCAGTGGAATTTAATAAAAATATTAATATAAAGGAGTAAATATTTATGTCTAAGAACGTAACTTTTAACTACCAGAGAGCGCTCGGATTTTTTGCGCAGGACGAGATTGACAATATGCAGGCGCAGATTGAAGCCGTAGATAAGGTTTTAATGGGTAAGTCCGGCGCGGGCAATGATTATCTCGGCTGGATTGACCTTCCGGTTGATTATGACAAAGAGGAGTTTGCGAGAATTAAGGCTGCTGCTGAAAAAATCAGAAATGACAGTGATGTTTTAATTGTTGTAGGTATCGGCGGTTCATACCTCGGCGCAAAGGCTGCCGTTGACTTTATAAACGGTCAGTTCTATAATTATAACGCAAAGCCGCAGATTATATTTGCCGGCAATAATATCAGCCCGAACTACTTAAACGACGTTTTAAAGACGATTGAAGGCAAGGATGTTTCGGTTAATATTATTTCTAAGTCGGGTACAACAACTGAGCCGGCTATCGCTTTCAGAATTTTCAAGAATTACCTTGAAGAAAAGTATGGTAAGGACGGCGCTAAGGACAGAATTTACGCGACAACCGATAAAGCTAAGGGCGCGCTGAAAAACCTTGCGGACACAGAGGGATATCAAACATTTGTGGTTCCCGATGACGTCGGCGGAAGATTTTCGGTTCTCACTGCGGTTGGTCTTTTGCCTATTG
>UQOT01000094.1 GCA_900542675.1 uncultured Eubacteriales bacterium | reverse complement strand
CCCCTTTTGTGAGCATATGTTTAAGTCGCTCATCATATTTAATATCTTTTCTTTATATGTGTCGCCGTCAGCCTTGAACTCGAGCACATCGGTCGAAAAATCGTCAGTCGTAATCTCCGCGTCTGCATTCTTCTCCGCACCGTTGGTGTTTAAGAACTCACGCGAGATATCGCAGATAGTTTTGCCGCGCCAATTCATAACAAGTCTCGGACTTTCGGTCACCTCCGCAACAATTACCGCGTCAAGATTTTCCTTGTCCGCCTCGGCGATGAACTTATCCGCATCCTTTGAGCGCACAACAACCGCCATTCTCTCCTGTGATTCCGAAATGGCAAGCTCGGTTCCGTCAAGACCCTCGTACTTCTTCGGCACCTTGTCAAGGTTTATTGTAAGTCCGTCCGCAAGCTCTCCTATTGCAACCGACACACCTCCCGCGCCAAAGTCGTTGCAGCGTCTTATGAGCGTCGTTACCTCTTTCTTTCTGAACAATCTCTGGAGCTTGCGCTCAACCGGCGGATTACCCTTCTGAACCTCTGCGCCGCAGGTCTCAAGCGATGAACTGTCGTGCGCTTTTGACGAACCCGTCGCACCGCCGCAGCCGTCGCGTCCCGTCATACCGCCGAGCAAGATTACTATATCGCCCGGCTCGGGAACCTCACGGATAACGTGATCTTTAGGCGTTGCCGCGATTACCGCGCCTATCTCCATACGCTTTGCGACATAGCCCTCGTCGTAAATCTCGTTAACAACGCCCGTCGCAAGACCTATCTGGTTACCGTATGAGCTGTAGCCGTGCGCCGCGCCAAGCACCAGCTTACGCTGCGGCAGCTTGCCCTCAAGCGTCTCTTTAAGCGTCTTTCTCGGGTCGCCCGCGCCGGTTACGCGCATAGCCTGATATACGTACGAACGTCCCGACAGCGGGTCGCGTATAGCTCCGCCAAGACAGGTCGCAGCGCCGCCGAACGGCTCAATTTCCGTCGGGTGGTTGTGCGTCTCGTTCTTGAACATAACAAGCCAATCCTCTTTTGTTCCGTCAGTCATATCAACTTCGACTTCAATCGAGCAGGCGTTAATCTCCTCGCTCTCGTCAAGCGCCGTTAATATGCCGCGCCTTTTAAGCTCCTTAACAGCGATTGTCGCAACATCCATAAGGCAAATGTTCTTCTTTTTTTCGCCGTATACGAACTTGCGCGACTCTAAATAATCATTATATACGCCCTTTATAAACTCGTTCTTTATCTTGATATTATTGAGCTTTGTGCCAAAAGTTGTGTGACGGCAATGATCCGACCAATATGTGTCAATCATTCTTATCTCGGTCAGTGACGGGTCGCGCTTTTCGGTGTTCTTAAAGTAATCGCGGCAGAACCTTATATCGTCCTCATCCATTGCAAGACCCAAATCCTTAATCATCTTGTCAAGAGACGTATCATCCATATCTATAAAGCCGTCTATTATCTTAACGTCCTTAGGCTCATCCGTCTTATCACTGAGCGTTTCGGGCTTATTCATTGAGGCAAGACGCGACTCAACGGGGTTTACGGTATAATGCTCGACCATCCTTAATTCCTCATCCGAGATATCGCCCGAGAGGACTATAATCTTTGCCGTTCTGACTATCGGCTTTTCGCCGCCCGTCATAATCTGCGTACACTGCGCCGCACTGTCCGCGCGCTGGTCAAACTGTCCCGGCAAATACTCTACTGCAAAATACTTGTCCTCTTTTGGAATTTCTATATTTTCACAGGCAACGTTATCTACCTGCGGCTCTGCGAAAACGCACGGCAGAACTGCCTCAAGCTCCGCGTCCGAAATGCCGTCTATGTCGTAGCGGTTGATAACGCGTACGTTTGTAAGACGCGTCAAACCCAAGTTTTCAATCAAATCCTGCTTCTTCTCGCGGGCTTCGATATCAAAACCCTTTTTCTTTTCAACAAAAAGTCTTTTTATGCTCATAACATCGGCTCCTTTAAATACATATAAATCTATTTTATACGTTTTTATCTTAAATGTCAACAATATTTTAGTGCCCCATCGGCGCTTTGTTCAAAAGATTATGCTCTGTTGTGAGGTCAGCGTGGAGCAGGTCGATAAAGAGGATTAAAAGTATCACACTTGCGCCCCAAATAGCCTTTCCGAGAAAGAAATGACACAGTACGGTCGATACAATACCGCCGCAGATAAAAAACGCGAGCATACATAAATGCTTGCCGCATCTTTTGAGTGCATTTTCATCTTTCTTACGCATCCACTTGACAAGGTGAATTCCCGTCTGCCGCAGATGATTGGTGCAGAAGGTCGTCGCCATAGGCGTACCCTCCGCCTGACGGAAGGTGTTGTACTGCATTGAACAAATAAAGTTGACCGCAACCTGAGTTATTTGGTTCGGCGCGCTCTCAGGCAGGAACCCGAGCAAAACCGTAACTATAATCTCAAAGCCGACAAGCAGGGTATCCCATCGGACAAGCCCCGTCTTTCTGACGCTGAGCGGCACAGCCTCGGATATAACCGCACCCAAAAAGTACGCGCTTATCGGTATAAGCAGATACGCCGCACCGAGCCAGCGGCCTTTTCCTATTTCCATTGCAAGCAGCACAAAATTTGCGGTCTGTGCATTGCAAAACACACCGCCGCGAAGATTATATGTAAAAGCGCCCAAAAATCCTCCGACGCTCATAAGCCCGATAAAAATAATAAGTCTCTCACACTCCAAAAACTCACTTTTCCTATTTCGGATATTCATAACTTTTTCTCCTTTAATGCAATTGGCAATCAAAAGGCTCCCCCGACGGGTAACCAAATATACTTTGGCACTTCACTATCAATATGCACTATCCCGTTTCATATACTTCAGCGCATTCTGAACCCCTCCGACCGCCTAACGGCGTCCACCTCCCCATCGGAGAGACTTTTCCCATTTTTATCTCTCCTTAGGCTTTATGTATTCGGAAAGGTCAATATTGTTATCCATACAATATTTAAGAGCAGAAAGTACTATTCTGTTTTTGCTGTCACAGTCGTTTAACTTCATATACTCCGCCATACGCGGCTGTAACTCCTTGCGCATTCTGAATGTAAAATTACAATAAGTTTTTAGAGCATATTTTTTATTAGCTCTTTTTTGTGCTTCTGATACTTTTCCCATTTCATTTCTCCTTAGGCTCTATGTACCCGGAAAGGTCAATATTATTGTCCATACAATATTTAAGTGCGGAAACCAGTATTCCGTTTTTGCTCTCATAGCCGTTCATCTTCATATACTCCGCCATACGCGGCTGTAATTCCTTGCGTAATCTAAACGAAATATTACAATATGTTTTTTGCGAATACTTTTTTGAAGCTCTTTTCTGTGCCTCCGAAACTTTTCCCATTTTTATCTCTCCTTAAAAATATTAACAAATATTATATAATAAGTATTTATATTATTGTGTATATTTTTACAATAAAACTCTTGACAAATATAAATACTGGTTATATAATAATATTATAAAACGTAGCTCGATATATGCCGCGAACGCAAAACGAAGCCTGCAGGCGGATAACTTCTGCCCGAGAGGCGCCCCTACGGGGCGCCTTTCACGCTGGCGCAATCTAAACATTCGCGCCGAAAATGATACTCAAATTAATAATACGTAATCCCTACCTTCCTGCACGTCTGTGCCCGCGGCTGTGGGCGGGGCGGTATACGTGCGGCGGAATTCGGCGGCGGGCTCTGTCGGCGTCCGCTTCTGCTTTAAGCTGACGTATCTGCGCGTTTTGACGCTTTAAGACTACAACCGCTTTATCAAAGTTTTCGGCGCTGCGCCTGAGTTTATCCTTCTGCGACAGCATTGATAGCATAAATATAAAGCACAAAAGAGCTAAAGCGATAAGCGCAATAAGCAAAATCTTATTCTGCCGCTTAGCTGCGGATAAAACCGCATTGTATTGATTTCTGAGGTCGTTTGCGTACTGCTCCTCGGACTGCACCGTATAATCTGTATTTTCGCCGCTTTGAACGACGATGCTGCCCGGACTTTCAAGAACTAAACTGTTTGGGTCGCTTATTATGACCTCCGCTCCGCTGCCCGACAAAAACTCAATAACCGAGCTCATCGGCACGGCGAGCGATATTCTGTCTGCGTCCTGAATACGCATATTGTTAACGCCAATCACCTGCCCCTTCTGATTTATAAGCGGTCCTCCGCTGTTGCCCGGATTTATCGCGGCGTCGGTCTGGATATAGTGTACCCCGCCGACTTCTCTGTCCGCGGTTGACAGCACTCCGCGGCTGACCGAAAAATTCATTCCCTGCGGCGAGCCGACGGCGTATAAATCCGTACCGAGCGGAGGCATATCGGTCGTCATAGGGATTGTCTTAAAATCCGCACCCGCAACCAAAGCAAGACTTAAATCCTTTTCGGCATCCGTTGCGATTAACTTTGCCGAGTACATACTGCCGCTTTTGGTTTCGACGATAAATTCCGAAAATCCGTTTGTCACGTGCTGATTTGTTATTATCTTGTCGTTTGACACGGCAAAGCCCGTGCCGACGCTGAGCCCAGTGCGAACGGTTACAACCGAGCTTAAGATTTCGTCCATATTAAAGTCAATGGCGTAACAGTTTGCCGCAAACAGCATTTGTATAACCATTATCGTTGCAATGAACATTATCAATTTGGAAATGATTTTGCCCAAATGCAATGCCGAGCCCATATTCCGCCACACCAAGCCGCAGCGGCAATGTTCAAAAACAATTCCAAATTTAGATGTGCTGAAAATTTTGCTTTTCTTCATAAAAATCTCCGTTCGGCGTTATTTCAGACGTATGCTGATTTCGCCGGTGCTCAGGGTACGGCGTCCGCTTTCGGTCTCAACAACGAGTCCGCCGCGGTTGTCTATGTCAAGCACGCGTGCAGCTTCGTCCGTATTAACTATGCGTATCTCCCTGCCCAGCACCATTGATTTTTCTTTATACTTATCAATATAGCTAAAGTCACCGCTTCCTATTATATCGCCACAGATAATTTTGTCAACCTCATTTATAACCTCAGCTGCCAGACGGCTTCTTATGTCGCCGTCCGTACTGCCGAGACTGCCCGCAACATCGCTTACGTCCCCGGGGAAATCGGCGGTCGAGATATTAATTCCTATGCCGATTACTACGCTCTCAACTCCGCCGCTCTCAAAATCAGTGACCGCCTCGGTCAGGATACCGCAAATCTTTTTGCCGTTCAAATACACATCATTGACCCATTTAATCTGCGTCTCAAGCCCCGTTACAGTCTTGACTGCCTCGTATACGCAGACAGATGCTGCGGTTGTCAGCATAACCGCGCTCTCAGCAGTAAGGTTCGGGTGCAGCAGAAAGCTGATATAAAGCCCCGACTTCGGCGGTGAATAAAAGCTCCTGCCGCGTCTGCCCTTGCCCGCAGTCTGCGTTGATGCTATAAACACCCTATCGAATAATTCGTGTGATTTATTCTCCGCCGCATAACGCTTTGCCGCATCGTTTGTCGAGTCAACCTCCTGAAATAAGATTATCCTGTCTCTATATTCCGGCTTATATAAAAACCGACTGATCTCGGCAGCGGAGAGCACGTCGCTCTCACTCAGTACATAGCCGCGCTTCTGCTTGCCGTCTATGTTATAGCCCTCGTCCTTTAGCGCGGCCACCGCCTTCCAGACGGAATTACGGCTGACGCCGATTTCCTCTGCGAGCGTTTCACCGGATACAGGCTCGCCGCACGCGCCGCGCAATATGCGCAGCACCTCTGATTTTGTTGATTTTTTCATATTTGTTCCTTCTTTACTATATTACGTGATTACGTGCCTGCGGGCGCCCGCAAGCCTTCCCCTGAGGTGAAGGCCTAACTACGATATCACAACGTTATCGTCGCCGAATATGCTTTTAAGTGCGGCGATGCGCTCATCACCGAGACTTACGCGCATACTTTTCGGGGCGAGCATCTTCTTTTTTGTATCGGAGAAGTATATCACTGTATCCATATCTCCGCCCGCGCCGCTTAATGTATTTTTGATTATATTAAGCCCCTGTTCATCGCCTGACTTCAGTCTGATGTACAGCTTTTTCTGCGATGTTTCTCTCGCCTTCGGCTTTATCGGCGCCGTAAGCGGCTGAATTGTGTGAACCCTCAGCTTGGGCGGGTTGTCGTCGGTTATATCAAGGTCGCCGCTTACCAATACCTTTGTATCCTTTTTTAAAAGGTTATCATACTGCCGCACGGTGCTTGGAAAGACTATACACTCAATCTCCGCGGTTAAGTCCTCAAGCATAATATACTTCATAATCTCATTCTTTTTGGTTGTCCGCGTCCTCGCAGACGTGATTACGCCGAGCATTGTAACATTGTCACCCGGGCTATATCGCCTGTCCTCATCAAGAATTACGGATAATGCTGTCGTGATATTTGAATTGTACTGCATTTCACGCCATTTTTCAAGCGGATGCCCCGAAACATACATACCTATGCTCTCTTTTTCCATCGCGAGCAATTGCTCAACCGGAAACTCCGGCTTGTCCTCAAACTTATCCTCGGGCACAGCCGACATAGCATCGTCATCAAGGTCAAACAGCGACATCTGCCCGGGAACTTCGTTCTTCGCGTTCGCCGCAAGCCTGTCCATCAGCAAATCACACTCGCTGAGCAGCACGCTGCGCTTTAAGCCCATACTGTCAAAGCAACCGCTCTTTATCAAGTTTTCCACAACGCGCTTGTTGACCTTCTTGCCGGTCATTCTGGTGCAAAAATCGGTAAACGAGCCGAAAACACCGCCCGTTAAGAGTTCCTTCTCAATCTCTTCAACCACTCCGCCGCCGACGTTCTTGATGCCGCCGAGCCCGAACA
>UQOT01000093.1 GCA_900542675.1 uncultured Eubacteriales bacterium | reverse complement strand
CGCCTGAGGAATTAAAAGCGGCGATTACGCCCAAAACCCGCGCGCTTGTTCTGCCTTTTCCGAATAATCCGACGGGAGCGGTTATGGAGAGGGCTGACCTCGAGGGGATTGCCGAGGTTCTGCGCGGAACCGATATAATGGTGCTTTCGGACGAGATTTACGCAGAGCTTACATACAGCGACGACAGACACGTGTCTATCGCCGAAATTGACGGAATGTACGAGAGAACGGTTATTGTAAGCGGCTTTTCCAAGGCTTACGCTATGACGGGCTGGAGACTCGGATACGCACTCGGGCATCCCGCTCTGATTAAGGCAATGACCAAGGTTCACCAGTACGCAATTATGTCCGCGCCGACAACTGCACAGTATGCTGCGATTGAGGCGCTCAGAAACGGCGATGAGGATATAGAGATGATGCGGCGCGAGTACAACTACCGCCGTCAGGTTATAGTCGGCGGTTTTAATGCAATGGGACTTAGCTGTTTCGAGCCGCGCGGCGCGTTTTATTGCTTCCCGTGTATCGAAAGCGCGGGACTCGACTCAAATGCGTTCTGCGAAAAGCTGCTGTACAGCAAGAAACTTGCAGTAGTTCCCGGCGGCGCATTCGGCAAGAGCGGCGAAGGATTTATCCGCTGCTCCTACGCATACTCCATCGAAAACATAAACGAAGCATTAAACCGGATGGAGGCATTTTTAAGAGAAGTACGATAGATAATCAATAGATAATAATTTGATAACTTTAATTTTTTGTTTCTTTATAAAAAGCATCTGAAAATATTTTCTGTTTTTGCTATGAAAAAGTGAAGCAAACTTATTTGTAGGGAGCGTCGACTCGGCGCTCCGTGCTAAGCTAACGTGAGGCGGCAAACCTGCATTATATGGCGTCAGACGTTAATTTGCACGGAACGCCGAGGTCGTCGTTTCCTACATATGTTTATGCTGTTGTTATGCTAAATTAAGTCTTTTCGAAAGTCTAAGGGTGTGTCGAGTTGACGCTCCCTTATGTGTCTTTTTTATATAATAGCATAATGGTGTTATGCATCGCCCATATGCTTTTTTGAAATAATATACAATATTTTAAAAAGTATGGTGATAATATGAGTCTTGTTGATGCTGTAAAAATCAGAATTATTCGATTATGCGGCGAGAGAAATATATCTGTTAACAAATTGGCTGCCGTATCGGGTTTATCACGTTCGTCTCTTAAAAGCATTCTTTACGGAAAGAGTAAAAATCCAAAGATAAAAACAATAAAAATATTGTGCGACGGACTCGGGATAACCCTTGGTGAGTTTTTCAGTTCGCCCGAATTTAATGCTTTGGAGCAAGAGATAAAATAAAGAAGGATGGATTATGTTTAGGTTTTGCGCTGAAAGGCTTATGAGCCGGAGGCGGTATCTGGTTATTTTTGTCTTAGTGTTTGTTTGCGCTGACTTGATTTATTTAAATAATTTCAGCGTATTTGATTTACCGAAGCGCTTATATTTGCTCGGTATAAGCCTTGCTGCGGCTTTGATATGTCTGTATAAATTTTCAAAGAAGCCGAAGGTTGTACGAACTTTCGGCTTTGTTTTTCTTGCGGCGGCGGTGTTTTGCGCGGGAATACTTTATGCCTCGGCGTACAACAAGCTGTTTTTCAGCGGCGTACGAGAGTTTGCGAATAATGAAGCGGACGTGTACGGCACGGTGTGCAGTGAACCTAAGCTTACCGGCAGCGGCAAGTATACGGCGTTTGAGCTTGATGCTTCTTACATCGAAAGCGGAGAAAACAGTGTTGAAAACAAAGGCAGAATTATGGCGTTTGTGCCTTGCGGAAGTGAGATAAATTTTGGTGACGGTGTTAAGTTTACCGCTAAACTTTTGCTGCCGAGTGAGAATATTGACGGGTTTAACTATCGAAATCACTTATTGTCCTCGGGAATTGTACTCACGGGATTTCCGAAAGCGTATGAAACTTATACTGCGCGTCCGACTGTTATGAGCCGTTTTATGTATTTCGGTCATATTGTGCGTGAGAAAGTCGGTGATTATACCGAGTATGTAATACGAGACAGCGATGCAAGCGCGTTGCTAAAAGGTATTATGCTCGGGATTAAAGACGATTTTTCGGATCTTTTGTATAATTCGCTTTCGGGTGCGGGACTAATGCATATTGCCGCGGTGTCGGGGCTACATATTATGTTCTTATGCGCAATTCTTGAGCGCATACTCGGAGTTGTAAAGTTCAGACTGCGCGGGATTTTCATTATTCCGCTTTTAATTGTGTTCGCCTGCGTAGCGGCATTCACTCCGTCTGTGCTAAGGGCGGTGATAATGGTGAGCATTGTGCTTACAGCGCGGCTGCTTCTTAAAGATGCGGATTCTTTGACCTCGCTGTTCTTTGCGGCGCTTGTGCTTATAATCTTAAATCCATACGTAATATACAGTCTGAGTTTTTGTCTCTCTTTTGCGGCAAGCTTGTCACTTCTCATATTTGTAAGACCGCTGTCGATGTGGAACAGAATAATATCAATGAAGATTGTAAAGCTGTTTAGAGTCCGTGATGACAAGAAAGAAAAATTCATCGGTGTGTCAGAGAAAATTTTAGACTGTTTTTCCGTACCGATAGCGTGTCAGATACTGGTTATTCCGCTCAGCGTTTATTATTTCGGAGGCGTAAGCCCGGGCGCTGTTATTGGAAATATTATAGTAATACCCTGCACGATGATTGCGTTTTCGGCAGGTCTTATAAACTTTGTACTGTATCTGATTTTTCCGTTTGCGGCGAGGATTTGCGCAATAGTCGTTCTGTATATTCCGCTCAAAGTCATCTGTGCTGCAGCAGCGGCTTTAAAGGGAACACGCATTAATGCAAACCCCGAGTTTGCACCGGGAGCTGTTACTTTTACCGCATATATTCTGTTCTGCGCAGCTCTTTATTATATCATAACCATCCGCGCTGAGGATAAGCTTAAACTACGGACGACACTGTCGCAACGGTAATTCCGAGGATAATAATAAGCGAGCATAATATGCGGTATAGTATATTCTTTTCTTTAAACATAATTTTGCCGCCGATAATCGTGACAATGACACAGCACTGCTTGATAAGCGTCATAACTACAACGTGACTGTTGGGACTTTGATTTGCGATGAACAGCGCCTTGTCACCCACGACGAAAAGCACAGCAAGCAATGGTATCCATAAGTTTTTGTACATCGCCTTAAAATTAAGCTTGGTGCGCGTCAAGCCCATATATACCGCGTACATAAGAGTGAGGAACAGCATATACCAAAATTGCAGCTGACTGCTTGTCATTGTCTGCATAAGAACCTTGTCGAACGTGCCCGATACGGCGTTAAACAGGCAGGAAATTAAAATCATTATTATGTATTTTGGCTTTATCCGTTTGTCGTCACCCGATTTTTTGAGGTTGACAAGGTAAAGACCGACCAGCACAAGCGCAAACCCGATTGTGCGCGGCAAAGTCATATTCTCATTAAGAACGATAACGCCGAGCAAAGTGGAGAATATAAGCTGTGCCATATCCATAACTCCGTAAAAGCTTATCGGAACCTTGCTTATTGCTTTAAACGAGCATATCCACGCGATAAATATTGCGGTTGACTTAATAAAAGTCAGGAACAAATCGCGGGGTGAAGCCTCAAGCGCATCTCCGCATTGCGGCAATACAAAAATAAACGACAAAAGGGTATAGAAGAACAGCACCTCCATAACGGTGCTCTTTTCCATAGCCTTTTTCTTAAAAACATCGCGCATACCCTTTAAAATTCCGTATGCCGCAACGAGCACTATCCATAAATTTGACATCTGATTTCCTCTTTTAAAATACAAAAACTTGACAACTTAAAATAGATTATATATAATAACCATAAATAAAGAGGCGCACCGTTTATACGGAAAGCCGAATTTTAGCTTAATAAAACAGCCGTGGTTTGAATTTGTGTGTCAGCGGCTGTTTTTATTTTGCATCATAAGAAGTAACAGTATCATAAAAATAATTACGTATTCCATGATATCCCGCCTCTCAATATCATTCACCTTGCGAACGTATATTGGTATGGAAGGCTTTCCGCTAAACACATGCGCCCATATTATCTGTGTGTTAAAAATAACACGTCTATTATACAATATTTGTCGTATATTGTAAAGCTGCGATTATATTATTCTAAGTTACAGCTTCGTTAAAATACAAATATTCCAACCGCTGCTCCGGCTAAGATATAGACTATCGGATGTATTTTTTTCAGCTTTTTAATCCGCATCAGAATGAATGCTGCGGCGCATATAATGAGCGCGCGCCAATCGAATAAATCAAGAAAGTTACCGCTTGATTTAAATGCGTCCAAAGTGATGACCGACACTTTAAGTACCTGCAGCGCAGCAACGGCAATAAGCCCCGCCACAGCCGGGCGCAGACCGTAGAATGCGTGCTTTACGAGCTTATTCTCCTGAAACTTTTGGAGAAACTTCGCAATAATCATTATGATAATCAGCGAGGGCAGTACAAGTCCGATTGTTGAGATAACCGCGCCCAAAACTCCTGCGGTAGTAAAACCGGTGTATGTCGCGATGTTAACGCCCATAGGTCCGGGAGTGGACTCGGACACTGCAATCATATTCGCAAGGTCGCCGTAGCTGAACCAATGCGGATATCTGTCCGATATATTATACAGAAACGGCAGTGTCGCGAGACCTCCGCCTACGGCAAACAGCCCCGTTTTGAAAAACTCATAGAAAAGCAGTGAAAGTGTTTCAATTATACCCATCATTCCTTGCACCTCCCGAGTCTGCCTGCAATAAGACCGACAACAAGCGCGCCTATTACCACATATATTGATGATATGCCCAAAATTCCTGCGACGATAAATGCGGCTAAGAATATAAAGAAGCCGGTTAAATCTTTAACGCCCGACTTAAAGAACTTTATAACCGCGTTAATCACGAGCGCCGCGACAACCGCACGTATACCTGAAAACGCCTTTATGACAAACGGGATTTCGGCAAAGTTTTGAAGAAACGCCGCTAAAATAATAATTATTACAAGCGACGGGAAAATAACGCCCGCGGTCGCAAAAATTCCGCCGGGAATTCCCTTGTATTTATACCCTATAAACGTTGCGGTATTGACCGCAATAATTCCGGGCGTACACTGACCGACCGCAAAATAATTAAGCAGCTCGTCATCCGTTGCCCAGCCCTTGTTTTCAACAACCTCACGCTCCAGAATAGGGAGCATTGCGTAGCCTCCTCCGAAGGTCATAACCCCGACCTTCGCGAAAGTTATAAACATCTCAAAAAGTATCCGCAAAGTTCATTCTCCTTTTTTGAAAATATTTTACCATATTATGTATGCTCTGTAAATACACAAAAATCTGTTTTTGGCAGCCGCAATTTTGTCAAAAATTAAGCGGCATAAATATTGACAATCGCGCTGTGTAGCTGTATAATAAACAAATAACAAAAATCTACACAAAAGATTTTTCTACATATTATTGTAAAGGAGATGTGTTTAAATGCAGAAAAACGGTGCCGATATAGTTATGGAATGTTTGCTTGAACAGGGCGTTGACACGGTTTTTGGATATCCGGGCGGTACTATTTTAAACGTCTATGACGCTTTTTATAAGTACTCTCACAAAATTAAGCACATTTTGACGGCGCACGAACAGGGCGCAGCCCACGCGGCCGACGGATATGCCAGAAGCACAGGCAAGGTTGGTGTGTGTCTTGCAACGAGCGGCCCGGGAGCGACAAACCTTGTAACGGGTATCGCCACGGCGTATATGGATTCGGTTCCTTTAATTGCCATTACTTGTAATGTTGCAACACCATGGCTTGGCAGAGATACGTTTCAGGAGATAGATATTGTCGGTGTGACTATGCCGATTACCAAGCATAACTTTTTGGTCAAAAAGGCGGAGGATATAGCTCCGGTTTTCAGAAAGGCATTTAAGATTGCGGCTTCGGGTCGTCCGGGTCCTGTTCTTATTGATATAACCAAGGATGCAACCGCGCAGATGGCGGAGTATGAAAAGAAAATTCCCGATAAAATCGATAATTATAAGATAGAGAGTGAAAGCAGTGACTTTGATAGAGCAATTGAGCTTATAAACGCAGCGGAGCGTCCGCTTATCTATGCAGGCGGCGGCGTTATCACTTCGGGCGCGTCTGAGGAGCTGCACAAGTTCCAGAAGATGATAGACAGCCCGGTTACACTTTCGACAATGGGCATTGGTGCGTTCACGTCGGACGATGAGGCTTTTACCGGTATGATAGGTATGCACGGTACAAAGGTTACGTCGCTCGCGGTTAAGGAATGTGATTTGCTTATAGCGATAGGCGCGAGGTTCTCGGACAGAGTAATCTGCGACCCCAATACGTTTGCAAGGAATGCAAAGATTATTCATATCGATGTTGACAAGGCGGAGATTGACAAAAACATCCGCACCGACGCACACATTATCGGTGATGCAAAGGCGGCGCTTGATGAACTCAATAAGCGCCTCAGCAAGCTTACGCACAGTGAGTGGATGACACAGATTGCGGATTGGAAATCCGAATACCCGATTGTACATAAGGGCAAAGAGACGTTTTCACCCAAAGAGATTATGGAAGAAGTCAAAAATCAAATTGGCGCGGACGGATATTTGGTTACGGACGTAGGTCAGCATCAGATGTGGGCGGCGCAGTACTTCGGCGTTGACAAACCGAGGCACTTTATTTCATCGCTCGGTCTCGGAACAATGGGCTTCGGCCTCGGTGCGGCAATCGGAACTAAGGCTGCGCATCCGGATAAGCCTGTTGTCAATATTACCGGCGACGGCTGCTTCCATATGAATATGCAGGAGCTTTCTACGGCTGCAAAAGAGGAACTTTCGGTTATCGATATTGTTATAAACAACAACGTGCTCGGAATGGTTCGCCAGTGGCAGAGATTGTTTTATGACGAAAGATTTTCGTTCACAACGCTTGATAAAAAGACAAATTACGATATGCTCGCCGAAGGTCTCGGCGCAAGCGGCTTTACGGTTACAA
>UQOT01000092.1 GCA_900542675.1 uncultured Eubacteriales bacterium | reverse complement strand
GTAAAATTCTTGAGGTCGGCAGTGCAATCGGGTATTCCGCATTAAGAATGGCAGCGGCAAATCCCGATGCGGAAATTCATACGATAGAGATAAATCACAGCGCGGCACGGTACGCGGTTCGTGTATTTGAAAGAGCGGGGCTTTCAAACAGAATTCATCTGATTGAGGGCGACGCGAACGAGGTTCTGCCGCACCTTGCCGCAGAGGGTATGACGTTTGATATGATATTTGTAGATGCCGCTAAGGCTCAGTATATGAGTTTTTTTGAGCCTTGTATGAATATGCTCATTTCGGGCGGACTGCTCGTGTCCGACAACGTGCTTTATAAGGGTATGACTGCGACTGACGAGCTGGTTCTGCACAGAAAGCGCACAATAGTCAAGCGGCTTCGGGATTATATAGATATGCTGTGTACGCACCCTATGCTCAATACGGCTGTTCTGCCTGTCGGCGACGGCGTTGCACTCAGCGTTAAAAAATGATTTAAGAGGTTATTAAATGTTAGAAAAGACGAAGGGTTTTCGGGATAAGATAAAAAATATCGACTTTACGCTGATTTTTTTGACAATCGCGACAGCGGTGTTCGGAATTGTAATGATTTCGAGCGCAGGCGGCGTTAGCTCGCTCAGATATGTGATTGTACAGTCGGGCGCGCTTGTAATCGGCGCTGTCGGAATTGTCATAATAAGTATTCTTGATTATGATTATCTTGCGAGACTTTCAAAATATATCTTTGTGCTCTGCGTAGCGCTTTTGGTTCTGGTACTGATACCGGGAGTGGGCAAGGTGCAGAACGGCGCTCGAAGCTGGTTTAATTTCGGACCTGTTAGCTTTCAGCCCGCAGAACTTGTAAAGGTTGGTTTTATAATTACGTTTTCAAAGCATCTGAGCGATGTAGGCAGCGGTCTCAATCAGCCCAAGGAGTTGTGGAAGGTTCTGCTTCATCCTGTCGTGCTCTGCGTTCTTATGCTGCTTCAGCCCGACTTTGGTACGGCGATGGTGTTTATTATGATGGCGGCTGCAATGCTCTTTGTGGCAAAGCTCAACTGGAAGTATTTTGTGGGAGGTCTTGCCGCTGTGGCTGCGCTCTGTCCGTTCGCGTGGTTTTTCTTGCTCAAGCAATACCAGCGCGACAGAATTATTACGCTGTTTAATCCCGAGAGCGACCCGTCGGGTAGCGGATACCACGTTATACAGTCAAAGATTGCCGTGGGCAGCGGAAAGCTTACGGGTATGGGACTGTATAACGGCTCAAGCCGATACAACAACCTTTTGCCTGAGCGGCATACCGACTTTATATATGCGGTTGTATGTGAGGAACTCGGTATGATAGGAGGAGTTATAGTAATCGCTTTGCTTGCGGCTATTATAATCAGGTGTTTGTATATCGGTATTCACGCACGCAACAGCGAGGGTATGTATATCTGTACAGGCGTTGCGGCAATGCTGACGTTTCAGGTGTTTGAAAATATCGGTATGTGCCTCGGACTGTTCCCGGTTACGGGTATTACGCTGCCGTTTTTCAGCTACGGCGGTTCGTCGCTGATGACTACAATGCTTGCGATAGGTCTTGTGCTTAACGTGCGATACAGATATAAGAAAATTAATTTTTGACGGGGTTAATCGAATGCAGAATAAAATTAAAGGCGTGCTGTTTGATATGGACGGCACAATGTTTGATACCGAAACTATGTCAATATACGGCTGGGAGGTCACGGCGAAGAAGTACAGAATTGATATAAGCCGTGAATTTATGATAGGCTGTATGGGACTTGTTACAGACGCGATACGCGATAGGTTTTATGACCGGTACGGTCGTGAATTTGACTATTATAAATTCCGTGCCGACAAGATGAAGGCTATGGAAGACGTTATAGAAAAAAGCGGTGTGCCGCATAAAAAGGGACTAAAAAATCTTTTGGAGTATTTAAAACAAAGCGGCATAAAGTGTGCCGTGGCAACGAGTACGACAAACGCGCGTGCGATGTATAATATCGAGCGCGGCGGAGTGCTTGATTACTTTGATGAGATAATAAGCGGCGATATGGTTTCCCGCGGTAAGCCTGAGCCGGATATCTACGTATATGCGGCAGGGAGATTAAAACTCCTTCCCGCTGAGTGTATGGTTCTTGAGGACTCGCGCAACGGAATACTGTCGGCGCACGCATCGGGTGCAGTGAGCGTGCTTATTCCCGATATTATTCCGGTGGACGACGATATGCTCGCCGCTGCGGACTATAAGCTTGACGACCTTAACGCCGTAATTGATTTAATTAAAGAACTAAACAGTAGGAAGTAGAGATTAGAAATTAGGGAGTACGTAATGTCAATTTGTGCATACAACGTGCCCGCAATTCTATGAGCCTACCAACCTACCGTAGGGGCGGATATTATCCGCCCGTTGGGCTGAGGGGGTTCAGAATTCGCCTAAGTATATGGAACAGGCACGCTATGCCTCCCTTTAAAAGGGGAGGCAATAGATAAATTTCAAAAAATTAAAGACCGCCTCAGTGCTGAGGCGGTCTTTAAAATTAAAAGGGAGGGAGTTATGTTTAATTATTTACATTCTTATTATAACACCAAATAGATTTCTTAGGTGAATAATCTGTAAAGAAAAGATTAATTATTTGTTAATATATACGAAAATTATGTCTAATTTTATCGATTGGCTTACGGTCTTGATTCGCCAGTCTGTACAGTCATTGCCGAGACAGTGTTTGTACCCGGCTCAAACAGGAACATCTGCATAATCAGGTCTGAGTCGTTTTCCGGCGTTGTGTCCTTTGACGTGCTCTCGCCGATATAGCTGTACTTGTCGCCGTCCTGTGCGTAGTATCTAATCGCTCTTGTCGAGCCGTTCATTGCCGACTGTTCCTGTGCGGTCTCACTGCCGTCGATATATTCATCACCGTATACGCTCTTAAATTCGTCGAGCGATGACGTAAGCTTTATTCCTCTCGGGCTGACATATCTTGTCGGCGAGTCGATTTCACGCATATTGCCGTTTGATAAAATGAGCTTTATTGCTTTTGAATTATCGTTATACTCGATAACAATACCGTCGTATATTCTGTAACTGCCGTCAAGCTCTCTCGGCTGACCTATGATGCTCTCAATCTCGTCAATGCTCATACCGATTTTAAGCAGCGCGCCGCTCCTTGTGTCGACAAAACCTAAGTCCTCGGTCTCAAATTCGTGGCGTTTTTCGCCCTCTCTTGCGTCAACTGCGACTGTTACGCCGCCGTCGGGGTTGACCGTAATGTTCTCGCCATTTGCCATAAACTCGCTTGCAACCTCGTCCGCAACATAAGGCGCAGCGTCGGGGTTTACCGCGGTTGATGAAAGTCCGGTTTCTTCTTTTGCCGCCTCCGGGGCGCTTGCCTTTTTACCGCACGCAGTCAGTGCACCTAATGCAAGAGTTGCCGAAACAGCAACGCAAAGTATTCTTTTTAGCTTCATAATAATTCTCCTAACGTAGGGATTAGAGAGTAGGGACTAGGTACTACGCGGGATACATAAACGTATCATATCCTCCGCGAACGTAACAACCTATTGTAGGGGCGGATATTATCCGCCCGCGCTAATCTCTGATTAATATTATATCGTGTATTTATGTATATATTTTTAACAAAATATAAATTTTATATTTATTTTTTAATAAATATCATAAGCACCGCAATGTCGGCGGGGCTTACGCCTGAAATTCTTGAGGCTTGTCCGATTGAAGCGGGGCGGATTTGGTTTAGCTTTTGCCTTGCTTCGAGCCGCAGACCGTCTATTTCGTTATAGTCGATATTTTCGGGCAGCTTTTTCTCCTCAAGCTTTTTAAGCTGCTGTGCCTGCTTAATCTGACGTTCAATATAGCCCGCGTATTTAATGCTTATCTCGACCTGCTCACATACGTCGGGCGGCAGATTTTCGGGTCGTCCGCTGTCTATGACTGCCATCGAGTCATAGCTCACCTGCGGTCTGCGCAGCATTTCAATCGCCTTTACGCCAGTGCTTATCGGGCGGCTGCCGACGGATATTAAGTATTCGTTGACCTCTTTTGACGGCGGAAATACGATTTTTTTAAGCCGCTCGGTCTCCGCCTCAATCATTCTGCGTTTTGTCAGGAATTTTGAATACCGCTCGGACGAGATAAGTCCGATTTCATAGCCGTAAGGTGTCAGGCGCAAATCCGCATTGTCCTGCCTAAGCAGCAGGCGGTATTCACTGCGCGACGTCATCATTCTGTACGGCTCGTTTGTGCCCTTGGTTACCAAATCGTCAATAAGCGTGCCGATGTACGCCTCTGAGCGGCTTAGAATAAACGGCTTTTTGCCTTTAAGCTTAAGCGCCGCGTTTATACCCGCAATAAGTCCCTGCGCCGCTGCTTCTTCGTAGCCCGAGGTTCCGTTGAATTGCCCCGCGCCGTAGAGCCCGCTTATATTTTTAAATTCAAGCGTCGGATATAGCTGCAGAGGGTCGGCGCAGTCATATTCAATCGCGTACGCGTTTCGCATTACCTGGGCGTGCTCAAAGCCTTTAAGCGAGTGCAGCATTTCTATCTGCACGTCTTCCGGCATACTGCTTGAAAAGCCTTGAAGGTATATTTCTTCGGTATTTAGCCCCATCGGCTCGACAAACAGCTGATGCCGCTCCTTGTCCGCAAACCGCACGACCTTATCCTCAATGGACGGGCAGTATCGCGGTCCAATGCCCGTAATTCCCCCTCCGCCGTACAGCGGCGAGCGGTCTAAGTTGTCATTGATTATTTTGTGTGTGTTTTCGTTGGTGTATGTAATGTGGCACGAAATTTGGCTTTTAAGTCCGTCCGTTTCGGTTTCAAACGAGAACGGCGTGATGTTTTCATCACCGAGCTGTTCCTCGAGCCCGCTGAAGTCTATGCTGCGCCTGTTAATTCTCGGCGGAGTTCCGGTCTTGAACCGCCTAAGTTCAACGCCTATATTTTTAAGGTTTTGCGACAGCTCTGTTGCGGGGAACACTCCGTCCGGTCCGCTTTCCTGCGAGAATTCGCCGATTATTATTCTTGATTTTAGATATGTGCCGGTCGATATTATTGCAGCCTTGCACAAATATTCTGCGCCTGTGCGGGTTATGACCGACTTTACGCAGTGGTTTTCGTCGAGTTTTACATCGACAATCTCTGCTTGGCGCACGTCGAGATTGGGCTCAAGCTCTAAGCGGTGCTTCATCTCCGCCTGATACGCCTTTCTGTCAATCTGTGCTCTCAGCGAATGTACGGCGGGCCCTTTGCCGCGGTTTAATATCCGCGATTGAATAAAGGTCTCGTCAGCCGCCTTGCCCATTTCGCCGCCGAGCGCGTCAATCTCGCGCACAAGGTGCCCCTTTGCTGTGCCGCCAATGCTTGGGTTGCACGGCAGGTTTGCCACCGCGTCAAGGCTTATCGAAAATATGCAGGTTTTCATACCAAGTCTTGATGCGGCGAGGGCAGCCTCTATTCCCGCGTGACCCCCGCCGACAACAGCAACGTCGTAACTTTCCTTTGATGTAAACAAAAAAATTCAACTCCGTAAATTAATTTCCGTTAAAATAATCCCGTAATAGTTCCGTCAGCGGTAATATCCATATTGTTCGCCGCAGGAACCTTAGGCAGACCGGGCATTGTAACCACCGCGCCTGTCATAACGACGATAAAGCCCGCGCCGCTTGAGACGTTAACCTCGCGGATTGTGATGTTAAAGCCCTTGGGTCTGCCGAGCAGGCTCGGGTCGTCCGTCAGTGAATACTGGGTCTTTGCCATACATACGGGCAGTTTTTCAAAGCCCAGCTTGATGAGGTTTAGTATCTGTCTGTTTGCCGCCGCAGTGTATGTAACGCCGTCTGCACCGTAAATTTCGCGCGCAACGGTCTCTATTTTCTCTTTAATAGGCAGCCGTTCGTCGTATATCGGCTTAAAAGCTGACGGCTCGGTATCTATGACGTCTACAACCTTCTGCGCGAGGTCTTTGCCGCCTTCTCCGCCCTTTGCAAATACTTCGCACATAGAGCACTTTACGCCCTTTGCCGCACAGTACTGCGTTACAAAGTTAAGTTCGGCATCGGTGTCGGTGTCGAAGCGGTTGATTGCTACAACCACCGGTACGCCGTACTTGTGCATATTTTCTATGTGTTTGCCGAGGTTTTCAATTCCGTCGCGCAGAGCCTCAATATTCTCGTGCTTTAATTCATCGCCCTTGACCGTGCCGCTGTTGTATTTAAGCGCCTTGACCGTAGCAACGAGCACTACGCAGGACGGTTTTAATCCCGCAAAGCGGCATTTTATATCAAAGAACTTTTCCGCGCCGAGGTCGCTGCCGAAGCCTGCTTCGGTTATGCAGTAATCCGCAAGCTTAAGTCCCGCCTTTGTCGCTCTTATCGAGTTACAGCCGTGCGCTATGTTCGCAAACGGTCCGCCGTGCATCAGGCAGGGCGTGTTTTCGAGCGTCTGAACAAGGTTCGGTTTAATCGCGTCTTTAAGCAGCAGCGTCATAGCTCCGTCAACTTTAAGGTCGCGGGCATAGACCGGTTCGCCGTTTAAGTTGCTGCCGATTACTATTCTGCCTATACGCTCGCGCAAATCGTCAATTCCGTCCGCAAGACAGAGGATTGCCATAATTTCGCTTGCAACGGTTATCTGAAATACATCCTCGCGCGGGAAGCCGTTAATCTTTCCGCCGAGACCGACGATTACATTCCTAAGCGCGCGGTCATTCATATCAAGGCAGCGCTTCCACGTGATTTGTCTGACGTCAATATTAAGCTCATTGCCCTGGTGAACGTGGTTGTCAATCGCCGCGGACAGTAGGTTGTTTGCCGCCGTAATTGCGTGCATATCCCCCGTGAAGTGAAGGTTTATATCCTCCATTGGCACTACCTGAGCGTATCCGCCGCCTGCCGCGCCGCCCTTTATTCCCATAACGGGACCGAGAGACGGCTCGCGCAGTGCGATTATTGCGTCCTTGCCGATTTTCGGCATAGCTTCGCCGAGCCCGACCGTTACAGTCGTCTTTCCTTCGCCTGCGGGCGTCGGGTTAATCGCGGTCACAAGAATAAGCTTGCCGTTGGGCTTATCCGAAAGTCTTGCGATAAAATCCTCGCTGAGCTTTGCCTTATACTTGCCGTAGTATTCAAGGCTGTCCTCCGAAATGCCGAGCTTTTCGGCAATGCCGCGTATGGGGAGCATATCCGCGTTCTGTGCGATTTCAATATCGGTCTTCATAAATTAACCTC
>UQOT01000091.1 GCA_900542675.1 uncultured Eubacteriales bacterium | reverse complement strand
GATGAACTCGAGGAAATTCTCATAATGTCGGACCTCGGCGTAAATACTTCCATGGATATAATCGAAAAGCTGCGCGAGGCCGCAGATGAGAAAAAACTGCGTGACAGCTACGAGCTTAAAGGGGAGCTGAACCGTATTATGACCGAAATACTCTCAGACGGCGATAATGAGGTTGCGCTCAGCGGAAAGCCGGCAGTCGTTATGGTAATCGGCGTTAACGGCGTTGGCAAGACGACGTCAATCGGCAAAATTGCAAATATGTATAAAAACGAGGGCAAGTCGGTGCTTATAGCGGCTGCCGACACATTCCGCGCCGCGGCGATTGAACAGCTTGAGGTATGGGCAGGCCGTGCAGATGTAGATATAATAAAGCAGCAAGAGGGTTCCGACCCCGCGGCAGTGATTTTTGACGCAGTAAATGCCGCTAAGTCGCGCGGCACGGATGTACTTCTCTGCGACACTGCCGGCAGACTTCACAATAAGAAAAACCTGATGGCAGAGCTTAAAAAGATATATAAAATTTTAGACCGTGAACTTCCCGACTCAAGCAAAGAAGTTTTGCTTGTGCTTGATGCCACAACCGGTCAGAACGCGGTACAGCAGGCTGCGCAGTTTAAAGAGGCGGCAGACATAACCGGAATAATTCTCACAAAGCTTGACGGAACCGCAAAGGGCGGTATTGTTCTCGCTATAAAGAACGAATATGATATTCCTGTCAAGTTTATCGGCGTCGGCGAGGGCGTAGACGACATTCAGCCGTTTGACGCAAAGGAATTCGTAAACGCAATTATCGACCCGGAGGACGAGGTTCCTGTCGAAGAAACAGAGGAATTTGTGCAAAATTAATAAAAATATTAAAAATTTGTTAAATCTCTGTCTTTACCCTTGCAATGGTAAAATATTTATGTTATTATAGCATAGTTAAATACGGATAGTCCGCTGCTGAGTTACGTTTCGGTAAGAATATCTAAGGAAGGAAAGGATTTATTATAATGGACATTTTACAGCAAATCACACAGGAGCAGTTAAGAACAGACCTGCCGAAGCTTGAAATAGGTGACACTGCGCGCATCTATGTTAAGGTTAAGGAAGGTAACAGAGAGAGAGTTCAGATGTTTGAAGGAACCGTTATTAAGAAAAATCACGGCGGTATTCAGGAAACCTTCACTGTCAGACGTTTATCATACGGCGTCGGTGTTGAGAGAACTTTCCCGATGAACTCACCCAAGATTGAACGTATTGAAGTCGTAAGACACGGTAAGGTTAGACGTGCTAAGCTTTACTACCTCCGTGACAGAGTCGGTAAGGCTGCAAAAGTTAAAGAGAGACTTAAATAATTTTACGGGAGTTATAGTGGTGGTTATTTATAATCACCACTATTTAACATTTCGCAATACTTTTGGGGGTGTGAAAATTGGATGAAAATATCAAAAAGCAATCAGATGCCGAAAGTAATCCGACTATAAGCAAGGCAAAGCAGGAAATAAACGCTCAGGCAGACTCAATGCTTCGCGAAATTGAGGAGAGACGTTTAAGACGTGCGGCAAGACAGCGTGAGCTTGAGCAGCAGGTACAGCTTGAAACCGAAGCAAAAGCGCGCAGACAGGCACGGCTCAAAGCTCAGGAGGAAATGGAGAATAAACTCAAAGAAGAATCTTTGAAAAATGAATTCGTAAAAGAACCCGATGCACTTCATAAATTCTCGGACGCACCTTCAAAAAGAGCGACTCAGCCGAGAAATACGTCTGAGGCTAAATCCCGTAAACCTTCTCAGAGACGCTCGATTTCATCGGGTGAAACTCAGATTATGCCTAAAATATCTGAGCCTAAAACTACTGAAAGTACGCGGGTTAATCGTGCACGGCCGCAAAGTTCAAGACCTAACAGCTGGCAAACTAAGCAGCCGAACAAGCAAAATAAGCAAAAGGAAGTTAATTATATGAAAGAATTAAGAGATTGGGTTATAGCGATTGCCATAGCCGTAGTTGTATCATTGCTTATAAGAAATTTCGTATTTACACTTGTTAAAGTACAGGGCGAATCTATGCAGCCCACTCTCCAGAACGAGGACAGGCTGTATGTCAACAGATTTTTCTATTCACCCGAAAAAGGTGACGTTGTCATATTTAAACCGGAATCTGACCCGAACAGACCGTACATCAAGCGCGTTATCGCAACAGAAGGCGATACGGTATATATCGACTTTGAAAACGGTGACGTTTATGTAAACGGTGAAGTAATTGAAGAGCCGTATATTAAAGACGCTACAACAAGATCGGGTGAATATATCAACAGTCTTATTGCAAGCGGTCAGTACAGCAAGGATAAGCCGATTGTTGTTGAAAAAGACAAGATATTCGTTATGGGAGATAATCGTAACAACAGCAAGGACAGCCGTATGATAGGTCAAGTTCCGAAGGATGAGCTCATTGGAGGCGCAGTATTCAGATTTTGGCCGCTCGGGAAATTCGGTTCGGTTTCATATGATGTTTCATATTTAATCGAAGGCGAAGGTATGAACTTTAAAATATCGGCATAAAACAAAAAGGTATTGCAAATTGCAATACCTTTTATTTTAAGAAGGATGTGATTAAATGTCAGAAACATATAATCGTTATCAGCTCCAGTGGTTCCCGGGGCATATGGCAAAAACACGCCGTATGATTAAGGAAAATTTAAAACTCGTTGAGCTTATAATAGAGCTTGTGGATGCACGATTGCCGCTTTCATCGCGCAACCCGGACATCGATAAGATAATTTCCGGCAAACCGAGAATTGTTGTATTGAACAAAGCGGATATCGCCGACTCGGTCGCGACTCAGAAATGGCTGAACTACTTTAAGTCAAAAGGCATTACCGCTATACCTGCCGACAGTCAGTCGGGCAAGGGGCTTAAAAGCTCTCTTGATAAAGCCATTAACATAGTACTGGCGGACAAATTTAAGCGCGATGAACTGCGCGGAATACAACGTCACGCGGTTAAAATGATGGTTATCGGCATACCGAATGTCGGCAAATCGTCGTTTATAAATAGGCTCTCAGGACGCAGCGCAGCCAAAACAGGAGACAGACCCGGTATCACTCAGACCAAGCAGTGGATTAGAATTGCCGGGAAGTATGAGCTTTTGGATACACCGGGTATACTTTGGCCAAAGTTTGAGAGTGAGGACGTCGGCAGAAAAATCGCTTTTACAGGCGGTATTAAAGACGAAATTTTAGATATTGAGGATTTAGCGTACGAGCTGTTGGGATTTTTAAAAGATAACTACGCGGATAATCTGATTTCCTCATATAAGCTCGATGGCAGCGCAATAGAGCTCAGCAAGTATGAGCTACTCACTGAAATTGGAAAAAAGCGGGGCTGCGTAATTTCAGGCGGCGAAATAGACACATTCAGAGCTGCAAATATTGTTTTAAACGATTTCAGAAGCGCCGCGCTCGGCAGAATTACGCTGGAAGCACCGACTGAGAATTAGGAGATATTGGAGTTATGGAAATTATAGATATGCTTAAATATGAAAAAGAGCTTATATCCGCCGGATATAAGCTGATTTGCGGAATTGATGAGGTCGGCCGCGGCCCGCTTGCAGGGCCGGTCTGCGCCTCCGCTGTCATTCTGCCAAACGGTCTTGTAATCGAAGGGGTTAACGACTCGAAAAAGCTTTCTGAAAAGAAACGCGAAATGCTCTTTGAAGTAATTAAAGAAAAGGCAGTGGCGTACTCAGTAAAGTTTGTATCCGAAGATGTTATCGACAAAATCAATATCCGAAACGCCACTCATCTCGCTATGCAGAGTGCGGTAAATGACCTTAAAATTAAGCCCGAAATACTGATTGTTGATGGCAGTGATAATATCGATTTTGACGGAATAAAAAGTATGTACATAAAAAAAGGCGATGCAGCCTCACAAACCATAGCCGCAGCTTCGATACTTGCAAAGGTCACGCGTGACCGGTTTATGGTGTCACTCGCAGAAAAATATCCCGAATACGGTTTTGAAAGTCATAAGGGTTATTGCACCAAAAAGCATATGGAAGCGATACGCGAATACGGTCTTTTGCCTATTCACAGAAAGACATTCATTACCAAAAAAGTTTTGGGATTGGAGTAGTGTATGAATAAAAAAACAATCGGTAGCTTCGGTGAGGACGCGGCAGCAGAATATTTGCAAAGCAAAAATTATAAAATACTCGCAAGAAACTATTTTGGTACCCACGGCGAGCTTGATATAATTGCATACGATATAAAATCGGACACAATTATATTTGCTGAAGTCAAAACGCGCAAAAACAAAATGTACGGATTTGCCTCGGAGAGCATAGGGAAAACAAAGCTCAAAAGACTTGTTGGGACCGCTAAGCAATTTATATTTGAAAATCCTTCGGAAAGCCAAATCAGATTTGACGTAATCGAAGTATATTATAAAATAAGCGGCGGAGCTCCCGTTACCGCTGAAATTAATCATATTGAAAATGCGTTTTTTGATTTATCCGAATTTACTACATAATAATAAAATATTGCGCCCGCGACGCTGAATAACGGCTGTGATATACGGTATCAAATGTCAGCGGATTGCTTGAAACAGATAATCCGGTTATTATAGAGCCGGGAGTTTATAATATAACCATTAAAGCTGATACGGAAAACGGCAAAGTAGAACGCAAAGTATGTTTGACAGTTACTGATGACGGCACTGCATCAAGCGCAGCTCCAAGCATTGAGCTTAGCGCTCAGCCGGGTGAAAAGGTTCAGCAGGTATTCGACTTTTCGAATGTTAATTATGAAAACATAAGGGTGTTTGTGTGGGAAGGTTTTTGCTTCAATGCGTCCGAGATTGCAGCGTCAAATTAGCGTAAGCTCAATCGGACAATGGTCGGAGCCCATAATATCTTTGTGTATTGATGCGGATTTGAGTCTGTCATTGAGCTTTTCCGATGTTATAAAGTAGTCTATGCGCCATCCCGCATTCTTTTCGCGCGCCTTAAAGCGGTATGACCACCAGGAATATTCTCCTTCGGCATTTGGATAAAAATATCTGAATGTATAGGTATATCCGCTTTCTAAAAGCTCGGTCATTTTTGCGCGTTCTTCATCGGAAAATCCGGCATTCTTGCGATTTGTTTTCGGGTTTTTTAGGTCAATTTCATTATGCGCTACATTCAGGTCGCCGCATAATATAACGGGCTTGTCTTTTTCAAGGTTAAGTATATAATTCCTGAAAGCTTTTTCCCACTCCATACGATAATCGAGGCGTTTAAGCTCGTTTTGCGAATTTGGAGTGTAGCAGGTTATCAGGTAGTAATTCTCGAACTCGGCGGTTATAAGACGTCCTTCCGTATCGTGCTCGGGAATTCCCATACCTAATTTTATTGAAAGCGGTTCTTTTTTTGTAAACATAGCAACGCCCGAATAGCCTTTTTTTTCGGCATAGTTCCAAAAATCATAATAGCCGTCGAGTATATCGGAAAGGTCGATTTGACCTTCCTGCAGTTTGGTTTCCTGAATGCAGAATATATCCGCATCGGCCTGTTTAAAGTAATCTTTAAATCCCTTTTGAACACAGGCGCGCAGCCCGTTTACGTTCCATGAAATCATTTTTGTCATAATAAGATACTCCTAATTTAATCTATTTTAAAGAATTTTTTGCCGTTTTCATATGTTATATTACATAGTTCTTCAAAATCCATTCCTTTTACTTCCGCCATTCTTTGAGCAACATATTTCACATATCTGCTGTCATTGCGCCTGCCTCTGTATGGCTCAGGCGCCATATACGGACTGTCAGTTTCAATCATAAGCCTATCTATCGGTATTACCTTCAGCGCTTCGATTGCTTTGCGTGCATTTTTAAATGTAATTACGCCCGTAAATGAAATCATAAGTCCCATATTTACAAGAATTTTAGCGGTTTCGGCGCTGCCGGAAAAGCAGTGCACCACACCGTTTGAGACCTGCTTGTCTTTTAATACTTTCAGCGCATCGCCTTTCGAGTCTCTGTCGTGAACAATTATCGGCAAATCAAGCTCTTTCGCTATGTCAATTTGATTTGCAAAGCACGCGATTTGTTTTTCGCGCGATGCGCAGTCGTTATAATGATAGTCAATGCCTATTTCGCCTATTGCCTTAACTTTTTCTGAGGACTGTGCAAGTCTGCGCACGCTGTCTAAATCTTTGTCTGTTACAGTTTCGGCAAACTCGGGATGTATACCGACAGAGCAATAAATAAAATTATGCTTTTCGGCGATATCTATTGCTTTTTCGGAGGATTTAAGGTCTGAACCGACTTCCATAATTCTAAGGACTCTGTTTTCATTCATAAGTGAAATTATCTGCTCTCTGTCAATATCGAATTGCTCATCATCTAAGTGAGCGTGTGTATCAAATAGCTTCATAATTCAATATCTCCCTTAAACGTCAATCAAATTATTATTTTACTTGATTATAGCATATTCTTGTGGTATAATCAAATATATTTTGCAAATATTAATTTGTATTTTGAGGTGATATTTATGCAGGAACTCAATGAAAAGGGTAAGCTGGCAAAAGAGGCTTCGTACGTTTTGGCTGCTCTTTCAACCGATATCAAGAATAAGGCATTGCTCGCCATTGCCGATGCTTTGATACAAAAATCCGATTATATAATCAGTGAAAATAATAAGGACATACAAAACGGCAGAAGTAATAATATGCCCGAGGGGTTGATTGACCGTCTTACTCTAACGCCTGAGCGAATTGAAGGGATAGCGGAAGGTTTAAGACAGATTGCGGCTCTGCCCGACCCGATTGGCGAAACCGTAACAGGTATAAAGCGTCCGAACGGACTTAAAATCACAAAAATACGAGTTCCTCTCGGAGTTATAGGAATTATATATGAAGCTCGCCCGAATGTTACCGCCGATGCTGCCGGTCTTTGCATTAAATCCGGAAATGCGGTAATTTTAAGGGGCGGAAAGGAAGCCTTTAATTCTAATATGGCAATAGTAAGTGTTATGCAAGAGGCGGGATATGCAGCAGGCTTGCCTGTCGGTTCTGTAAATCTTGTTGAAAACACCACGCGCGAGAGCTCAACCGCACTCATGCGCCTTAACGAGTATCTTGATGTTATTATTCCGAGAGGCGGCGCGGGACTTATAAAGGCAGTTGTTGAAAATGCGACGGTTCCGGCAATTGAAACCGGTACCGGCAACTGTCACGTATATGTCGACAGCGATGCAGACCTTAAAATGGCGGAAAGAATAATTATAAACGCCAAGACTCAGCGTCC
>UQOT01000090.1 GCA_900542675.1 uncultured Eubacteriales bacterium | reverse complement strand
CTTAAGGTTATTAAAACGGAGCTCGGTGAGGACGATGACAGCGATATTGAAAAATACAAAAAGCTGCTTGAGGGAAGAAGTCTTCCGGACGAACTGATGAATGTATTAGACGAGGAGATTAACAAGCTCTCAAAGGTTCCCACACATTCACAGGAATATGCGGTAATTCAGGGCTATATTGAAACACTGCTCGCCCTGCCTTGGGACAAATCAAGCGAGGAAAAGCTGAGTGTCACAGACGCCAAAGCACAGCTTGACCGTGACCACTTCGGTCTTGATAAGGTCAAGGACAGAATTCTTGAATACATTGCGGTAAGAAAACTTACTGATAAGCCGTCAGGCAATATACTCTGCCTTGTCGGTCCTCCGGGAACGGGCAAGACCTCTATCGTAAGCTCACTCGCAAAATCAATCGGCCGCGAGTATGTCAGGATTAGTCTTGGAGGACTGCACAACGAGGCGGAAATTCGAGGTCACAGGAAGACATATGTCGGCGCTATGCCCGGCAGGATTATCGACGCGCTTAAACGCGCCGAGGTTAACAACCCGATTATACTGCTTGACGAGATTGACAAAATGGCTAAAGATTATAACGGCGACCCGTCCTCCGCTATGCTTGAAGTTCTCGACCCGGAACAGAATAAGAGCTTCAGGGACAACTATGTTGAGGTACCGTTTGACCTTTCAAACGTGATGTTTATAGCGTCAGCCAACACGCTTGACTCTATACCGCGTCCGCTTATCGACCGTATGGATATAATCGAGGTATCAGGCTATACCGATGCGGAAAAACTCACAATAGCCAAGCGATATCTTGTTCCCAAGCAGCGCAAAAAGAACGGACTGTCAGCCTCGCAGATAAAGTTTACCGACAGCGGACTTAAACTTATCATCAGCGGCTACACACGCGAATCGGGCGTCAGAAACCTGGAGCGGACTATTGCCAAAATATGCCGCAAAACGGCGGTTAAAGTTGTTGATGATAAAGATTACTCGGTCAGCATTGCCAAAAAGAATTTGAGTGAATTTTTAGGCAAGCAGGTTTATCACACAGATACCGAAGACGTCTCGGCAAAGAACGGCAAAATCGGCGCGGCTACAGGGCTTGCGTGGACGGAAGTCGGCGGCGAAACGCTCACCGTGGAAGTCAATATTATGGACGGCAGCGGCAAGCTTGAGCTGACCGGTAACCTCGGAGATGTTATGAAGGAGTCGGCAAAGGCGGCTCTCAGCTATATCCGCACCAACTGTTATAAGCTCGGAGTTGACTCGGACTTTTACAAGACTAAGGATATACATATCCACATTCCCGAGGGCGCTGTACCGAAGGACGGACCTTCTGCAGGTATAACAATGGCGTCGGCTATGATTTCGGCGCTGAGCGGTTTTCCGCTGCGTTCGGATACCGCTATGACGGGCGAAGTCACACTGCGCGGCAGAGTTATGCCGATTGGCGGACTTAAAGAAAAGACCCTTGCGGCGTACAGAATTGGGATTAAAAATATTATAATTCCGTTTGATAACAAAGCAGACTATGACGAGTTGCCGGACATTGTTAAAGACAACATTACGTTTTACTTCGCAAAAAATATGGACGAGGTTACAAGCCACGCATTTTTAAAGCATCCGCGGCCGATTATACCGATTGCCCCTGCGAAGAACGTTGCGATGATAAAATCCGACAGCGTAATACATATCGATAAGAATTCCGGCGACGTCAGCCGCGTGAAACAATAATTTTAAAAAATACGGTGATATAATGCAATATATTGAAGCAGAGCTATTAAAGACCGCGGTCGCTGCGCAGCAGTACCCCGATACACTTGTGCCCGAAATTGCGTTTGTAGGTCGGTCAAACGTCGGTAAGTCATCTCTTATCAACTGCCTGACCAACCGCAGCAAGCTTGCACGCACAAGCAGCACGCCCGGCAAGACGGCAACGATAAACTTTTATTCTATTGATAAAGACCGCTATAGATTTGTAGACCTGCCCGGCTACGGCTACGCTAAGGTATCCAAGCAGGAGCTTAAAAAATGGTCAGAGATGATAGACTCGTATCTTTCGGGAAGGTATAACCTTGTGCAGGTAATACAGCTTGTTGATGCGCGTCACGCTCCGTCAAAGGACGATATAACAATGATGGACTGGATACGGCACTACAACCATACGCCTGTTGTCGTTGCAACAAAAATCGACAAACTCAAAAAATCACAGATTGACAAAAATCTTGAGGTCATATATAACGATTTAAAGCTCGACGATGACTCAATTCTTCTTCCGTTCTCTTCGGAAAAGCGAACGGGTCGCGATGAGCTTTGGGGACTGATTGAAGATCTGATTTCGGGCTATACACCTGAGAAAGCCGAATAAAACGGAGGGATTTACTATGCGCTTTGCGCGTTTGTTATATGAAGATGAGGAATACTTTGGAATAATCCGCGGTGATGATATTACACTGCTTGAGGGTGATATATTCGATTATTTTTCCGAAACGAATATACACGTTCCGCTCGACAATGCAAAACTGCTTCCGCCGTGCGAACCGACAAAAATTGTTGCGGTCGGACTTAACTATGCAGACCACGCAAAAGAGATGGGCGATGCAATACCGAAATTCCCGGCATTGTTTATAAAACCCTCCTCTTCCGTTATCGGTCACGGCGACGATATAATATATCCGCCTATGTCAAAGCAAGTGGATTATGAAGCCGAGCTTGCAATAGTTATCGGCAAAACCGCGTCATACGTCAGCGAAGGTGAAGCGAAGAATTATATATTCGGCTATACCTGCTTAAACGATGTGACGGCGAGGGATTTACAAAAAACTGACCCGCAGTGGACAAGGGCAAAGGGATTCGACACCTTTGCGCCGATAGGTCCGTGGATTGAAACTGAGCTTAACCCGGACAATGCTGAGATTAAGCTTATGCTGAACGGTGAAATAAAGCAGCACTCCAATACCTCAAACTTTATCTTTAAGACAAATACGCTTGTCTCAAAGATTTCCGAGATTATGACGCTTTATCCCGGGGATATAATAACGACCGGGACTCCGTCGGGAATAGGCCCGATGAAGCCCGGAGATACCGTCGAAGTCGATATTGATGGTATAGGCATCCTTAAAAACACGATAAAGGAGAAAATATAAACTATGATAAAAAAACCGAGAGGAACCGAAGATATACTTCCGCAGGACGCGGAGATATGGAATTTAATCGAAAGCACCGCCAAGGAAATATGCTTAAAGTACGGATACAAAGAAATCCGCACGCCGGTGTTTGAGGAAACATCGCTTTTCAGCCGCGGCGTGGGTGACACAACCGACGTTGTACAGAAGGAGATGTATACATTCAATGACAAGGGCGGCCGCAGTATTACGCTGCGCCCCGAGGGAACGGCGTCACTCGCAAGGAGTTATATAGAAAACTCACTGTACGCAAACCCTCAGCCGACCAAGCTGTTTTACCTAATCTCCTGCTATCGATACGAAAAGCCGCAGTCGGGACGTCTGCGCGAGTTCCACCAGTTTGGACTTGAATGCTTCGGCAGTGAGAACACAGCGACAGATGCTGAGATTATCACTCTCGCGCTCGATTTTTTCGAGGCGCTCAAGGTTAAGGGCTTGTGTCTTTCGATAAACAGCATCGGCTGCCCGAAGTGTAAGCCCGTCTATAATAAGGCACTTAAAGACTACTTCTCGGCAAACATAAACGAGCTTTGCGATAACTGCAAAGGGAGACTTGAAAAAAATCCGATGCGTATACTCGATTGCAAATCCCCGATTTGTCATAAGATTGCCGAAGGCGCGCCAAAGATGCTGGACTACCTCTGCGATGACTGCAAAAAGGAGTTTGAGAGTCTTAAAAAGTATCTTGATGCAGCAGGCACAAATTACATCGTTGACTCGGGCATTGTAAGAGGGCTTGACTACTACACCAGAACGGTATTTGAAATCACTTCAGACGCCCTCGGCGCTCAGTCGGCAGTCTGCGGCGGCGGCAGGTACAACGGACTTGTTGAGGAACTCGGCGGAAAGCCGACTCCCGGCATAGGGTTTGCAATAGGCATCGAAAGACTTATACTTATACTTAAAGCTCAGGGAGCAGAGCTTCCCGAAAGCCCGGTACCCGATATATTCATCGGCACGATAGGAGATAAAGCGGATGTGTTTACACAAAAGCTGCTGCACGACCTTCGCCGTGCGGGTATTCACGCAGAGAGAGACTTATGCGCAAGAAGCGTTAAAGCGCAGATGAAATACGCGAACAAGCTCGGCGCAAGATACAGCGTTGTACTCGGCGACGACGAGGTCAGTGCGGGGCGTGCAAGCCTCAAGCGAATGGACGACGGCATGCAGTTTGACTCAGCGCTCGACGCAAAATCTATAATCGATATAATTAACCGGTAACTAACACAGATATTTTAATAAAGGAGAAAAAATAAATGGAATTTGAAACGATGGCGGGTATGAAGCGCACAAATATGTGCGGTGAACTAAATGCCGCAAACGAGGGTAAAGAGGTTGTCTTAACCGGCTGGGTTGCGAAAAACCGCAGACTCGGCGGCGTTAACTTCGTAACTCTCCGCGACAGAACGGGAATTGTACAGCTTGCGTTCAATGACGAAAGCGACAGAGATGTATTTGAAAAATCAGAGCATCTAAAAAGTGAGTATGTAATCGCCGCACGCGGCAAAGTTATAAAGAGAACTCCCGAAAATATAAACAAGGATATGAAAACGGGTGAAATCGAAGTATTTGTAACCGAGCTGAGAATATTAAACGGCTCTGATACACCTCCTTTTTATATTGAGGAGAACATCGACACGAACGATGCGCTGCGCCTTAGCTACAGATATCTCGACCTGAGACGTCCCGATATGCAGCGAAATATGATACTGCGTCATAAGGTCGCAAAGATTGCACGTGACTATTTTGATGAAAACGGCTTTTTGGAAATTGAAACGCCGATGCTTACCAAAAGCACTCCCGAAGGCGCACGTGACTATCTCGTTCCAAGCCGTGTGCAGAAGGGCAAGTTTTATGCGCTTCCGCAGTCGCCGCAGCAGTATAAGCAATTGTTAATGCTCGCAGGATACGACAGGTATTTTCAGGTTGTCCGCTGCTTCAGAGATGAAGATTTACGCGCCGACCGCCAGCCTGAGTTCACACAGCTTGATATGGAGCTTTCATTTATCGATATTGACACGATTATTGAAATCAACGAGGGCTTCTTAAAACGCGTATTTAAAGAGGCGATAGAACGTGATGTTCAGACTCCGTTTATAAGAATGCCATACAGCGAAGCTATGGAGAGGTTTGGTTCGGACAAGCCCGATACGAGATTTGGACTTGAGTTTATAAATATCTCGGACGAGGTTAAAAGCTGCGGCTTTAAGGTATTTTCGGGCGCGATAGAAAACGGCGGCAGCGTACGCTGCATTAATGCAAAAGGGCTCGGCAGCAAGATGACGAGAAAGACACTCGACAGCCTCGCCGAGTATGTAAAGACATATAAAGCAAAAGGTATGGCGTGGATTGTCGTAGAAGACAGCGGACTGCGCTCACAGATTACAAAGTTCCTCTCTGAGGACGAGGTAAGCGCGATCCTTAAAAAGACCGAAGCTGAGCCGGGCGATGCTCTGCTTATAATCGCCGACAAAAACGACGTTGTATATGATGCGCTCGGCAACTTAAGACTTGAGGTCGCACGCAGATTTGATTTAATTGACAAAGATAAGCTTAACTTCCTTTGGGTTACCGACTTCCCGCTGTTTGAGTATTCCGATGAAGAGGACAGATACGTTGCAAAGCACCACCCGTTCACCCACCCGGTTGACGAGGATATAGACAAGCTCGAATCCGAGCCGCAGAACGTCCGTGCAAAGGCATATGATATAATCTTAAACGGCAATGAAATCGGCGGTGGAAGCCTCAGAATATTTAACGCTGAGCTTCAGGAAAAGATGTTTAAAGCGCTCGGATTTAGTCACGACGAAGCGTGGAACAAGTTCGGTTATCTTATGGAGGCGTTCAAGTACGGTACACCGCCTCACGGCGGACTCGCGTACGGGCTTGACAGACTTGTTATGATTATGGCAGGCTGCGACTCAATCCGCGATGTTATCGCCTTCCCAAAGGTTCAGACAGCGTCAGAGCTTATGATGAAGTCACCGAGCGTTGTTGACAAAAAACAGCTTGACGAACTTGGTATAACGGTAGTTGACCCAATTGATGATGAAAAGGAGAGTAACAATGAGTAATACAGAAGACAGAAACGTTTTTGATATTTTAAAGGAGCGTGGACTTATCGCGCAAACTACTCACGAAGATGAAATCAGAGAACTTCTCGGCAAAGAGAAAATAACATTCTATATAGGATTTGACCCGACTGCTGACAGCCTGCACATCGGTCACTTTATGCAGCTTATAGTTATGAAGCATATGCAAAACGCAGGTCACAGACCGATCGTCCTTTTAGGCGGAGGCACAACTATGGTCGGCGACCCAACAGGCAAAGCCGATATGCGTCCGATGATTTCACAAGAGCAAATTCAGCATAACGCTGATAACTTCAAAAAGCAGATGTCAAAGTTTATTGACTTCGACGGTGAAAAGGCGATTATGGTCAATAACGCCGACTGGCTGTTAAATCTTAATTATATTGAATTCCTGCGTGAGGTCGGCGTACACTTTTCGGTCAACAGAATGCTGACAGCCGAGTGCTTTAAGACACGTCTCGAAAAGGGTCTGTCGTTCCTTGAGTTCAACTATATGCTGATGCAGGGCTACGACTTCTACAAGCTACACAAAGACTACGGCGCAAAAATGGAGTTCGGCGGTGATGACCAGTGGTCTAACATTATCGGCGGCATTGAGCTCATTCGCCGCAAAGACGGTGAGCAGGCATACGGTATGACATTTACTCTGCTCACAACAAGCGAGGGCAAAAAGATGGGCAAGACCGAAAAAGGCGCGCTGTGGCTCGATCCCGAGAAGGTTTCGCCTTACGAGTTCTATCAATACTGGAGAAACGTTGACGACGCAGATGTTATAAGACTGCTGAAACTCGTAACCTTCCTGCCGATGGATCAAATTGCCGAATACGAAAAGTGCGAGGGCGCGGAGCTTAACAAGGTTAAGTGCGTACTCGCTTACGAAGTTACCAAAATGGTTCACGGTGAAGAAGAAGCAAAAAAAGCAAACGATGCGGCTATGGCAATATTCAGCGGCGGCGGAAACACGGAAAATATGCCGTCTGAAACAGTCGAAGCATCGATTATCGACAGTGGTATAAACGTACTTGATTTACTGCTTAGCGTTAATCTCGTGCCGTCAAAAGCCGAAGGCAGACGTCTTGTCCAGCAGAACGGACTCTCGATAAACGGCGAAAAAGTCACTGATGTACAGACCGTGATTGACAACACATATTTTGAAAAAGACAACGAAATAATAATCAAAAAGGGCAAGAAAAAGTTCCTTAAAGTTGTAAAAGAGTAAAAATAAAGGCGCGGCGCCTTTGATATGCACCCCAAAAGTTGGACACTTTTGGAGGTGCATATTTTTATGAGCAAAACAGGAAGAAAAAACAGAAAT
>UQOT01000089.1 GCA_900542675.1 uncultured Eubacteriales bacterium | reverse complement strand
CACTTAAAAACGGCATTGACAAATGGCCGCAAACAGCTAAGGAAAGCGCAGACAGGGTTGTGAGAGATACAGACTCACTCGCAAGAGACGTACTTGGCGCAATAAATACATCTTTTGCAAATGTGAGTGACTCTGAACTCGGAAAAATGCCAATAGGACAGTCTGTTATGCAAAGTATTGTTTCAAGTATGCAAAATATAGACAGCAGCGTTATGGGCACTCTTAACATTGGACAAGGCATTATGGATACGATAAACGCATCACTGAGTAATATTGATGCTTCGGCTATGGGAACTTTGCCTATTGGTCAAACTGTTATGAATGCTATAGGTAACAGTATTACTAATATATCACCCGATTTATCAGCTGATCTAAATATTGGTGAAAGCCTTATGGCTTCTGTAAACAGCAGCCTTGCAAGCGTTGATTTCAGTAGTTTGGATTTTAACATCGGCGCAAGTTTGATGAGTAAACTAAACGAAAGCCTAAGCCCGGAAAATATAGGAGGAGCTATTGACGGCTCTGCTATCGGTGCAAGTGTTATGAGCTCGATTAATGCAGGACTTTCAAGTGCAGAGTTAACCGTAACCCCGACAGTTAAAGTCGTACCGAATTATGTTATGGAAAACGGAGGCGCAGGATTGCTTGAACAGCTTTCCCAAATGAGTCTCAGTATGCAGGCGACTACTTCAGCTACTGTAAAATACGGCTTAGATGCGTCTGCGATTGACGGATATACGCCGTCAGATAAGACGGGTGTTGTCAAGTACAGCGTTGACTCCTCGGCTGTTGACGGATATTCACCGCCAAATAAGAGTGCAACAGTGACGTATTATATAACAACCGTTGGAACAATACCTGATCCCGGAAGTATTCATCACGCAATGGGCACTCCATTTGCAATGGATGAATTTGCTACAATAAACGACCAGATTACAGCCAATCCGACAGAAATGGTTGTGCATAATAACAGAGGATATTTATTTGCCGGAAGAAATGTACAAATTCCGCTTTCAACAGGAGACCGAGTATTTACTGCAAGCCAGACACAAAGAATGTTATCGGGTAATTTTGATGAAGGATATAACAATCAAATTGTGCCGGGCAGATATGATGACAGTATTTTCGGAGAAGATAATTCGGGAAATACGGTAGCGTCGGGAAGCATAATGGTAAACTTGGGCGGAATAGCGTTTCATATTGATGCATCGGGCGCGAATGGCGATGTCTTAACAGCTATTGAAGAGAACTACGAGACAATTGCCAGGGAGGTTACAAACATTATAAAGCAAAATCTTGAGGATAATTTCAGAAATACACCAAAGAGGATAACGATGTAAGGGGGTTTTAACGCGTGGAATATTCTAAATGGCTTGGCACTAAGCGAAGAATGGATGTTCAGATTTCGATATTTGAACGCGGCGTTACCGGCGTTTATGTTATTCCCTGGACGCCGGATAAAATAGTTTTTAAATCCGGTGGTGTGAAATTTGCTGCATACAATGTGATGGATGTAGGAGAAGTTGCGCAGGCTATCGGCACAAATCTGTTTAGTATTAACTGGAACAGTAGGTTTCCCGGGGTAAATAATCAAAACCATCCGTGCGTATATGGACCGTGGGTTGACCCTGAGCATTGGCAGAGCGTACTTTCAATATGGAAGCGCGATAAGACACCGCTTCAAATTCTAATAACTAATACTCCGATTTTTCACGACGTTATTCTTTCGGATTATGAGGTAACATATAAGGAACCAAACGGTGATTATTTTTATTACATAGAGTTTAAGGAAAACCGTGAACCAAAATTTTCAATAACGGTTGATGAACCGGATACATCAGATGCTATAGAGCGTGAATGGAATATTGAATATGATACGTATACGGTAGTCGACGGCGATACTTTGTGGGGTATTGCGGAGTGTTATTTGGGCAGCGGGATGCGGTGGAGTGAGATTTATGACATAAACAAGGATGTAATTGAGGATGTTGCTGTAAATCACGGATTTAACGGAAGTGATAACGGTCATTGGATTTTTCCGGGAACCGTTCTTAAGTTGCCAAAAGCTACTGCGGTTGATAGCGGACAGGCAGGCAGCGAGATATATCTTGACAATACGCCAATATATGTTGACAGCGAAACAAATAACATTGCGAGTAGACTGTCAGGAACGTATTATCTCTATGACGGCAAAAATATAAACGGACGATACAGAATAACAAAGCCTGCTTCACTATGCGGCGTTAAACCGGTTGGGCTCAATGTTACAGGCTGGATTGATGAGGAGGCTTTATGATATACAACACAGTAAAGCCAAGCAAATCAAATCCCGTATATAGCGTTCATATCGTAAACATTGACGGCAAAACACTCAATGTTCACGATATAGTAACTGAGCTTAAACGCTCTGAACCGGAAAATCAGTTAGCACAAAAGGTTATTATTGGGCTTATGAATGTGCCCGACTCGTGTGGACGGCTGATTGAGGACCAAATTAGTGTGCTGAATACTGTGTTCGTGTATGCAAACGACGGAGAACGCGTTGATGAAGTGTTTCGCGGTATTGTATGGGATAAGCGTTATACAAACAAAAATAAACGCTTTTTGACGCTTGTATGCTATGATGGGTTGATATACTTTCAAAAGACAGAGGAGAGCAAATTCTTTGAAGCCGGAAAGCAAACATCGGAAGTATCCCAATCGTTGTGCGCCGATAAAGGTGTCAGTCTTATCTATAAATATGAGAGTATAGAACACCCAAAACTACCTCTAAGCGGAAAACTTGCAGATATATTTAGGTCTGATTTATTGGAGGAAGTATATAAGAAGACGAGGAAGAAGTCTGTAATGTATATGGATAAGGGTAATGTATACATTGAAACTGTCGGCCAAAATGAAACGGTACCCGAAATAAAACGTTTTGAAAACGCTATATCAAGTGAGTCAGACCTTAATATGGACGATGTAATAACACAGGTTGCATTCACGGGTAAAACTGACGATGATGAGAGAGTGCCGATAGAAAAAACGATTACAGGTGACACGGATACTTTTGGCACTATACAAAAAATTATTCGCAAAGGAATAGACGAGGAAGAGGATAAAAGCGAAGAAGATGCTGAGTTCTTGCTTTATGAATATGGCAAGCCAAAGCTTAAATTTTCCGTAGAGGCGATTGATAATCCGTTTGTCCGAAAAGGTAATAAGGTTAAAGTCGTTGCGGGTGATATGCTTAATTACTATATTGTTTTATCAGTATCGCACGATGGTATAAACAAAACAATGACGCTTACGCTTGAACTCTCTGAAAGTGAGAGCGAAAAGTTAAAGAGCAGTGATGAAAGCATTTATAGCGGTAAGGCGGTTTCGCTCAGCTATACACCGCTTTATTATGCCAGTGACAGTGGCGAGGCGGTAAGGTATTTAAGCGGAATGTATTATGTGTATGATGCGATTTGCTTTTCCGGGAGATACAGAATAACATCCGATGCCGCACTTTGCGGTGTAAAGCCAATTAATGAAAACGTTATAGGTTGGGTTGATAAAGAGCATTTAACGGGGTGATAATTTGGAAAATGATATATATGCTGAATTCGGCAGGTTGCTTGTCGGACAGATGAAAGATACTTTTCGGGCGAATTCGGCAGTAAATATTGAAATTGGTTTTATGACGTCAAATTTAGGTCTTAAGCTTAGGCGATTTAAAGAGGAAATTCCAAAAGGAAGTTATGATTTATCGCGGCGACTTACAGTAAACGATGTTGAGGCGGAGTATACGACATCAGAAAACGGACAGCAAAAACACTGCCACACAGTTAAAATTTCTCGCCCGGATGGGCTTAAATGTTTAGCAACGGGTGACAGGGTTATTGTTGTCTGGGACGGCACGCAGCCTATAATAATTGACGTTATTGTAGCGGGAAATGCTTTTTAGGCAGTGAAGGAGGTTAATATGGGTTTATTTCCAACAAGCTATACTAATCAGGCACTTACTGTTCCTAAGATTGCACTTAACAATCCTATAGGATATAAAAGAGGATTGAGATTTGACAGCAAAACAGGCGATTTACTGCGTGACGGTCAAAATAATATAATGAGTGCTTCGGGAATTGAAACGTGGAAAAGGTGGTGTGAGTTATGCTTTTCCACTCAGCGCGGAAAGTATCAGGCATATTCAACCGATTTCGGCATTGATATTGAACGAGCATTGAACGCCACGACACATATCGAAGCAGAGATGATATTGCGAAAGGAAATTACCGAGGCAGCACTGGCAGATGATTATAAGAGAACCGATAAAGTTGATAAAATTACGTTTGAATGGATTGATGCGGACAGTGTTAGTGTACATACGTATTTAACAGGTATTGACGGAGCGTCAATTGATGTGTGTACCGTTATAGGAAGATAGGAGGTTTGAGACGTGCGAGCCAATGAATTTGCGGCACCTGAGTTTTTGACAAGAATGAGCCCTGAGTATATACATGAAATGCTTATAAAGCCAAATTTGCCGGAGGATTTAAACTGCTGCGAGGGTAGCGATGAATGGAATATTACGTATGCTTGTTCATATGCAATATCATATATGGTGCAATATTGCATAGTTGAGGCGTTGAAGCAGATATGGCCGGAGTTTTCCTATGGTGACTATGCGCTTTATCATTCAAAGGTGCGTGCTATGAGTATAAAAAAGGGAAGCAAAGCCAGAGGAACAATTTTAGCTTACGGAAACCCGGGAACTTACATCGAAGAAGGTACAATGGTTTCAACAGAAGCTGTAAACGGTAACGCAGCGGTCACTTTTGTAACAACATCTGAAGTGCTTATTGATGAAAACGGCTGTGTAAGAATACCGATAGAGGCTACAGCAGTCGGAGCAAGCGGAAATGTGCCGGCAGGAACGATTATATGTTCATCAAAATCAAAAATTAAGGTCAATAATCCAGAAGCCCTCGATGGCGGAACGAATAACGAAACAATAACCGGTCTTATTGATAGAATGGTAGAGCACGACCGCAATCAGAGCACTTCGTATATCGGAAATATAAGTGATTACATTAGGTGGGCGACAGAAGTCCCGGGAATAGGGAAAGCTTTTGGATATGGTGCTCAGCTTGATGAAAACGGAAATTCCAATGGCACAGTTACTCTTATTTGCCTCGATGATAATTGCTTGCCGTTTTCAAGCAATGACGCACAAGCTCTTCACGATGTATATGATTATATTATGTCACCAAATAGTCCGCTCGACCGTAAAGCACCTATTGCTAAACTTGTAGTAAATACTGCCGAGGTGCAGCCGGTTAGTATTTCATCGGATGTTTATTTGGCTGATACCGTTAAAATGTCGACTGTCAAGGATAAATATAACGCTTTAGTTAATGAATACCTTACGCAGGAGGCTATTAAATACGGAGAAGTAAAATATTCAAAGGTATATTCGCTTTTATCAGAGGTTGACGGTGTTATTGATTTTAAAAACTTCACACTTAACGGGGCGCTTGAAAATGTAGGAGTTGACTCAAACAGCATTGCTGTTGTTGATGCAATAGATTTTAAAAAGGCGGAGTGAGAATGGCGAAAACAAAAGTTAGAAATACTACGGAAATGATTGAAAGAATTGTTTTGAGTGAGTGGGGCAGGAAAATGCTGAATATGATAGCCCCGTGCTACGGTAATTCATATGCTATGCTGAGTATATTTCAGGCTGTAGGCGTTGCTCTGGATGAAGTGCAGACATATGTCGACGATTTTTTTCTTCAAACTTCACCGGTGACAGCAACGTGGAGTATTAATATATGGGAGGAGTCGGTAGGAATTGTACCATCGTCAAACGATTTTACATATGATTTGGAAAATCGCAGAGAAGCGGTAATCAAAAAATTGTGGGAGCGAAACGCTATGCCACCTGAAAAACTTGCTCAAATAGCGAAAGTTGTATCAGGTGTTAATGTAGGAATTATTGAAAACACGTCGCCGGACAAATTCGCCGTAGACTTACCCGATTTTTACGACGAAGAAGCATATTACAAGCTTAAAAGTGTTATTGACCGATTAAAACCCGGTCAATATGCTTATGAATTTTGGAGTAGTGGTAGTATCAAAAATTTATTATACATAGCGCTAAAACTCGGCATTAGCAGGAACCGGTTGAGCATTTCAGCACCCGAGTCGAGCGAGAGTGAGAGTACGAATAATGCGGTATTTGTGGGGGTGGCGGTTGTGAGGACTTGCAAGCGCGTTGCTATTGGAACGAATTATACAACATACGGGGACCTTGACGGGCTTAGATACAGTGACCTTGACGGGCTTACTTTTAGAGAAATTGAAGGAGGAGCGATTAATAATGGGACAGTTTAACAGTATGTGTTTGACAAAAAAGGGGCTTAGACTTCAGGCGAAGGCGCAGACAGGAGAAAAACTTGCGTTTTCAAGGGCGGCGGCCGGCTGTGGGTATTTGCCGGATAATACGGACGTTCTTGAACTTACGTCACTTATAGAACCAATTGATACCCCCGTTGATATAACGGGTAATCAAGTTATCGGTGACGGAACAACTCAATTATCGGTGCGTGTTCAAAACGGAAGCACGGCGTTTTATTTCAGAGAGATAGGCATATTTGCAACCGACCCCGATGAGGGCGAAATCTTATACGCATATTCAAACGCCGGTGATTATGCGGATTTTATGCCAAAGCTCAGAGGAACTGACAGAGTAATTACAGATGTGACTATCATTACCCAAATCGGAAACGCCGAGAATATAGATGTTAACGTAACTCTTATTCCCGAAGTGTTGCACGATGAATTTAATGCGCACAGAGAAAATGCTGTTATAGACCATCCTGATGGCAGCGTGACGACGGAGAAAATAGCGAATGGAGCAGTGACTGCCGAAAAATTAGCCATCGGTGCGGTAGATGTTAATAACTTGGCGGCAGGATTAACACTTCCGACGTATATTTTTGACGAAGATAGTATACTTGAAGCTGGATTATACATATTAGGCAACTACGGTCAATGTGGCTTTATTATTATGAACACATACGATGAAACAGGAGAGAATACCGACGGGGATTACATAATGGCAAATGCGACACAACTCAAGATAGATGACAGCGGAATTCGTAAGCGTACAGCACGGGAAGAAGACAAAAGCGTAACAGATGTTGAAAGTTGGACGTGGGGAGCGTGGGAAACGCTACAGCAATCCTAAATCGGAGGCATAGTCTATGAAGTACACAAAGAATTATAATCTGCGGTTACCGGAAAGCAATGATATTTTCAAATCAGATGACTTGGCTACAAATCATAATGCAGAAGAAGTTGACCGTATTATATACGAACAGGCTCAAATTATTGCGGAGCTCATAGACCGCATAGCCGCGCTTGAGGCGCCGAGCGGCAGCGGCATAGTTTATGCAAAGAATGATTAAGCGGCATTTTACGGCACGTATTAATTTGTATAATAGCATTGCGGGGATTTATTCCCCCCCGCAAATATTATAGATTGGAGTGATTAAATGAGTGTAATTAAGCAACTCACAAAAAAGACGTCAAGCGGCACGGAGACGCACGACATAGGTGCAGAGGCTTCAAACGTAACGATGTCGGACGGTACAACCGTTGAGAGCGCCATTATGGAGAAAGCGCTATACGGTGCGTGTATGCAGA
>UQOT01000088.1 GCA_900542675.1 uncultured Eubacteriales bacterium | reverse complement strand
CATTATACCCGCCTGCTTAATCATTCTCGCCAGCTCACGTGTTGAAATAACAGCATCAACGTCCTGTAGTCCGCCATCCGAAAGCTCCGGTCTGCCCGCCTCAAATTTTTTGGCAACACACGGCATAACCGATACGACAAACATCTTCTTCGGGTCGATACCATTCTTCTCGGCATAGTACGACTTCATCACTGCACCAAACATCTCGTGCGGTGATTTGCAGGACGAAAGATTGTCTATAAAGTCAGGGAAGTAATGCTCGCAGAACTTAACCCAGCCCGGACTGCACGATGTAATCATCGGCAGTGTTCCGCCTGTGCTGATACGCTCAATCAGTTCGTTTGCCTCTTCCATTATAGTTAAATCCGCGCCGGTATCGGTATCAAATGTCTTGTCAAAGCCGAGCCGTCTCAAAGCCGCCGCCATCTTGCCGGTGACGGGCGTACCCATAGGATAGCCGAACTCCTCACCAAGACCTGCTCTTACTGCCGGAGCTGTCTGAACTATAACATACTTCTCGGGATCCGCAATAGCGTCCCATATCTCCTTTGTATTGTCCTTTTCTCTTAAAGCGCCTGTCGGACAGGATACAATACACTGACCGCAGTTTACGCATGCCGTATCCGAAAGCGGCTTTCCAAACGCCGTGCTGACACGGGTCTTAAATCCACGCTCCATAGTGTCTATAACCGCAACCGTCTGCACATTCTTACACATATTTACGCAACGGCGGCAAAGAATACACTTATTGTTATCACGAACGATAGACGGTGATACCTCGTCAATGTCGTGCTCCTGTCTCTCGCCGTCAAACGAAATACCCTCAACGCCGAGCTCCTCTGAAAGTGTCTGGAGTTCACAGGACTTGCTGCGCACACAGCTTAAACACTGCCTGTCGTGATTTGAGAGCAGAAGCTCAAGCGTAACCTTTCTCTGCTTGCGGACTTTGGGAGTGTTGGTCATTACCTCAAGCCCCTCCGATACAGGATATACACAGGCAGCCTGAAGCGCACGCGCACCCTTAATCTCAACAACACACATTCTGCAAGAGCCGGTCTTGCTGACGTCTTTTAAATAGCACAGAGTCGGAATGTCAATGCCCGCCGAGCGTGCTGCCTCAAGGACGGTATAATCGGCAGGTACATTCATCGAAACTCCGTTGATTTTTATATTAACTGTTTCCATTGATTTTACCCTCCTATTTCGATATTGCTTTAAACGGGCACTTATCCATACAAGCGCCGCACTTAATGCACTTTTCGGTATCTATCTTAAACGGACTCTTAATCTCGCCCGAGATTGCGCTGACAGGACACTGCTTTGCGCACAGTCCGCAGCCCTTACACTTCTCCGGATCAATTTCATACTTGGCAAGACCCTTACAAACGTGAGCAGGGCAAGTCTTGTCCTTGATATGCGCCTCGTACTCATGTCTGAAGTACTTAAGCGTTGACAGAACCGGATTAGGCGCTGTCTGACCGAGGCCGCAGAGCGAACCTGCCTTAATCGCCTCAGCAAGTCTCTCTAAGTTATCGAGATCCTCCATAGTTCCGTTTCCGTCGGTTATCTTATTAAGTATCTCAAGCAGTCTCTTTGTTCCTACACGGCAAGGAGTACACTTACCGCACGATTCATCAACCGTGAACTCTAAGAAGAACTTTGCGATATCAACCATACAGTTGTCCTCGTCCATTACGATAAGACCGCCTGAACCCATCATCGAGCCGATAGCCGTCAGCGAATCATAGTCAATCGGCGTATCTATAAGCTCTGCCGGAATACATCCGCCTGAGGGGCCGCCCGTCTGAGCTGCCTTGAACTTCTTGCCGTTTGGAATTCCGCCGCCGATATCCTCGATAATCTCTCGGAGAGTCGTACCCATCGGAACCTCAACAAGACCTGTATTATTAATCTTTCCGCCGAGAGCAAATACCTTTGTACCCTTGCTCTTTTCGGTACCGATTGAAGCGAACTCCTCAGCGCCGCTTAATATAATTCTCGGAATATTCGCATATGTTTCAACATTGTTAAGCAATGTCGGCTTGCCGAACAAACCCTTAACCGCCGGGAACGGCGGACGGGGACGCGGCTCGCCGCGCTTACCCTCGATTGAAGTCATAAGCGCCGTCTCCTCACCGCAGACAAACGCGCCCGCTCCGAGACGAATTTCCAAATCAAAGTCAAAGCCGGTGTCAAATATGTTCTTACCCAAAAGCCCATATTCACGTGCCTGTTTAATAGCGATATTAAGTCTCTGTACAGCTATAGGATACTCTGCTCTTATATAGATATATCCCTGATTTGAGCCGATTGCATAGCCCGCAATTGTCATTGCCTCAATAACAGCGTGCGGATCACCCTCAAGCACACTTCTGTCCATAAACGCACCCGGGTCGCCCTCATCGGCGTTACAACAGACATACTTTTGGTCATCCGCAGAATTTGCCGCAAACTGCCACTTCACACCTGTCGGGAAACCGCCGCCACCACGGCCTCTGAGTCCCGAGTTCTTAATCTCGTCTATAACCTCCTGAGGGGTCATCTCGGTAAGCGCCTTTCCAAGCGCTGAATAACCGTCTCTCGCTATGTACTCGTCTATGTTCTCAGGGTTAATAACACCGCAGTTTCTGAGTGCGATACGGTGCTGCTTCTTATAAAAGTCAACTTCGTTAAGTGACTTAATCTCATCGCTGCCCTCATGAACCGACTCATCATAAAGAAGTCTCTGAACAATTCTGCCCTTTAAAAGATGTTCTTCAACAATTTCCTTTACGTCATCTGCCTTTACCATACTGTAGAACGCGCCTTCGGGATATACAATTACAACCGGACCGAGCGCGCAAAGACCGAAACATCCGGTCTTTACGATTTTGACCTCATTGGTCAGTGCATTCTTTTCAAGCTGTTTTTCAAACTCGTCTATTAGCGTCATACTGCCCGATGAGGTACAGCCCGTGCCGCCGCAGACAAGCACCTGCGATCTATATATATTCATCTGTTATTTGCCTCCTGTCTGTGCGCCGATTGTATATTCAGCAACCGGTCTGCCGTTTACTATATGTTCGGTAACGATTTTCGCAACCTTATCGGGCGTCATTTTTACATATGTCACCTTTTCCTCGCCGGGTCTTATAACCTCAACGATAGGCTCAAGCCTGCACATACCGATACATCCGGTCTGCGAAACCGTCACATCGGACAAATTCCTCTTGTCAATTTCCTGAAGAAACTCATTAAGCACCGGTCTTGCGCCCGCCGCAATACCGCAGGTTGCCATACCGACAACAATGCGCGTTCCGCTGCTTGTGTCCTCTCTTAAATTCATCTGACTCTGAACTTTGTCACGAATTGCTTTAAGCTCTGCCAAACTCTTCATTTTCTGACCTCCAAATCAATTTTACATTAAACCGTATTATCAGATTTATAATAAAGTTAATCATTTTCACATTTAATTTCCGCAAGTCCTTCGGTTATATAATCCATAATCCAAGATAAGACTTCGGTCGAGTCAATCGGAACTCCTCCCATAACATCTTTAATCTCTCTTGTATCAAGTACAAGTTCTCTTCCGCATATTCTGTGCGTGTATTTAAAGTCAATTTCCGGGCTGCCGGATATAAGCGTCACAATCGTCCCGGCAATATCGCCGATGGGCGCACGGTCAATGCTGTCATACAAAAACACCGCTGTAACGCACGTGCCCTGCCCTTCAGCCGACGTTATATCAAGCGAACCGCCCGCCTGAACCGCCGCAAGTTCAAATAAAGGTATTCCCATACCGACCTTGCGCGTTGTTCTGGTAGTGGTGAACGGATCCCTAACCCGCGCCAGCATATCAGCGCTCATCCCACACCCGTCATCGATAATTACTATTTTAAGCAGATTGTTTCCTATATCTTCATCTATAATAATCTCAATAAGCGACGCTCCCGCCTTAACGGAATTCTTCGCTATATCAAGTATATTAAGCGATAGTTCCTTCATAACATTTCACCATCCAAGCCTTAGTTCCATGCGGATAAATCAAAAATCTCACTCGGATTTTTGATATTCAAAAAGTTCACAGGCTCCGAAATATCCTCAAGATAATGCGCGTCGGAATTACTCAGTATTCTAATTCCTCTCAAATCGGGTCTGTTGTTTAAATACTCATCAATATCCGCCACATTCTTTGACATCTCAATTATATCAACATTTAAATCCTCGGGTATAAACCCAAGATTTGTAAGTATGCTGTACGAATGTCTGTCAACGTGTGCCGGAATAAACAGTCCGCCAACATCCTTTACTATATACAAAAGCTCGCCCAGCGTTATTGTCGTTGATGATAGCAGCAGTCTGTCCTCATACCCCACTATATTGTCATATTCATCCATAAACGCCTGCTTTCCGAAAAGCTCAGGCTTATTCTTAATATCCGGCAGCGCACTATACACCGCATCAGCCACCGGCTTTGCCCTGTCAATACTCGGATAAAGCGTCAAGACGTGAACCGCCTCGGCAGTCTCAACCTCCATACCCGGTATCACACACTGACCGACGCGCTCGCCGACCTTCATGGCCGACACCGCGTTGCCTATGCTGTTGTGGTCAGTCACAGCGACAGCGTCAAGTCCAAGAAGCTTTGCCATATTCACAATATTATTGGGCGTCATATCCATATCGCCGCACGGAGAAAGCGCTGAATGAATATGAAAGTCATAACTCAGCATTTTTCACGGCTGAATATGTAATAATCAGCACAGAGTTCATAGCTCGTTTTATCGGAGCGCAGAATTATTATATCCTGCCCGCTTGCGCGGCTGATTACATCGTCACCGACAGCAACTCCCTCTGCAAGCATAATACACGCAGTATCCGCAAGCGAGGCAACAGCCGCAATGTTAATATTGCTCATTACGGTTATCCAAACGTCGCCGCTCTGCGCTCTGCCCATAACCCAACTTAAAAGGTCGCCGACATAACAGCCCGTTATCTCGCGGTCGTCATAATCCGCTTTTGTTAAAAGCTCATAACCGCCGCGCTCTATAAATTCCGATACCTTCATAAAAACTACTCCTTATCGTCCGAATTACCGGCGCCGCTGTCCGTAAGGTCGTGCAGCTTGGCTTTCAAATTAATTATACAAAAGCTCTCGTCCGCAAATCCGCGGACAATATCCTCCGCAAGTGCGCGGCACGACGGAGCGCCGCACGAACCGCAGTCAAGCCCCGGAAGCGAGTCGCATATTTCCTCAAGCCTATCCATCATTTCCATAGCTTCGTCAAAATCATCGCTCAGCTGCATTATCGGCTCGTATACTATTTTGCGTGTATTATTTAATGAAATTTCCGTATCACTGCACGGCTCAGCTGCCTGCGGCAAATTCTTTGTAAGACTCTTTATCTTGTTTTTCGCCACAAAACCATTGACTACATTTAAAACTCCGCCGACGCACCCGCCGAGACAGGCGAGCAATTCAATAAAGTCTATGCCAAAGACCTTGTCATCCTCAATTTCCTCAAGAATTTTTATAACGTTTTCAATTCCGTCAACCGCTATGTAGTTTTCAATACCGGTTTCATCCGCCTCACCGCCGCTCTTTGACCAATGCACTCCACCTGCCGAAGCCCTCATCAGATTTTCGGGCTTTACATCACCGAGTACCGGAAACAGCTTTGCGAATACGTCATTAACCGAAATCGCACCGCTTATCGCTGACTTATTAAGCGTCAGCGGCGACTTTATACTTGTCATCTTAGCGGGACACGGCGTTATAAAAAACACGCCTATATCCTCATCCTTAAGTCCGGTTTTCTCAGCAGCCTCGCGCCTTGCAAGCTGACCCGCCGCTTCCATCGGTGATATAAGGTCTACAATTTTATCAATCAGATTGGGAAACCTAACCCTGATAAGCCTGATAACCGCCGGGCACGCACTGCTTATAACCGGACTTTTAAGCTTGCCGCTTTTATTCATTTCCTTTGTGGCATTGCTTATATACTCAGCGCCCCGTGCAACCTCAAACACATCGTCAAATCCTATTTTTTTAAGACCTGTCAAAATTACGTTTATATCGGTCACGTCGCTGAACTGACCGTAAAACGACGGTGCGGGCAGCGCTATATTATGCTTGTATTTTAAAAGCTCGTCAAACGAGTCCGTCACGGCGCGCTTCGCGTGATACGGACAAACTCTTATGCACTCGCCGCAGTCGATGCAGCGCGCCTTTATAATCTTTGCCTTGCCGTCTCTGACTCTTATCGCTTCGGTAGGACATCTCTTTATACAGTTTGTACAGCCGCGGCACTTGTCCTTGTCAAGTGTCACAGAATGAAAGTACGACATCCTATCACCTCACATATTTATAATAAGTCTAACTGTTGTTCCCTCACCCGGCTCGGTCTCTATCTCCATATTATCAGTATACTTTTTGATGTTCGGAAGACCCATTCCGGCGCCAAATCCGAGCTCTCTTATCTGCTCCGTTGCAGTGGAATACCCTTCCTGCATAGCGAGTTCAATATCCTTTATTCCCGGACCCTCGTCTTTAAACGTAATAGTTATCTTATCCTTTGAAATCTCAGCGTCACAGCTTCCACCACCGCCGTGGATAATCGTATTTATCTCAGCCTCATACATTGCTATTGCAACACGTCGAATAACATCAGGTGAAATACCGAGCTTTTTAAGCCGTCTTTTAAAATCACTCGACGCCTCGCCGGCAATGGAGAAATCATGTCCGTCGATATTATAATGCTTCAGCATCTTTTCGTCCCTCCAAGCCGCTCAAATAAAGCCTTCCGCAAGCAATATACATAGGTAACTGCGTTTTAAGTATTACTATTCCGAGTTCCTTTGCAAGCTCAATCAAGCTCTCCGGGGGCGTTTTACCGCGGACAAAGCAAACAGCGCGAATATCCATCATTTCTGCAGTTCTGACCACCTGAAGATTAACAAGTCCGGTCAGCAAAAGCGACTGATCCTTGACAAACGCCAAAACATCGCTCATTAAATCACTGCCGCACGCATTATGTATATTGATGTTATTGAGCTCATCTGCGCTCTCGCCGCTTAAGACTTCCGCTTTTATCACATCTGCAATTTCAGATAATATCATAAGGCTGCTCCTTTACATATACTGTTTCAAAATGCCTTCAATCTGGTCAACGGTAAGTCTGCCGTGCACATCATCACCGATTGTCATAACCGGCGCAAGGCCGCAAGCACCTATACAGCGCGTTGCATCAAGCGAAAACTTGCCGTCCGCGGTACACTCACCAACATCAATACCAAGGATTTCCTTGATTTTCTCAAGTATATCACCGCTTCCCTTAACATAGCACGCCGTTCCGAGACAGACCCCTATAGGATATTCGCCCTTAGGATTGAGCGAAAACTGAGTATAGAACGTAACAATTCCGTAAACCTCAGCAAGCGGTACATTAAGCCCCTCGGCAATCATTGTCTGAACCTCTATAGGAAGATAGCCGTAAATCTCCTGCGCCTCGTGCAGAACCGGAATGGTCGCGCCCTTCTGATCATTATGAGCCGCGATAACCTCCATAAGCTGCTCTTCCTGCTCTTTTGTTCCCTTAAATGGTATCGCCATTTGTGAAACCTCCTAATATATAAAATCTTTAATTTTAAAACAAACTTAATCAAAAAGTACATAAAAATTCACATTCTAAAATATTATATCACAACAATTTAAACAATGCAACGTCAATTTTTTAAAAAGCAAGAAAATAATAC
>UQOT01000087.1 GCA_900542675.1 uncultured Eubacteriales bacterium | reverse complement strand
GCGCAGTCCCAATTAAAAGCTATATATAAGGACAACGCCGATACGATCACGGGGAATTGCGATACTACTCTGTTTCTCGGCGGTAAGGAAAAATCAACGCTCAAAGAAATTTCCGAAGCTCTCGGAAAAGAAACGATTGATACCTTTAATACCTCCGAAACAAGGAGTAATCAAAATTCCTATGGTTTGAACTATCAAAAACTTGGAAAGGAGTTGATGAGTCAGGACGAATTGGCTGTAATGGACGGCGGCAAGTGCATATTACAGCTTAGGGGCGTGCGGCCGTTTCTATCGGAGAAATATGATATAACGGCGCACCCCAGATATAAATACCTTGCCGATTATGACGAAAGGAACAAGTTTGATATGGAACGATATATGAAGAAAAGAAAAACGGTTGTAAAGCCGGATGAGGTATTCGATTATTACGATATTGAATTGCCTCAAACAAAAACAGAAAACGATTTAAGAGGAGGATAAAATCTTTATATGCAGTTTTTTTCAGAAGCAGTCAACGTACTGCAAACACTTGTAATTGCGCTTGGCGCGGGTCTTGCGGTGTGGGGCGTCATCAACCTGTTGGAAGGTTATGGCAATGACAATCCCGGCGCGAAAAGTCAGGGTATCAAGCAGCTTATGGCAGGCGGCGGTGTCGTATTGATTGGTACAACGCTTGTACCCCTCTTGTCGGGCCTGTTCTGATAAATGGGCGCGATTTTTGATAAAATTACGGAATTTATCAAGGAATTTCTTATTTCTCTTATCACGGGCAGTCTCGGCACAATGTTTGACGATGTAAATACAAAAGTCGGCACGATTGCCGCAGACGTCGGACAGACGCCACAAGGTTGGAACAGCAGTATTTTTAATCTGCTGCACAGTCTGTCCGATACGGTAATCGTTCCGATTGCCGGACTTATTATAACGTTCATACTTTGCTATGAGTTAATCACGATGATAATGGAAAAGAACAATATGCACGACATAGACACGTTTATGTTTTTCAAGTACATATTTAAGGCTTGCGTGGCGGTGTACATCGTCACGCATACCTTTGATATAACGATAGCAGTGTTCGATTTGGGGCAACATATCGTAACCCAGAGTGCCGGAGTTATCGGCTCGAATACCAATATTGATATATCTGCGACCTTAACCGATATAGAAACAACGCTGTCAGCTATGGGTATCGGCGAGTTGTTTTTGCTCGTACTTGAAACGTCCTTGGTAAGTTTGTGTATGAAAATTCTGTCGGTATGTATTACCGTCGTAATATTCGGCAGAATGATTGAGATTTATATGTACTGCTCCGTTGGAGCTATCCCGTTCGCGACAATGACAAATCGCGAATGGGGACAAATAGGAAATAACTATCTGCGCGGGCTTGTCGCTCTCGCTTTGCAGGGATTTTTCATAATGGTATGCGTCGGAATATACGCGGTGCTTGTGAATGGATTTACCGTTACAAGCAATCTGCATACAACGATATTTACTATCGCGGCATATACCGTTGTGCTTTGTATTACCTTGTTTAAGACAGGCAGCATAAGCAGATCAATACTTAACGCGCATTAAAGAAAGCCTGCAAATAAAAAGTCAATAGGAAAATGAAAAAAATATAAAAAAGATTTATGCAGAAAGAAAAGTATAAGAAAAAGACCACCGCAGCACGCCAGTCTGGTAGAAGCTAAGATATATTTAATCTTACGCAGGCAAAGAAGATAAATATTCCTTTACTCTGCCGTAATAAATACGCAGAAACTTGTTAGCTCCGGCAGTCATATAAACATAATAAGGCTTGCCCTCAGCGCGTTTCTTATCCATAAAGGCATATACAGGGTCATCAAATGGCTTTGTCTGAATAAGACAATCCATAATCAGAAACAGTGTTTTTCTAAGATAAGGAGAGCCTTTCTTAGAAGTGGCTACACTCTGAGCCTCATATGTTCCGGATTGATTAGCACCGGGGTCTACACCGGCAAAAGCAGTAAGTTTTTCGCGGCGTGTAAAACGGGTAATATCACCAATCTCAGCCATAAGCTGAGGTCCGAGAGAAGTGCCCACACCGCACATTGCCATAACAACAGGATATTCAGGTAATTGCGAAGCAATACGGTTCATCTCTGTTCTGATATGCTCCACCGCAGCAGAAACAGCATTAAGCTGGTCAATAGCCTGTTTGACAAGCAGCTTTGATGATTCATCTTTGGGATAAACAGAAATCAATTCCTTAGAAGCTTCAAAGATTTCTTTCGGCTTATGTGCTTGAAAATTGTAGCCATGTCGCTTGCACCATTTGCGGTAGCGTTCGGTAAAGGCTTTCAAACCGATACCACGCACACAATCAGCGTGCCAAAATGAGGCTGCAAAGTCAACCCATTTCTGTGAACCATCACTGCGGACAGGACTGTCAAAAAGGTTATTCACACCGGGATATGTCATATCCAGAAGAGCGATAAGGTTGTTTTTGATAGCCGTTTTGTGCTTTGAATAAAAAGCAAACTGACGGTTTAGTGTTTTTAATTGATTGCGTAAAGTGTCCATACTTGTATATTGGCACAAATCCTGCCAGTTGTCAAGAGTATAGCGTGCAATCTTTAAAGCGTCGGCTTTATCGGTTTTAACCTTGCGGAGAGAGTTGGTTCCGTAATCCTTAATCAGTTTTGGATTTACTGTGCTGACAAAGAAACCTGCATTGGCAAGCTGCTGAGCCATAGGCTCGTAATATCTGCCTGTATGTTCCATAACAATACGGGTATTGCCCTCTAAGGTGTGCAGATAGGTAATTAGTGAGTTAATGGAAGCGGCAGAATGAATAACTTCAAAAGGTTTGGCGATAATCTCGCCGAGTGGTCGGGCAACAGCAACCATACTTTTTCCCTTTGAAATGTCAATACCGACTGCGTTCATAGAATCATCCTTTCATAAATAGATATTTGCAATGGCACCCCAACCTTTTCTCATTGCTGATTCTATCTACTGTGGTGTGATACGGACGCATCGAATTGACGGTTCAACCTGCATAAATCGAACAACTGCAAATGAGAGGCTGACTGACAGACTTTCATGCGGACGAAAATCCAAGGAGCGCGACGTCAGACCTTTGCACTCTCATTATAGCAGTTTTAGCAATAAGATGGATACGGACACGGCTGGTTGTCGTGTACCGAACCCATAAATTTATTATAGTAGGAGCGTGATTTTATGGAACCGATATATATATACAGCTTTGATGAAGCAATGCGGAATAACGAGCTAATGTTATACAACAACTCATATCTTGAAAATATTTCTTGTGCAGACGCTATAAAAACAGGTATAGCGCAAAATTTTGACGGCTACAGGCTGAACACTGATTTTGTAAAAAAAGTCGTAAATGATTATGGATATGACCGTGTTATGTTTGTGCTTGCAAATACCATACAGCATTTTGATTATGACGGACGTATTTCAAGTGACAATAAGAAATGGGCGCAGTCGTTTTTTATTCCTGATGACAAGAAGCGCGTACATTACCTCATAGAAAACAGCGGCTTAGTTAATATTGTCGCAAACAAAGTAAGAAAATTATATGACGGGCTGAATTTGTGGGATGAGCGGCATTGTGAAACAAATGTTGATTTGACAGGCAAAATCGCTGTATTGAAGCCCGAAAGATTAAAGGACGAATACAAAAATCCCGATTTCCAGCTTTTCTACTGTAACAGCGGTTTTGGCTGTTATCCTACAGCAAGGGGCCGCGCCATATTCGGTGAATTTATCAAGGACGGCCGGAATGCAAGGTTTGACCGTGAGGATTTTATCGGCCTATTAAAGCCGGAATATTTACCCGAAGCAGCAAAGAAGTTTCTTGCAAACAAGGAAAAGCCGTCAATCAAGGCACAGCTTGACGCTGCTCCGAAACAGAAAAGCATATCTCCCCAAAAGGCTCACAATATGGAACTGTAATGTTATGGCTAAGCGAAAATACTCAATTATACTTGCAGATCCGCCGTGGAAATACCGCTGCGGTCACATAAAAGGTGCTGGCTGTAACCATTATCCTGTAATGGAACTTGACGAAATATGCTCATTGCCAATAGATAAAATATCGGCGGACGATTGTATTTTATTCCTGTGGACTACGTTTCCGAAAATGTATGAAGCCCTTGACGTTATAACCGCTTGGGGATTTGAGTATAAAACGGTCGCGTTCGTATGGATTAAAAAAAATCCTAAAAGCAAGGATTGGTTTACAGGCTTGGGCAGATGGACGCGCTCTAATGCGGAAATATGTCTGCTTGCTACCAAAGGTAAGCCGGTACGGTTTTCAAGAGCCGTTCATCAGCTTATTATCTCGCCTGTTGAAGAACACAGCAAGAAGCCCGATATTACAAGAGATAAAATTGTGGAGCTTGCAGGCAATCTCCCGCGTATAGAGCTCTTCGCCCGTCAAAGGGTCCTCGGCTGGGACGCTTGGGGTAATGAGGTGGAATGTGATATTGAATTATAATAAAAACGAGAGGAGGAATTTTTATGCCGTATGTACCAGTACCAAAGGATTTAACCACAGTAAAAACAAAAGTAGTGTTTAACTTAACCAAACGCCAGCTCATATGCTTCGGCGGTGCGGCTGCGGTCGGGGCGCCTGCATACTTCTTAACGCGCGGCCTCTTGGGAAACAGCGGCGCGGTTATGGCGTTGTTGATTGCGGCGCTTCCGTTCTTTATGTTCGCTATGTACGAGAAGAACGGGCAGCCGCTTGAAAAGATTTTAAAAAATTACTACCACACAAGATTTAAAAAACCGAAAGTGCGTCCGTATCAAACTAATAATTTGTACGCCGCATTGGAACGGCAAAGTAAATTGTATAAGGAGGTTCAAATTATTGTCGGAAACAAAGAAAGAAAAACCTAAAATTACTATTTCTAAGAATAAGCCCTTAAACGGCAGACAACGGCGCCAGCTTGCCGAAGCTGTGAAAAAGGCAAAAATGCAGGGTAAAATCGCTATGTCAGCGCAACAGACAATACCGTATATTGAAATGCGTCCCGATGGTATCTGCAAGGTTACGGAAACCTTTTACACAAAAACTATTAGATTTCTCGACATCAATTATCAGCTTGCAAGGAACGAGGACAAGAATACAATTTTTGAAAACTATTGTAATTTCCTCAATTACTTTGATAAGTCAATATCGGTGCAGCTCTCTTTTATCAATCAGACAATGAACATTGCTGATTTTGAAAAGAGTATAGACATTCCCTTGCAGAATGATAGGTTTGATGAAATTCGTATTGAGTATTCCGAGATGCTTAAAAATCAGCTTGCGCGCGGCAACAATGGACTTGTCAAACATAAGTACATAACGTTCGGAATTGAAGCCGACAACATACAGGCGGCAAAGCAAAAATTGGAGCGTATCGAAGCAAACGTGCTGAACAATTTTAAAATTCTTGGCGTACAGGCGTTTCCGCTTAACGGCATTGAAAGGCTGGAACTTTTACACTCGTGCTTTAATCAAGGCGAAAATTTAAAATTCAATTTTGGATGGAATATGATACACAAAACTGGATTATCTACAAAGGATTTTATCGCGCCGACCTCGTTCGATTTCTCGGACGGCCGCACATTCCGTATGGGAAAGAAAATCGGCGCAGTGTCGTTTTTACAAATACTTGCACCGGAACTTACTGACCGTATGCTTGTGGATTTTCTCGACTTGCAGAATAACTTATCCGTAAATATTCACATAAAGAGTGTAGACCAGACCGAAGCGATAAAGACAATTAAACGCAAGCTCACCGATATAGACAAAATGGTTATTGAGGAACAAAAAAAGGCAGTGCGTTCAGGTTACGATATTGACATCATTCCGTCCGACCTTTCCACCTACGGCGGCGAAGCTAAGAAACTGCTTGAAGAATTACAATCAAGAAATGAACGAATGTTCCTTGTAACAATCCTCATAATGACTACGGCGGATAACCGCAGAGAGCTTGAAAATATTATATTCGCGGCACAAAGTATCGCGCAGCAGAATAATTGTCCGTTAAGACGGCTTGATTATCAACAGGAAGCGGGTTTGATGTCAAGCGTGCCGATTGGGATTAACCAAATTGAAATACAACGCAGTTTGACTACATCATCAACTGCTATTTTTGTACCCTTTACCACGCAGGAGCTTTTCTCGGACAGCAAAGAAGCGTTATACTGCGGTTTAAATGCGTTATCCAATAATATGATAATGGTTGACCGCAAGCTGCTAAAGAATCCGAACGGGCTTGTACTCGGCACACCGGGCAGCGGCAAATCGTTTTCGGCAAAAAGAGAAATCACAAACGTGTTTCTTGTTACAAACGACGATATTTACATATGCGATCCCGAAGCCGAGTATTATCCACTTGTCCGCGCATTGGGCGGTCAGGTTATCAGGCTCAGCCCTACATCAAGGGATTATATAAATCCTATGGATATTAACCTTAACTACTCGGACGAGGAAAATCCGCTTGCATTAAAGAGTGATTTCATTCTTTCATTATGTGAATTGATTATCGGCGGACGTACAGGGCTTGAACCGGGAGAAAAGAGTATCATCGACCGCGCTTTAAGCAAGGTATATGAGGATTATTTTAAAAATCCTATTCCTGAAAATATGCCTATCTTGGGCGACCTCTACCGTGTTATCCGTGAACAGAACGACGCGGAAGCTCACAGAATTGCAACAGCTCTTGAAATGTATGTAACGGGAACGCTCAATGTGTTCAATCACCGTACAAATGTTGATATTTCAAACCGTATCGTATGCTTTGACATTAAGGAGCTCGGCAAGCAGTTAAAGAAAATCGGTATGCTCGTTGTGCAGGATCAGATTTGGAACAGAGTCACCATTAACCGCAGCGAACATAAATCAACGCGCTATTATGTAGACGAATTTCACTTACTGCTGAAAGATGAGCAGACGGCGGCGTACAGTGTAGAGATTTGGAAACGCTTCCGTAAATGGGGCGGTATTCCGACAGGTATAACACAGAACGTGAAAGACCTTTTGCACAGTTCGGAAATTGAGAATATCTTTGAGAACAGCGATTATATCTATATGCTCAATCAAGCTCAAGGCGACCGTGAGATCCTTGCAAAGAAGCTCGGTATATCGCCGCAGCAGCTTTCCTACGTTACCCAATCGGGAGCCGGCGAGGGGCTATTGTTCTACGGCAGTACGATAATTCCATTTGTTGATCGCTTCCCGAAAGACACGAAGCTCTACGGTTTAATGACAACACGTCCTACCGAGGTGGTTAAAATTGAGTAAGGAGCTTACGCATTTAAGTTTATTTAGTGGAATCGGAGGAATAGACCTCGCCGCGGAAGCGGCGGGGTTTACCACCGTCTGCCAATGCGAATGGGCGGACTATCCCACTGCCGTACTCGAAAAACGTTGGCCTTCCGTTCCGCGCTTCCGCGATATTACTACTCTAAATAAGGAGGGATTTTTTGAGAGAACAGGACAAAACACAGTCACGCTCATATCAGGCGGCTTCCCCTGCCAGCCGTTCAGTTTCGCCGGAAAACGAGAGGGATTTAATGATACCCGTTACCTGTGGCCTGAAATGGTCCGAGTTATTTCCGAATTGCACCCCCATTGGGTGCTTGGGGAGAATGTTAGCGGCTTCATCAATGTGGGGCTCGACAAAACGATATTTGATTTGGAAAGAGCAGGCTACGCTGTTCAAACATTCGTATATCCGGCTTGCAGCGTCGGCGCGTGGCATGAGCGCACAAGAACTTTTATCGTCGCGGCTGATGTTTC
>UQOT01000086.1 GCA_900542675.1 uncultured Eubacteriales bacterium | reverse complement strand
ATATAAATTAGAATAAGGGAACTTATTTGATTTTTTGACGTCTTATATATTAAGAAAACAATCAAAGCTCCTGTTTTCGGGACTTTGATGAACTATATCTGACTATGCTTTGAAGGAGAGTGATTTGTTTGAAAAGACTAATCGGATTATGTGCCGCATTGTCAGTGCTTATCAGCGTTTTCTCGATGCCTTCCGTTTCGGCGGCAGGTTCAATCCAGAAGGCGGGTACTTATGTAGGTGAAGCGATTTATACGGATATTGTTACATATGTCAATCACTATGCTATACCGTCGTGGATAGTTAACGGTTATCCTATGGTTGCGGTTGAGGATTTGGACAAGTACGGCTTTGATATTTTGTGGGATGAGTCTGCGCGTACATTGCGCATTTTCCGCAATTATAATGAGTATTATCCCAATCCGATACCGGTGTATCTGCCTGAGACAAAGTTGCTCGGCACAAAACAGTGTGACGTTTACGCGTCAGACGTTAAGGTATACGCGAATGAGTATGAGTACCAGATGGCGGGATTTTCAGCTATTCCGGGGTACACGCTTATTTATGTCGGCGATTTGACGTCGCTCGGCGCAACAATGTATTTTGTCAAGGGTAACAAGGCGGTTAACATTTGGGTTGAGGGTATGAATATTACCGAATACCAAAGACCTACTACCACTAAGGCGCCGACGTATAATGTTCCTCAGTCTGCGGTAAGCGGCATAGAAAAGTCTGTTACATACTATGACTATATTGATGAGAATATGCCTGATTGGGCGAGAGAGACGATTTCAAAGCTCGTTGCAAAGGGCTATATAGTCGGTGATGTCTACGGCAGACTCCGTCTTACCGAAGAGGATTTAAGGTATTATGTAGTTAACGACAGAGCAGGCATATACGGCGAATAATTTAATAAACAAAATCACCCCGAGTTCGAAGCCTCGGGGTGATTTTGTTTATACGATTTCTTCTTTTTCCCTTGAGACGTTGACAATGCAGGACAGGTAAATGTTATCATCGCAGCCTTTAATTTTAATCAGACGTCTTTCATACGGATGAATCTCTCCGTTTCTGCCCTTTAAATTCCATTTGTCAATATACAGATTGTCGGTACGGTCAAAATCCGTTTTGTGTTTTAAGAATTCTTCGGTATAGTCTTTGGGAAGCGAACGTTTGATAAATGCCTTTCTGAAGTCATCTGAGTCAAACTTGCTGCCCGAATCAAAATCCAATGTCTCATCGGAATACAGTACTGTCACGGTGCGCTTTGTCGTGTTAAATTCAAATATTGCGTTAAAGAATGTACGGAAAACCTCCGCATATTCGTTAAGCTGCCTTGAAATGTCATCGTGCTTGCGCTCGGTAATATCATTTGCCAGAATATAGAACATATCACGGTCGTTGTTTTTGCCGATATATTTTATTCTGCAGGATATCCACATAGGGTGCCCGTCTTCGTGGTATTTGCGAATTTCACAGCATGATATTTCATTTTTATACTTCGCACGGCTGCACGACTCAAGCAGTGAGTTGCGGCTGTCCTCGGTAAGTTTTGAAAATCCATTGCTAAGATTTGAGTATACGCTGTTCGGCGTAACGCCGAACAAGTCATAGTATGCATCGTTAACGCGGATTATTTCAAGCACTCCGTCTCGGCTGAGTTCATAGAGCCCGAGAGCACCGATAAGACCGTCAAATACGGTATTCATATTTTCTCTTGCACCCCATGCGCTATCAACACTGATATTGTTTTGGAAAACAATAACACTTTCGTCGTCTGTCATACCTATGTATTTATCGAGAGTCGCACTGAATTCCTCCTCAAACAACGGCTTTGAGTAATAATATCCTTGTATAATATCGCAGCCGATGCCGCGAAGGAAGTCAATCTGATATTGGTCCTCAACACCCTCTGCGATAACATCTACACCGATAAGCCGAGCCATACGCACAACGCTTGATACTATTGCGCCGCCCATATCCGAGTCCTTCATATCATCGACAAACGTCTTGTCAATTTTTAATATATCAAATTTAACTTCTTTTAATATATTAAGCGATGAATAGCCGCTGCCAAAATCGTCCATAAGTATTGAAAATCCGTAATTGTGCAGCTTCTCGGCAACACTGATAATCTGCTCTTTATCCTCGGTGTATGCGCTTTCGGTAATCTCTATCTTAATCATTTTGGTGGTAAGACCGTATTTTTTTATAAGCGCAAGAACGTCTTCACAAATCCCGGGCAGGTAGCAGTCAAGCCGCGAAAAGTTAACCGAAATCGGTATAAGCTTTTTACCCTCGTCGAGGCGTTTGCGCTGATATTTGCACGCTTCTTCAAGGACGTATTTATCGAGGTTTGTAATAAACTTGTTATTTTCAAAAATCGGGATAAATTTGTTTGGCGGTATAATGCCTCGGGTTGGGTGAATCCAACGCACAAGAGCCTCGGCGGACACAGGTTTGCCTGACGATATACTGAATATCGGCTGGTAACAAAGCTTAAACTGCCCTTTGGCAAGTGCGCTTTCCATCTCGTTTAATATAGACTCCTCATCCATAATCGAACGGCGCATATTATTGTCATAATACATAAACCTTTTTAAATAGTCGCGTTTTGCACTTTTAAGCGCCATTACAGCTCTGTCGCAGATACGGTCGGCAGGAACATTGCGCTCGTCGTCAATATCACAGATACCGAGATATATCTTGATGTTGTAACTAATTATTCCCGAATTGTTTATCCAGTCATCCATATCGTCAATTATTTTCTGCGCGTCACATTCCGAGGACGGAATACAAATCGCAAATTTATCCGAACCGAGACGACCGTATGTACCGTTGCTTTCGGCGAGCATCTTAACCTTTTCCGCTATACGAACAAGAACTTTGTCGCCGCTGTCACTGCCGAATAGGTCGTTGATTACCTTGAAGTTTTTAATATCGCTTATTACGAGTGTATACTTACACCCCGGATTATTTTTAATAAGCTGATCGGTTTTTTCGCAAAAGCTTTCACGGTTGAATAGTTGCGTCAGCGAATCGTGGCTAGTCATATATTTAAGCTCGTCAAACGCCGAGGTGATTTGAGATTCGCGCTCTCTGTCAGCGGTGATGTCGGTAATCAGCGCGTAACAGCGCACTGAGCCGTCGCTGCTTGGAATGAGAGTCATTGACAAGCGTATCCATTTAATATCATTCTCGGGAACAACTCTGAATTCAAAAGAAGAAAAGTCAGACCCGGATACGATATTACGGAATGCATTAATAACGCTCTCTTTGTCATCATCATACACAATTTTGCAAATATCGTCAATGGTATATTTACCGTTCTCGAGATTATCGGATTTTTCTTTATCAATCAAGAAGAAGTTTTTGAAGTATTCGTTTGTATATTCAATTAAAATATTCCCGCCGGAAGTAATACTTCCCACAGCAATACCGTCGGGAACAAGCCCTATCATAGCGGAGAAGCGCTCATTGACGGTTGAGAGTTCGGCTTTCATATTTTTTGCTTCCAGAATTTTGCGTGTTACGATATTATCGACTCTGCTACGGACAATATCCGGATTATACGGCTTTTCAAGAAAGTCCAGCGCACCCGAATTAAGCGCCTTAATCTCAATATCCGTAAGATTATCGCTTGTAACAACAATAACAGGTCTTGATATACTTTTATCCTCACGCATCGCGCTCAGCACGGCAAATCCGTCAACGTGCGGCATAATAATATCGAGAAGTACAAGATCAATGCTCTTGTCACAGCGCAGCATATCAATACAAACGTCGCCGTCGTCAGCCTCGACTATGTCATATTTGTCTTTTAAAATTTCCCGAAGAATCAGCCGATTTAGCTCAACGTCATCAACAATAAGAATTTTTGTTTTGTTTTCAGAAGTCATAAAAACACCTCTAAACTGTTTCCGCCAAACATCATTTAAGTTTACATATATGTTACAAAATGATTATAATATAATAAATTATAACATAATTAATAGGTGTTTTCAAGGCTTTTTGCGGCATATTTTGATTTCTTTTACAGTTTTTTTGAAAAATGATGTTAATTGTATAGCTTTACCGCAAAATAAAAGCCCGTCATCCGATCCCGTTCAAAAAAATCAGGTGACGAGCTGTTTATTGTTTTAAGTTTAAATATAGTTTACTTAATTATAATTTATCCTACTGCCGATAATTTATATGTTTATTATATGCTGATTAAGTGAATTTTACAAGATGTAAGTTGACCAAATATTATGCTAAAATTTGTGCATAACGCACAAATCTAAAAAAGAAATATATTCAATATTGTATTATTTCAACAATATTACACAAGTATTACAGAATTGTTACAACAGCAGTTTTTTGAAGGATTTACCGGATTTTTGTATGGCAAACTGAACGCAGAGCCCGATAAAAGCGCCTGTGATTATTCCGGCAATAACGAGGTATGGCAGATAAAAGAATACCTCCGGGGTCATTGTGATGATTGCCGCGACGGAAATTTGCGCCGCATTGTGGATAACCGCTCCGATTATGCTGATTGCCCAAAGGTTTTTCAGGGGCAGAAGCTTTACGAGTACAGCTTCTGCGGCAAGACATAGTATTCCGCCGGTCATACTGTATGCAAGCGTCATAATATGTCCGCTGAATACGCTGCCTAAAGTCACGCGCAGCACAAGAATGATAAACGCATCGCGCGGACCTATTATGACAAGCGCAAAGAGAGTTATAATATTTGAAAGGCCGAGCTTAATTCCGGGAATTGCAGTAAGAGGCGGTATTTGGTTTTCAAGCACGAATATAGTCAGTGCGATTGCCGTCAGCACTCCGATTGAGGCAGTCTTTTTTACGGTGAAAGCCGGTTTTTTATTCATAATTATCTCCAAATAATTTTTTAAATTTTGTTTATCTTCCGACAACGGCGTCAATACTGTCATTGTCTGTATTGTCATCCGAGATTATACGGACGGTGAGCTTGTGAGGCAGGCAAATTATGGGATAAATCCCGTTTTTGATTTCGCCTTGCTTTACGCAAAGCTTGTCCGGGCAGTCCGCGTCCGTGACAGACGCCGAGCCGCGTTCTAAGTGAACGGTATTAAATCCGCCGTCCGGTGTATTTACGGTGATATCCCGCGGCTTTTCCAAAGCGTGGAGGTCAATTCGCTCAATAACCTCGCCGTCTGAGACGATTTCCGCCATCATATTGTCCTGCGGCATTCGGTTTAACAGAAATACCGCGGCTACCGCAGCCAAAATAATAAACGCAAAAATTATAACCAAATATTTATTTCTCAATACATACCGCCTCCTTTAATCTTAGTATTCTCGTCTTTTAGCATAATTGTAGATGTTTTTGTTGCTTTTGTCAAGATTTTGCAAAGCTTAGTTAAATCTTTTGGTATATTTCAATCATAATTAATACTTGTCTTAATTTGACGAAAATGATATACTGTTGTATATGTATGAATATGATAAATATTTTTAGGAGATGTTTTTCTAAATGAATTATACAATGCTGACCGATTTTTACGAAATCACTATGGCGAACGGTTACTTAAAGTGCGGAATGGGTGACAGGATTGCGTATTTTGATATGTACTTCCGCCAGGCGCCTGACAGGGCAGGTTTTGCTGTGATGGCGGGAGTTCAGCAGCTTATAGAGTATCTTGAAAACTTAAAATTCAGCCATGAGGACATTGAGTATCTGCGTTCTAAGAATATGTTCTGTGAGGAGTTTTTAGACTATCTTGCGGATTTTAAGTTTGAATGTGATGTTTGGGCGGTGCCCGAGGGTACGCCGATATTCCCGAACGAGCCGATTGTTACGGTCAGAGGACCGATAATTCAGGCTCAGTTTGTCGAGACTATGATATTGCTCACGGTCAATCATCAGAGCCTTATTGCGACAAAGAGTCACAGAATTGTCAGTGCGGCAAACGGCATACCGGTTATGGAGTTTGGTTCAAGGCGTGCGCAGGGCTATGACGGCGCGATTTACGGCGCGAGAGCCGCTTATATCGGCGGCGTTGCAGGTACGGCGTGTACTATATCGGATCAGATGTTCGGCGTTCCCGCTCTCGGAACTATGGCGCACAGCTGGGTGCAGAGCTTTGACAGCGAGTATGATGCGTTTAAGGCTTATGCTGAGTGCTATCCCGATAGCTGTACTTTGCTTGTTGACACATATAACGTGTTAAAGAGCGGCGTCCCGAATGCGATACGTGTGTTTAATGAGGTTTTAAAGCCGCAGGGGATTACTAACTGCGGAATTAGAATTGACAGCGGCGACCTGACCTATCTTTCAAAGAAAGCAAGGGTTATGCTTGACGAGGCAGGCTGGGAGAGCGCGAAGATATGCGCGTCAAATTCTTTGGACGAGTATATTATCCGCGATATCCTTCAGCAGGGCGCAAAGATTGATTCGTTCGGTGTCGGCGAGAGGCTTATCACCTCTAAGTCGGAGCCGGTGTTCGGCGGTGTATATAAGCTTGTTGCCACCGAGGACGGCGGCAAGGTTATCCCTAAGATAAAAATAAGTGAAAACGTACAGAAAATAACCACGCCGTATTTTAAAAAGGTATATCGTCTTTATTCAAAAGACAGCGGTATGGCTATAGCGGACGTGCTCTGTGCCTATGATGAGGTTATAGACGAGTCAAAGCCATATGAAATCTTTGACCTTCAAAATACGTGGAAGCGTAAGACGGTGACAAATTTTGAGGCGGCGGAGCTTATGGTTCCGATATTTAAAGGCGGCGTACGTGTGTACAATTCGCCCGAGCTTCCCGAAATAAGGCAGCACGCCGAGACTGAGCTTGCGCGGATATGGGACGAAATCAAGCGCTTTGAAAACCCGCAGACCTATTTTGTCGATTTATCTCAAAAGCTTTGGGATATCAGATATGAATTACTTAAAGAGAACAATTAGAATTAATATATAAAGAAAGGTACTTTTATAATGCAACAGAATCCTGTAGAATCGTACAACCTTGGCAGACTTGGTATTATAGGAATGAAAGGCTGTGAGGACATAGCCGAAAAGGTTAACGCTCACCTCAAAAAGTTTAATGAGGGAAAGGACGCGGAAATAGACAGCTTTTTAATCCCGACGGATTATTTAAGGTTCGGAACGGGCGAGGGGAAGGCGGTTATTTCGCACTCTGTAAGGACATATGACATACACATTATCGTCGATCCGTTTAATTACGGAGCTACTTATAAGATGTATGGAGTTGAGCATCCGATGAGTCCCGATGACCATTATCAGGACTTAAAGAGGGTTATTTCGGCTCTCGGCGGAAAGGCTAAACGAATTACAGTTATAATGCCGATGCTTTATGAGGGCAGACAGCACAGACGTGTGGCGCGTGAGTCACTTGACTGTGCGATTATGCTTCAGGAGCTTTCAAATATGGGCGTTGACAATATTCTGACATTTGACGCGCATGATTCAAGAGTTCAAAACGCTATTCCGCTTAGAAGCTTTGAAAACGTGCGTCCGACCTATCAGATGATAAAGGCGTGCCTTAAGTATAACAAGGATATTATTTTGGACGCATCGAATACGCTTATCGTATCGCCCGACGAGGGTGCTATGAGCAGGTGTATGTATTATTCATCGGTGCTCAGTATGGATCTTGGTATGTTCTACAAGCGCAGAGATTATTCTAAAGTTGTAAACGGAAAAAATCCTATTGTTGCGCACGAGTTTTTGGGTAAGGATATAACCGACAAAAACGTTATAGTTGTCGATGATATGATTGCGTCGGGTGAATCTATGCTTGACGTTGCGAGAGAGCTTAAAAAGAGAAATGCGAAGAGAATAATTGTATTCTCAACCTTTGGACTCTTTACCGAGGGCGTGAGCAAGTTCAACGAGGCTTATAATCAGGGACTTATTGACGCGGTATTTACGACAAATCTTGTGTACAGACGCCCGGAGCTTAAAGACTGCGAGTGGTATAATGAGGTTGATATGTCGAAGTTTATTGCTCTCCTTATTAAACAGATAAATGAGGACAAGTCTATAAGCGAGCTCTTAACTCCGATTTGCAGGATTAACAGAATTCTTGAAAGATACAGAAGCGGAGAGCTTCAATAGTTATGAGAGTTTTAATAATATGGAAAACAGTATAAATACGAATGACAGACGTGTAAAAGACGAGGAAATGAGCAGACAGAACGACTTTATCGCAAAGGTTAAGGAGTTTAATTTAAAAAAGAAATCGGCTCCGAAAGCTTTTGTTGAGACGTATGGC
>UQOT01000085.1 GCA_900542675.1 uncultured Eubacteriales bacterium | reverse complement strand
TCACGCGCAGACAGGCAGCGGAACGCATGAGAAAAATGCGGGGGAATGTGACGCGATAGGGGAGAAATAAGCCTTGATTTACGCGGCTTTCCGGGCGGGAAAATGAAGCGGCAAGGGATTTATACCTTTACCCCCGGAAATGCCGTTCTATTGCGTAACATTTTGGTATCTACACCTATAAGAAAACCGGGGCGCGGTGGCTATGTGATAGCTGCCGCGTCCCGGTTCTTTTTTGTTCTACAAATAGGAAATTATAGTTCTGTTTCTAAGCAAAACAGCCTTAAAAATTGTATGAATTACTCTAAACCAAGTGTTATATATTGAGCTAATATTGCATTTATGCTTTCTTTTTCTTCTGCCGTTACAGGTAAGTTCTGATTGTTCTCTTTGTCATTGAATGTTCCACATTCCGAATGATAATAATATGTTCTTTCATCAATTATAAGTTTGCAATCATTGGCACATTCGGCAGTCCCTTCTGTACTCCAAGTGTTATTTTCAATAATGTCTGCGATTATTTTTACTTCTTCTTCGGTCAAATCATAAATTTTATCCTCATCTATACGAGTAATTGTTCCACTTATATTTTTAACAATCGCTTGCTGTATCTGCTCTGTTTCATCAGAAACATTTTTATCAATCTCAAGCATATCTGAAATCTCACCATTTGTTACAGGTTCTTCACTGCCAGTTGCTTTATCACAAGCAACTAATGACAACATACAAATCAATACCAAAAATAATGCCAATACCCTTTTCATAGGAATACCCCCTCAAATTTTGATTTGTCTATTTATGAATTATCAGTTCCCATTATATGATTTCAAAACTCAAAAATCAATAACTTTATGAAATTATCCGCGCTCTGTTTCCTTTCCACGTTCCAGCTGCTTTTCTGCCTGTAAAATGCTGTCTATGTTCTGTTTGATAACGTCATATTCCCGGACTTTCTTTTTGAGCTTGCCATAATCAGAGTAAAGTGCTTCTTTCTGCGCTTGGAGGGCTTCATACTCTGATTGCAGCGCGGCGAGGTTGGGGAGCTTGGAAACGCCCGCCGCTTTGAGTGACCTTGCCGCCGCTTCATGTAGGATAATTGCCCGTTCCTGTCCGGCGCGGTATCTCTCTTTATTCTTGACTTTGCGGTATGCGTCATAGACAGGTTTTGTCTTTTGATAGGTAGAAACATTCTTGATTAGTACCGCCATGTCTGCAAGCCGCTTTTCAACATTCTTTAATGCGTCTGCGGCCTGTTCGCTTTCCGCTGCCACTTCTTCAATCCGGCTGACTAAATCTGCATACTGTTCAATCTTATGTTCCGTCAAGAAATTCATGGTCTTAGCTGCCTGTTTCAGATTATGGATTTTCGCCCATTGTTCATAGCCCTTACTCTGCGCCGCTTTAATACTGTTCTCAATATCAATCAGCAGATTGACGCCGCCCCGATCTGCGCGTGGAGCTTTTGCGGTACGGGCGCGTTTGCCGCTTATCCGTTCCCGTATGGCTTCCTCTGTATAGTCTGCGCCGAGGGTTTTAAGGCGGGTAAAGCGTTCCTGCCCCGGAGCGCGGCAGGAAACATATTTCCCCGGCTTTATCTCATAGCCCGCAGCTTGCAGCCGTTGTAGTAGTTCCTCAAAACTTGATACTTGGGGAATGAGTGCGTCAACGGCGATTTTCAGCTTGCCTTTCCAACTGGTTCCCGTTTTCTCCGCTTGATATTCTGCATAGCTCTTTCCCTTACTGCCTTTACCGGGAATGACAACGGACAATCCATTTTCCCGGCACAGCTTGTCGCTCATATTCCGTATGCCGTAATAGCTGCGTTTATTGGAGTTGTATTTATGGTGGTCTACAAAATTGACCGCGCAGAAAATAATGTGGTTATGGACGTGTCCTTTATCAATGTGCGTCGTTAATACGTACTCATGCTGCCCTTTGGTTACTGCGTCGGCAAGCTGCCGCCCGATTTCGTGGGCGTTTTCATAATCCACTTCCCCCGGCTCAAAGGACTGTATCAGATGAAAGGCTAAATTGTTGCCCTTTTGGAGAGCTTGCGACAGGGTATATTCAAATTCAATGTCTGCCGTTTCATAGGAACAGCCGAAAGAGGACACAAGCATTTTTTCATCTGTCTTGTCCGGGTTTTGGATATAGTCAAGGGCTTTGCTCAACGTGCTTTTAATAGGTTTAATCTTTGTAACCGCCATATCTCATTAAGCACCCCCTTTATTTCCTCTATGTCCTCTTGGTAGACGCTGCCCGTCGCATTGACGCGCTTTGCAATCTGATTGACATTGACCCCGATTTTCTGTATCTCCGCTGTCATTGCCTTTATGTCGCTATGGTCTACTTGAATGATGTACCCGTCAATGGCAATCTTCCTAAGATATGCCGCCATGTTGCGGGTGGGGACGAGCTTCATTTTTTCAAGAATTAAATCCCGTTCCGCTTCTGTTACTCTGAATTTGATTTGTACCGTCCTTTTGCGTCCGTCCATGTTTTCGCTCCTTTCCGTTCCGAGGGTTTGGGACACTTCCCAACAAGCAATTTTCGACCGACGCGCCGCAGCGCAGGAGGGCGAAAATACGGAAGTGGGTACCCGCTTCCTATGCTTGCTACGAAAGTTTTTTATCTCTTATGCCCTTATTCCCTACTACGAAGCTATCGACGATTTTGCCAAATTTCCGCAAAAGAAAAACGCTGCAATCTCAAAAAAGATTACAACGCTTCCTAAATCCTATTCAGTTTTGCCGGACACATCTTATTCGCCCTCTTTTTCGACTTCCACAATCTCTTTCGCCGTCGCGGTCACAATCCGTATTCCGTTATCGCTCATATCATCAAGGAGCGCGTCAAGCTGCCGCCGATGCGTGTCCTTTTCTGGCGGCGTATCTAAAAGGAATTGGTCTACGGATATATTGTAACGGAGCATAAGCTCAAAGAAAATCTGCAAACTTGGGTGTTGCCCGTTGTTCTCAATGTTTGCAAGATAGCGCGGGGATATATACATCTCGTCGCTCACTTTCTTGCGGCTCTCTTTGCGCTCTTTTCGCGCGTCCTTTATCGCTTGCCCGAAAGCCTTAAAGTCGTATCTTTCTACTGGTCTTTTTGCCATATTCATTCACCCAGTTACATTTTACTATTCCCCTTTCCCGTTAGATATGTCTACACAATTCCTATTATTAACCAAAATAATTCACTTTATTCTTTATAATAAAAAATGCTGATTGAGCTATAACAATCAGCATTTTTAAGTGTTTTATTATAATGTTATGTTTAAATTATCTTCTCCCCATTGTTTCATGTGTTGTAGTACAGGAATAAAACTTTGCCCCAAATCGGTCAATGAATATTCTACACGAGGGGGTATTTCATGGTAATCATAACGAGAAATAAATCCGTCACTCTCAAGCTCCCGGAGTTGTTTTGTTAAACTGGATTCTGTTATATCGCCGATATGTCTACGCAATTCCCCAAACCGTTTTACATCTTGAAAAGATATGTAGTAAAGAATTTCTATTTTCCATTTCCCGCCCAAAATCTTTTGTAAAGTAGAAACTGTATTACACCGCTGAATAGCTAACGTACTTTTTTTCATGTTTACCCGCTCCTTTTTACTGACAGTATAACACATAATTCTGCAAAAATCAATGTACATTAAAGAATATATATACTATAAAAAAGTACAGTACTTGAAAAAGCAATGTACAAGGATATAATTGTATGTAGAAAGAGAAAGGAGAAAAAATATGCACTATACAGGAACAATTTGGAGACCCCCTTACGAAGCCTCGTCATTGCTTATAGAGGTTACGGCAGGCTGCACACATCATAAGTGTAAATTCTGTACGTTATACAATGATTTACCATTCAAGTTTAGAATGTCGCCACTTGAAGATATAGAAGCTGATTTGAAAGAAGCCGCCGGGATATTTCAATTTTGGAACAGAAGAAAGGTAACCCGTACATTTCTTACAGGTGCTAATCCGTTTATTTTGAAATATGAACGGCTAATAACGATTGCAAATTTAGTTCACAAATATTTTCCGGCAAATGCTACGATTGGCTGCTTTTCACGTATTACGGATATTTCTCACAAAACGGATGAAGAACTGATTGCTTTACGGAATATTGGCTATGACGGTTTAACAATCGGGATAGAAACAGGAGATGATGAAGCCTTAAAATTTATGAATAAGGGCTATTTATCTTCCGATATTGTTGAGCAATGCAGCCGCTTGGATAAAGCGGGAATTAGCTATTATTTCTTTTATCTTACAAGTATTTCTGGTGCAGGACGTGGCGAAATTGGAGCAAAATTAACAGCAGATATTTGCAACCAAATACACCCCAAAATGGTAGGGGCAAATATGCTTACTATCTATCCAGATTCGGAGCTTTATAAGGAAATTCAACTTGGAAATTGGGAAGAAGAAAGCGAAATTGAAAAATATAAGGAAATCCGTTGTTTAATTGATAACTTGACGATTAGTACAACTTTTGCTGCATTGGGGGCATCAAACGCATTTCAACTATATGGAGAATTACCCCAGGACAAAAAACGATTGTTAAAAGATATTGATGAAATTATTCAAAATGCAAATGAGGACGAACTACGTAAATATCGTACACATTTACCGCATTTATGAGAAAGGAGAAATTTATATGCACTTTACAGGCCGAACTTGGCGACCACCTTATGAAGCTAATTCAGTAATTATTCAGGCAACTTCCGGTTGTACTTATAACAAATGCAAGTTTTGCAATTTATATAAAAATGAGTGCTTTAGAATGTCGCCTATTGAGGAATTTGAGGAGGACTTAGCAGAAATAAAAACTTATCAACCATATGCCCGAAGAATTTTTTGGACAGGTGCTAATCCCTTTGCTATGAGTTATGAAAATCTTAAATTACGAGCATTGACAGTACGGGATTATTTAATCAAATGTCAAACTATGGCCATGTTCGCAAGTATAAGGGATATTAAAAATAAGGAGGTTTGGCAATTAAGAAAATTAAAAGCTATGGGAATTAACGGATTGAGTATCGGTGTGGAAAGCGGCGATGATGAAACGCTTGCACTTGCAAACAAGGGTTATACATCATCTGATATATTGGAACAATGCCGGAAATTAGACGAAGCAAATATTGAATATTATTTTGTCTATATGACAGGACTTGCCGGGAAAGGTGCCGGTTACCGCAATGCAATCAATAGCGCAGAATTATTTAGTCAACTAAATCCTTATTTCATTTCGGTAGACTCCCTAACTCTTTTCCACGATACGGACCTGTACGAAATGGCACAACAAGGATTATTTGTTCCCGCTGAAGAAAAAGAGCGTATTAAGGAGCTTCAAGTATTTGCCAACAATTTGAATATACGTACACACTTGTTTGCAAATACTGTTTCAAACTTTGCTCCTGTAACAGCATATTTACCATACGACCGCGAAAAATTAACAAATGAGCTTCAATATGTTTTGGAGCATACAAATGAAAAAGAAATGCAAGAGTACCGCATGAGCCTAAAATCATTAGGTTAAATTCAATATACTATTATCTGCCGGACGACGGCAAAAGAAAAAAAGCCGTCGTGGAGCAGACGTTTTTTCACGCGCCTATTCTATTCCGGCGGCTTTGATTTTCAGAGCCGCCGTTTCTTCTTGCCTTTCGGCAATCTACAATACCCCCTAACATCGTAACAGATCCGGCGGCTAATGGAGGTAGCCGCCATGATGTATAGAGCATATCGACAAATTCCTACACATTTCAGCTTATCAAAAAAAGCCCGACCGCCGCCGGGTATCTTTCTACCTATCAGTATGAACTATCAAATCATCTGAATACTTTTTTTAATGCCTATGCGCCTGTCCGGACTTTTCGGACGGGCGCATTTTTCTTTTTCAAAATTTTTTTAAAAAAGTCTGCTTCCCAGTTGGCAAAATTTTTCACTCGTCCGTCGAGGGTTTGCGAAAGGGGAGAAATAAACCCGCCCCCACCGGGTACGAAAGGGGGTGAGAATATGGAACCTAATCGCATTGAATGGCAGAAACGCTGCACGTTCAACGGCTTTTGCAAAGCGGTATTGAGGAATGAAGCTATCGACGCTATCAGAGAAAGAAAGTATCGGAGAAAACATGAAGTCGCTTTTTCAGACCTGTCGCCACAGGAAGAAAATCAGCTTTACACCTGCGACCAGTATTTTGTAAATGATGAAGCTGAAAAATCTTTCTTTGTCGCCGGGAAAGAGATTACAGCGAAACAGCTTGCCGACGCGCTTCACTCTTTGCCGGAGGAAAAACGTCAAGCTGTACTGTTGTATTACTTCTTTGATATGAAAGATGCAGAAATCGCGGAGCTGATGAAGATACCGCGCAGCACAGTACAGTTTAGACGGACAAGCTCTTTTGAACTGTTAAAAAGATTTTTGGAGGAAAGCCGATGAACGAACAGATTAGCAACAATCCCGATGAACGCGGCTTATTGCCTTACCCGGTTATTTTAGCCGCAACAAAGGGCGACCCCGAAGCAATGAAAATCGTTGTGCAGCACTACGCAAGCTACATAGCCTACCTGTCTACCCGTAAAGTGCGTGATGAACGCGGCAATGTTTATTACGGCATAGACGAGGATATGCGCGACCGTCTGCAAGCGAAGCTCATGCGGGTTGTTCTGGACTACAAGATAGACTGACATAGTATGTGGACGTTTCCCCTTTCCGTTCCTCATATTCAGACTATCGCAGCACCTTGACAAAGAAAGCGACGCAAGAGAACGGCGGCGCAGCATAGGGCAAATCAGATACATTCGATATGTGGGGAGCCGTTGGACTGATACGCGACGACGAAAGGAGGGATAAGACCGAGCGAGAAATATCAGCGTTCCATAGCAGACATTGGCACGTCTGCCGCCACAATCCATATATCGGTATAATGATACTCCCTTACCGCCATAGTCCGAGCGTTAGAAGCGTCGCAGGCAATGGGTAGGGCTGCATGAGAACCATGCGGGGGTGAAATTCCCGTGGAGCTTGCCGGAGCCGTCTGATTAAAGCCCCTTTTATATTGTAATAGTGGACTTGCCGCTATTCATATAGTGTATTAGCCATTCTTTGAAAGGGGGCTAATTATGGCAAATACTGAAAATCCTAAAACCATTTGTAAGAGTGTTTTCAAAAGCGGCGAAAACACGACTTCAACGAGCCAGTTCACAAAAAAGTGGATTGAGCTTATCAATAAGTTAGAAAAAAATAAAGGAATAACCGCAGTACGGCGATAATGACAAGCACTCTCTGGTATGGTATAATCATATTGAGGGTGCTTGTTCCTATCTCTAAGGAGATATGAACATGAAAGTAGCTATTTATTGCCGCTTATCCGAAGAAGATAGAAACAAGCAATTTGAAACCGACGACAGCAACAGCATACAAAACCAAAAGGCTATGCTGCTGCAATATGCTATGGAACAGGGGTGGGAACTTTACAACATTTACAGCGACGACGACTATACCGGTTCTGACAGGCGACGCCCGGAGTTTAACCGATTATTGAAAGACGCAGAGCAACACAAGTTTGATATTATCCTCTGCAAAACACAATCACGTTTTACCCGCGAATTAGAGTTAGTTGAAAAGTATATACATGGTCTATTCCCTATTTGGGGTATCCGTTTCATCAGTATTGTTGACAATGCAGATACCGCAAACAAGGGCAACAAAAAATCCCGGCAAATCAACGGACTTGTAAACGAGTGGTATTTAGAGGATATGTCCGAGAATATCCGCAGCGTCTTAACCAATAGACGGGAAAACGGTTTTCATATCGGCGCATTTGCCCTTTACGGTTATAAGAAAGACCCTGACCAAAAAGGACACTTGATAATCGACGAAGAAGCCGCAGCCGTTGTCCGAGAAGTATTTACCCTGTTTTCACAAGGTTACGGAAAAACCGCTATCGCCCGTATGCTCAATGATAGAGGCATACCAAATCCAACTGAGTATAAGCGTCTGCAAGGACTAAGGTATCAGCAGCCGAAAACCAAAAACAGCACACTTTGGAAATACTTTGCTATCTCCGATATGCTGATAAATGAAATCTATATCGGCAATATGGTACAAGGTAAATATGGTAGTGTTTCCTATAAGACAAAGCAAAATAAGCCACGGCCTAAAAGTGAGTGGTATCGCGTCGAGGGAACGCATGAAGCTATTATTGACCGTGAGCTATGGGATAAAGTACAGGCGTTAATCGCACAAAGGGCAAAGCCTTTTGATGTTGGTACAATCGGTTTATTTGCAAGAAAAGCCCGTTGTGCAAATTGCGGATATACCATGCGCTCATCAAAAACCTCTCCCCAGCGTGGCGGCAGGCACTATTTGCAATGCTCTAACCGCCATGTAGCAAAAGACGCTTGTATCGGCTCCTTTATCTCTGTTGATAAATTGGAACAGCTTGTTATTGCAGAGCTTAACCGGTTATCAGCCGAGTACCTTGACAAAGACGAGTTAGAACAGAACATTGAGTTTTGTGATAACCTGCAAGGACAGAAAGCCCGCCTGCTTTCTGACATTACAACCTATCAAAAAAAGGTTGCAGAGTATTCAAAGGGTATTCGGGAGCTTTACATGGATAAGGTAAAGGGCTTAATTTCCGAAAGCGATTATGTGGAAATGTCTAAGGATTTTACCACAGAGCGCGACCGCTTGGAGCGAGTTATCGCTGACGGGGAAAAGCAGTTATCCGAAATCGAAGAAAAAATTGCGGCGGGGGACAATCGCCGCGAACTAATTGAAC
>UQOT01000084.1 GCA_900542675.1 uncultured Eubacteriales bacterium | reverse complement strand
ACCTAACACTACCGACATTATTATTCCGGTTAGGTCGGCGGTTAGAGCGGCGAGGAGGGTGTAGCGGATGTTTTTTATTCCTACGCTGCCGAAGTAGACCGCTATTGTATAGATTGTTGTCTCGGTTGAGCCCATCATTATTGAGGCAATATTGCCCTGAAGCGAGTCGGGGCCGAAGGTTTTAAAAATGTCGGTGACAACCGCGAGCGATGCGCTTCCAGATACGGGGCGCAGCAGGGCGAGCGGCACGATGTCGGAAGGCATATGTATGCGGCTTGTGAGCGGGCTTATTAATTTTGTTATTAGCTCCAGACAGCCGCTTTCGCGAAACATCGCGATTGCAACCATAAGCCCGATTAGCGACGGGATTATGTTAAACGTCGCCGTAAGCCCCGATTTTGCGCCGCGTACAAAGCTGTCATACACGTCGATGCGGCTTACAAACCCCGACATTAAGAATATAAAGATAAACGCGGGTACCGCGAAGATTGATATAAGCTGCATAGATTTTTTTCTCCCTTCGTATTTCTTGCGCCCTCACCGAGAGGTGGATTTTCGTGCGAGGATTTTCGCGACAGTGATTCCGGCGGTTAGGGCACAGATTTCGCATATCCAGATGGGGACTATGACTGAACCGGGGGCGGCGGAGCCGTAGCTCTGGCGCAGCGAAATCAGCGTCGAGGGGATGAGCTGCAGTGATGCGGTGTTTAATACCACAAACATACACATCTCGTTCGTGGCGGTGGTCTTTCGCCCGTTTTGCTCCCACAGCTCGGTTACTGCGTTTATTCCGAGCGGAGTGGCGGCGTTTCCCATTCCCAAGAGGTTTGCGACCACGTTCATCACAATTGCGCCGAAGCCCTTTGAGTTCGGGTCAAGCTTCGGGAATATAAGGCGCAGCACGGGGCGCAGTGCCTTTGATATAATGCGCAAAAGCCCGCCGTCCTCGCCGATTTTTGAAATTCCCGTCCACAGGCACATTATTCCGAGCAGCGAGACCGTCAAATTTACCGCATCGCCCGCTCCGCTGACCGCTGCGGCGGCTGTTTGCTCCACCCTTCCCGTAAAAACCGACACAATCAGAGAGACGATTATCATCCCTCCCCAAATATAATTCATCATAAATTTCGCCCCGCTTAGACACAATTTAAGGTTTTTCCCAATAATTTGCCATATGGCACATATCGATATCTTGTACATAATATTTTATTCACATACAATATATTCCGCTTTTTGCGAAATATTAAAACTTTGTTAAATTCAAATTACGACTTTATTATCCACTTTTGATTTTTGGAAACTTTTTTAAAAAAAGTACTTGCATATTCCCTTTGAATGTAGTAGAATATATCCATAGTGGAGCGAAATGTATCAAAGTGTATTAAATTGTATCGAAAGTGGCGCTAAATAAAAACGTAAGAAGGGGGCGGCGAAGAATGCTTATCGGCGAATATATGCAGACTGTTGATGCAAAAGGCAGAGTAAATATACCGGCGAAGTTCAGAGCCGACCTCGGACAGACGTTTGTTGTCGCCAAGGGCGTGAGGTGTATCGCAATCTATCCCGCCGCGGAGTGGAACAAGTTCCTTGAAAAGACCAAGGCGGAGGATATCAAGCTGCTCCGGTTTTTCTCGTCGGGCTCGAGTGAATGTGAACTTGACACTCAAGGCAGGGTCGTTATACCGCCCAATCTCAGAAAGTATTTAAATCTTCAAAAGGAAATCGCCGTCGTTGGAACCTACACATACATTGAAATATGGAACCGCGGCGAGTGGGAGGAATACTTCGCAGGCGATGAGTTTAAGGCTGAAAATCTTGAAGAGACTATGAAAAATTATGGACTTTAATCATATTTCCGTATTACTTAAAGAAAGCGTTGACTCGCTATGCGTTCACTCAGGCGGCGTGTACGTTGACGGCACTCTCGGGGGCGGCGGGCATTCTGCGCTTATCTGTGAGCGGCTTAGAGAAAACGGGATGCTTATCGGCACAGACCGCGACACGTCTGCGCTTAAAGCGGCAAGTGAGCGGCTTAAAGATTACAAATGCGGAAAGAAGCTGCTGCACGCAAACTTTTTTGATATAAAATCCGTTCTGAAGGATTTGGGGATTGACGAAATTGACGGCGCGATACTTGACCTCGGCGTTTCGTCGCCGCAGCTTGACGATGGGGCGCGGGGCTTTAGCTACAACGCGGACTCGCGGCTTGATATGCGTATGAACCGCGAGGACAAGCTTGACGCATACACCGTTGTCAATACTTACAGCGAGGGCGAACTTAAACGGATACTATTCAGCTACGGCGAGGAAAAAAACGCGGCGAAAATCGCGGCGAACATAGTAAGGTCGCGCAGCGAAAAGCCGATAGAGACGACGTTTGAACTGAGCGAGATTATAAAACACTCGTTCCCGCCGAAAAAACGGTACGGGGACAAGCACCCCGCAAAGCGGAGCTTTCAGGCAATTCGGATTGAGGTAAATCACGAGCTTGACGGACTTTCCGAAGCGATAACCGACTTTGCCGATGCTTTAAAGCCCGGCGGACGGCTTGCCGTAATCACGTTTCATTCACTTGAGGACAGGATTGTCAAAAACACGTTTAAAGACCTTGCGACGGGCTGTATATGCCCGAAGGAATTTCCGGTTTGTGTATGCGGACACAAGCCCAAGGTTAAGATAGTAAACAAGAAACCAATCATCGCAAACGATGACGAATTAAATCGGAATAACAGGGCTCACAGCGCAAAGCTGCGCGTAGCCGAGAAAATATAGAGAGGATGTTTAAGGTGCCTGCGCAAGCTACAAAACAGAGAAACGGCAGATACACACGCAGTGCGGAAATAAGCCGCAGCCGAATTGCCGCAAACCGCAGTACTTCGGTATACAACTCAGCAGCGATGCGCACCGCACCGCCGCGCAGATACAGGAGCGAAATACCGCCGCTTTCGAGGACGGACAGGACGTATGAGCCTTTGCACACAAGCTCTGCGGGAGCTTACGCGCCCGAGCGGACGGCGGTCAGACAGATGCCGCAGCGTGCGGCTGTCGTGCGCCCCGCCGCGCCTTCTGCAGGAGCGCAGCGAGAGGCGGCAATAAGAACCGCAAAGTCGAGGCTGGGGTATTTTATTCTCGGCGCAGTCTTGTTCTTAATGGCTGCATTTATGATATACAGGCAGACCGAGATTTTCAGAAGAAATCAGGAAATTTCGGAGCTTAACACACAGTATAACGACATTTTGGTAACAAACGAGGAAATTCAGTCGAATATAAACAAGTCGGTTGAACTAGGAAATCTTGAGTCGGTAGCGAAAAACGAACTCGGAATGATAAGCCCGGACTCGTCGCAGATGTTTTATATAGATATGGGCAACCGTGACGAGGTTGTAAGGTCGGGTAAAAATTAGAATAAAACGGTATTTGTTCATATTTTGCGGTTCTAATTGCCGCATAATATGAATAAACTACCGTAGGAACGGCGGCCTGTTCAATCGGTCGCCTTGTTGTGATTTTTGGAGGAATAAATATGGCGGACAGATTTAAGAAGAAAGCCAAAAAGACGGACGTCAGCAAGCGCCCGATATTTATGCTTGTCTGCTTTATCGCGGTGTTTGTCGTCTGGGGGCTCAGGGTCGGCTGGATACAGATAGTGCGCGGCGATGAGCTGTCACGGCAGGCGCTCAGCCAGCAGACGAGCGACGACGCGGTGAGCGCGAAGCGCGGCAATATTTTTGACAGGAATTATAAGGTTCTCGCCACAAATTCCACGGTTGAAACGATAAGCATATCGCCCGAGACCGTAAGAAAGTCAATCGAAAGCAATAAGCTGAATACTGACAGCGTCGCCGAGGAAATCGCTGCGATTTTGGATCTCCAAAAGGACACGGTCAAGGATAAAATAGCAAAGAAAATCCAGAGCGAGCCGCTTAAAAAGAAGGTCGAAAAGTCGGTCGCGGATAAGCTGCGCGAATACGTAAACAGCGTAAAGCTCAGCGGAGTGGCGTTTACCGAGGACGTAAAGCGGTATTACCCGTACAACAATTTCGCGGCGCAGGTCATCGGCTTTTGCGGTACCGATAACCAGGGCCTTGAGGGCATAGAGAGCGTTTACGACGATGAACTGAGCGGTATCCCGGGCAGAGTCGTGTCGGCTCAGAAGTCAACGGGTATCGAGGACAACAACAGCTACGAGAACTATATCGCGGCGCAGGACGGCAACAGCGTGGTACTCACGATTGACGAGACGATACAGAGCTATGTGCAGAAAAACCTTGAGGCGGCAGCGGCGGATAACAAGGTCGCAGAGGGTGCAGCCTCGATAGTTATAGACGTAAAGACGGGGGAGATACTCGCGATGTGTACCGAGCCCGATTATGACTTAAACGAGCCGTTTGCAATCACTGACGCTATCGAGCAGAAGTACCCCGGGATTAAAGAGGAGCTTGAAGCCCTCAACAGCGAGGAGTATAACAAGCGCCTCGGCGAGGTTATGCAGACGGTCAGACGTAACAAGGCGGTTGTTGATTCGTACGAGCCGGGCTCGACATTTAAGTCGGTAACGGCGTCGATTGCACTTGATACGGGCGCGTGTACGCTTGAGGATACATTTAGCTGCGGCGGAGCATTTACCGTTGCGGACAGGTCGATAAATTGCGCGAACAGGAACGGGCACGGACTGCAAAACTTCACGCAGGCGGTTCAAAACTCGTGTAACCCCGCGTTTATCCAGATAGGACAAAAGACGGGCAAGGATAGGTTTATAGATGGAGTTAACGCATTCGGCTTCTTTAAAAAGACAGGTATTGAACTGCCGGGCGAGGCGGTCGGAGCGGGATTTACCAAGGACAGTATGACAGAGGTTGACCTTGCGACATCGTCGTTCGGTCAGTCTATCACGGTTACGCCGCTTCAGATGGTTGCGGCGGTCAGCGCGGTTGCTAACGGCGGCAAGCTTATGAAGCCCCACCTTGTTAAACAGATAGTCAATTCCGATATGGGAATAGTTGAGGACGTACAGCCCGAGATTGTTCGTCAGGTTATATCCCCCGAAACGAGCAAAACGATGTGCGGAATACTCGAGTCGGTTGTCTCGGAGGGCGGCGGTAAGAACGCGTACCTTGCGGGCTACAGAATAGCCGGAAAGACCGGTACGTCGGAGAAGCTGCCGAGAGGACGCAGTAAATATGTGGCGTCATTCATCGGCTTTGCGCCGGCGGACGACCCGCAGGTGCTATGCCTTGTCCTGCTTGACGAGCCGAACGGCGACTCGTACTACGGCGGTACGATAGCCGCGCCTGTTGTCAGGGATATTCTTGGCGAGACTCTGCAGTATCTGGGCGTTGAGCCTAAGTACACAGAGGGCGAGGAGGAGTATGCCGACGTTGAAGTACCCGATGTCAGCGGTATGACAAAGGCGGACGCAGGCATTGCGCTTGACGAGTGTGGCTTTGAGGTTAAAATAAGCGGAAGCAGCGATATGATTGTCGACCAAATTCCGAAGGCGCATACAAAGGCTATGCAAGGCTCGACGATTGTGCTCTTTACCGAGGGCGAAAAGGTGACAAGAAGCGTCACGGTGCCGAGCGTTATCGGACAGACGCCCGCAGAGGCAAACGCGTCACTCGTGGGCGACGGGCTGAACGCGCGGATAAAAGGCGTATCAAAATCCGGCAGAAACGCGACCTGCATAGGTCAGTCGCCGGTAGAAGGAACGATAGTTGAACCCGGCACGATAGTAACCCTAAACTTCCGCTACGACGAGTCTGAAACAACGAATGATTAACGGAGCGCCCTTGCGGGCGCAATAAATGCGTACACCTCATCCGACCGCCTAACGCTGTTCGCGTATTCAACATAAAGGCATTGCACACTGCAGCGTGCAACTGACTAATCGCTATATACAAAGGAGGATATTGAACATTATGGTATTATCCGAATTATTAAAGGACGTAAATGTTAAAGAGATGGGCGGTGCCGGGAGTATGAAGATTTCCGGCGTTGCCTGTGATTCGAGGAAGGTTCAGCCCGGCAGTCTTTTTGTTTGCATTACGGGCTATGAAACCGACGGTCACAAATACGCTAAGTCGGCGGTGCAAAACGGCGCGGTTGCCGTTGTTGCGGAGCATTCGCTCCCGACTGTCGGCGTGCCGTGTATCGTTGTCGACAATACGCGAAAGGCGATGTCGCAGATAGCGGCGGCGTTTTACGAATACCCGTTCAAAAAGTTTAAGCTTATAGGAATAACGGGTACCAACGGCAAAACAACCACCACATATTTAATCAAGGCTATACTTGAGCATCTCGGCAAGAAGGTTGGGCTCATCGGCACCAACCAGAATATGATAGGCGATTTGGTTATTCCGACTTCAAGAACAACGCCCGACTCGCTTGAGCTTATGGAGCTGTTCAATAATATTGCCGAGAACGGCGCTGACTATGTTGTTATGGAGGTATCGTCGCACGCGCTGGCGCTTGACCGCGTGACAGCGTGCAGGTTTGATGTGGGCGCGTTTACCAACATCACGCAGGACCACCTTGATTTCCATAAGACTATGGAGGAATATTTAAAGGCGAAAAGCATTCTGTTTGATATATCAAACAGGGGCGTTATAAATATCGACGACAGCAGCAGCGGATATCTTTTGGATAATGCTAAGTGCGACGACGTTATAACCTACGGCATTAAAAACGACTGCTTGCTTAAAGCGTCGAACATCTCGCTTGAGCAGAGCGGGATAGAATTTGATTTAAGCTACGGCGGCGTGCGCGAGAGAGTAAGGCTTGGCATACCCGGGGAGTTTACGGTATATAATGCAATGACGGCTGTCGGCTGCTGCCTTGCGTGCGGATTTGAGCTAAAGGACATTACAGAGGGGCTGCGCGGCGCGGGCGGCGTAAAGGGCAGAATTGAGGTTGTCGACACGCCCGGAACGGATTATACTGTGATTATCGACTACGCCCACACGCCCGACGGACTGCTTAACGTGATAAACGCAATACGCGGGTTTGCGAAGGGCAGGATTGTTACGGTGTTCGGCTGCGGCGGCGACAGAGACTCGTCAAAGCGCCCGATTATGGGCAAGATTGCGGGCGAGCTTTCGGACTTCTGCGTTGTCACAAGCGACAATCCGCGTACCGAGGACCCCGAAAAGATTATCCAGCAGGTAGTGGAAGGCGTAAAACAGACCGACTGTGAATACGAGGTTATAACCAACAGATTTTCGGCAATAGAATATGCACTTGACCACGCGCAAAAAAATGATATAATATTACTTGCGGGGAAGGGTCACGAGACATATCAGGTGCTCGGACACGATACAATATGCTTCGATGAGCGCGAGATAGTTCAAAAGCTTCTCGGCATTTTCGATGACCGCGTGGATTTTTAAATAAACTAAGGAGCGACACGTTATGAAGCTGTGTATGAATATTAATACGCTTGCAAAGGTCACAGACGGTACGATATGTAACTTAAGCGGCGACGAGATAATAAGCGATGTGGTCAGAGACGACCGCGAGGTACGCGAGGGCGCCGTTTTTGTGGCGCTGAGGGGAGAAAATAACAACGGCCACAGGTTTGTCAGCCGTGCGGTTGAAAACGGCGCGGTGTGCTGTGTCGTAAACCGTGATGAGGGCGACTTCGGGGCTCTGCCTTGCGTCGCTGTTGACGACACGTTTAAGGCGCTTTTGGATATTGCGGCGTATTATCGTATGCAGTTTAACATTCCGGTTATCGGAATTACGGGCAGCGTGGGTAAGACCTCCACAAAGGGAATGATAGCCTCGGTGCTGAGCCGTGAGTATAATACACTTAAGACTGAGGGGAACTATAATAACGAGGTGGGCGTGCCGCTTACCTTGTTCAGACTGACGGACGACGATGAGGCGGCGGTTATAGAGATGGGAATGAGCGGCTTCGGCGAGATTTCAAAGCTCACCAAAACTGCGCGTCCCGACACTGCGGTTATCACCAACATCGGCGTGTCGCATATGGAAAATTTAGGCAGCCGCGAGGGAATACTTGAGGCAAAGCTTGAGATATTGGAAGGACTGCCGCCGGATGGAACCGTTATATTAAACGGCGATAATGACCTCCTTTGGAAGAAGAACGGCGAGCTTGACTATGAGACGTTGTACTACGGCATAGAAAACAAGTCGTGCGATATAACGGCGAAGAATATAAAGCTCTATTCAAGCGGAAGTGAATTTGAAGTCCGTATTGACGGAACAGACTATAAATTTGAGACCAACGCGGCGGGGATACACCATATATATAATGCTCTGGCGGCTATTCTCGTCGGATATAAATACAACATTAAAATCGAGAATATCATAAAGGGCGTGCACGATTTTAAACCCGAGGGCCTGCGGCAGGTTATTAAAGATTATGATAATTACACCGTGATAAACGACTGCTATAACGCGTGCCCCGATTCGATGGAGTCGGGAATGGGCGTTCTTTTGCTGACCGCAAAGGAGAAGGGCTCGGCTTCAAGGCGGGTGGCTTGTCTTGCCGATATGCTCGAGCTCGGCGACGCTTCAAAGGAGCGGCATTTGGGAGTCGGCAGGATGTGCGCCGAAAAGGGGCTTGACTGCCTGATTGCCATAGGCGATATGGCAAAGTATATAGCTGAGGGCGCAGAAAAAAACGGAATGAATGCAAGTGATATATATACCTTTGACGACAACTCATCGGCAAAGGCAAAGCTTAAGAATATTATTAAAAAGGGCGACGTAATTTGGATAAAAGGGTCGCGGGGAATGCACCTTGAGGAGATTGCGGATTACCTGGATAATGC
>UQOT01000083.1 GCA_900542675.1 uncultured Eubacteriales bacterium | reverse complement strand
CCTGATTGAGCATATAGATGTAATCGCTGTTCTCAAATATATTCTCAATTTCGGGGCTTGAAAGCAAGTCCTTTACGTTCTGCGTAATACCTGTTGGAATACCGCCCCATTTACGGAAGCGTTTCCATATTTCCACGCTGTACGCCGCTGTCTGCTCGTCCTTTAAGAGTAAATGAAACTCGTCAACATAATAGCGCGTGGATTTATGCTCGCTGCGGTTAATGGTAACTCTGTTCCAAATCTGGTCTTGTACCACAAGCATACCGATTTTCTTTAACTGCTTGCCGAGCTCCTTAATGTCAAAGCATACGACGCGGTTTGAAATATCAACATTGGTACGGTGATTGAACACGTTAAGCGTTCCCGTAACATACATTTCAAGCGCCGTCGCAATCCTGTGGGCTTCCGTGTCGTTTTGCTCACGGATAATTTTGTATAAATCACCGAGTATCGGCATATTTTCAGGTACGGGATTTTTGAAATATCCCTCGTAGACCTTACCGAGCGCGCGGTCAATGATACTTTTTTCAACAGGTTCAAGACCTGTTCTGCCGCCTATGATAAGCTCACACAATGACAATATAAAATCACTCTTTAACGCAAGCGGGTTTTCGTCGTCGGAATAGTTAAGGTTAATATCCATAGGATTTACATAGTCCTTTGACGTGGGCGAAAGCTTGATAATCTGACCGCCCAGCGCGTTTACAAGCGGCGCGTACTCCGCTTCCGGATCGCATATAAATATATCGTCCTGCGTGGCAAGGAAAGCGTTTGTAATTTCACGCTTTGCCGAAAATGATTTACCGCTGCCGGGGGTTCCGAGTATAAGACCGTTCGGATTTTTAAGCTGCTTGCGGTCAACCATAATCATATTGTTTGACAGCGCGTTAAGTCCGCAATAAAGGGCTTCGGGGCTGTCTGAAAACAACTCCTGCGTAGTAAATGGTACAAAAATAGCGGCGCTTGATGTTGTCAAACTCCGCTGTATGTCAATCTGATTTATGCCTATCGGCACGCTTGACATTAAGCCCGACTCCTGCTGATAGTCCAAAACTCTTAGCTGACAATTATTCTGCTGCGCTATACTCTGCGCCGCAAACATTATATTGTCAAGCTCTTTTCTGCTGTCTGCCGTCGCCATAAACAGAACCGTTACAAGGAACATTCTTTCGTTGCGGCTCTGTAATTCCTCCAACAGCTTTTTGGCTTCGCCGCCGTAGGTGGCAAGGTCTGACGGAATTATATCCATATCGTAACCCGAACGGACGGCTTTTTTCTGTTCCTCGATTTTCATTTTGTCGAGGTCGGTAATCTTACGCTTAACCGTCTTTATAGCTTCCGTCTGGTCTATACTGCGTATATGAATATTTACAGACAGGTTATTTTGCAAATCAAGAAAATCTACAAGCATACGGTCTGTAAGCTCCGGCGCAAGTATATGCAGATACGAAACGGCGCCGATTTTATTTCCCATACGGAAACGGCTGCCGTCCGAGAAATTAAACGATGTCGGCGCAATAAAGTCTTTTGACGAAAGACCTGTTTTATGTATCAAATTCCAATTAAACATAAATCTTTCGTTATTGCCCTGATTAAAGCAAGAATGTAAAAGCTCTAACCTCTCTATGCCGTTAAGCGGGAACGCTTGAACACCGAGAATTTTGAAATTGTTAAGTACGTTCGCTTCGATACGCTCTAACTTTTGCTTTGCCGCCTGAATATTATCGGCTTCAATACCGAATGTGATATACTTGTGTTTTACAAGCCCGTTATTGCCGCGCGCAAGCTGATTTTTCAGCATTTGCGAATATTCAAGACGGATTTCATCAAACTTATCATTTTGCAGGGGAATGTCTATACTCTTTTCAAAATCGGCTATGTTCATAGTCTGATTGATAAACGAGAGCTGAACCGATATTGATTTATCAAAGTAATTCAGGAAATTACAGTAGTTTTCAAATATCGTGTTTTTGTCCTCGTTCCGCGCAAGCTGATAGTTTATATCAAGAAAACGGATAGTTTTTGTGTAAAAGCCTTTTGTAACTACACAAATTCCGTCCTGCCGCATTTCAACATACGGTATAGTGTCCTGAGCGCTCATAGCGATTTTACCCTGCATTTTTGCCTTTTTTACCGCTTCGGCTATCTGCTTGCGCTGTTTTGCCGAGAGCGGTTTATCTTTTGGAATGGGTATTTTTTTGTTTTTCTGTCTGTTCACTGACAATAATATTTACCTCCTTTTCAAGTTTACTTTGCCGTTCCAGAACGGCATATAAATTGTTCGTCCTGTACGGGCGGATTTTCGGACGTTTAATCTGCGTCATATAAATGTTTTTCAACACCTTTTCAAGCGACTGACCGTTCTTTTCATACATAGCTAACAGAAAGAACGGAAGCGCGACCACCAAAAGCGCCATAACCGCGCCCGTATTACCTAAAAATTTTCGTGTAAGCAAATATACGGGAACGCCTAACGCCGCCGCGCCGCCAAAGCATATAAGCTGACGTTTTGTAAGATTAAACGCAACCTTTGTTTTTACCTTTGTTAAGTCCTTTGGTACGGGTACATAAGGCATAAAAATTCCTCCTTTACAAATTTTTCATATCAATATCACATTCCACCTCGTTACCCCAAACGTCCCAGCCGACAGGCTTTTGACGCGCAAACAGCTCAATGCGCGGCAAATTACCCGCCAGCTTTACTATTTTATCTCTTGTAATATCCGGTTTCTTGCTGTGTTCCTCAACAGGGGAAATGATAAGCTGATGAACAGCTTTTGAGAACCGTACCGGCTTTCCCTTTGTCGCAAGTAAACAGATTTCAGCATTTGAACGCGTCCAAAATCCCAAGCCTGTAAACCAATCATTATTTGTACTTGTACGCTTTATCCATACAAACGCTACCGTCTTATATTCAAAGCCCCAAGCATTTATAACGTCAAAGGTTTCATACAGTTTAGGAAACGTAGTCCAAAGAAACAGAATACAGTTATCAGCCGCAAGCTCAGAAACGGGCAGAGCGCATATTTCATCAATCGGCATTACATTATAGTGATTACAGACCGCGCCCTTTATATGCCCGCCGTGATACTTCCACGGCGGATCGGCGTAAATGATGTTATATTTTTTCATACTCCGTAACGTTCCCGCGTTAGCTCGGCAAGCATATTAAGCTGTTCGGGGTGGAGTGAAGCCGCAAAGCGGCGCGTCCTGTCCTTGTGCGCCACAAAGTCAGGAACGACGGGGATTGACTTAGCCCATTCCCGATTTTCCTGTGATATATATTTATCGCTACCGATATGATTTATAGAGTTCGCAAGAACGTAATTAACGCGGTCAATGCCGTACTTATCGGCAAGGCGTTTTATTGTGTCCGCCGTTATTCCTCTTATCCCGTCCGCGCGTCTGACGGCTTTTTCAATTTCGCACGCGCATTTTACATTGAGACTGAACGACTGTATGTAACGCTCCAAGTCTTTTAAGCCGCGCCGTACCGCGTCGGTATGCGAATACGGATATATTAAAATATTTGTCATACTTGCTGCCCTCCGAGTTTCTTTTTATCTGCCGTTTCAAGACGCTTTTCAAGCATACGTTTAATCTTTGCAAGACCGTTTTTATTGCTTATCTGCTTATTGATTATCGTAATCAGCTTTTTCTGTGCCCATTCGGGTAAGTCGGCGGGGTTAAGTCTGCCGATGAAATCTGTGCGCGCATATACGGAAAATTCCTTGTCGATAAGGAAACGGCAGCATATTTTATCCCAATATTCATACTCGCAGTAAACGAGCTGGTATTCGGGCTGTTTGTATTCGTCATAGAAAAAATCCGTAGTCAGCACTAAGATTTTTCCTTGCAGTTTTTCATTTTCGCCAAGCCCAATACAGTCCTCCGCTGTATATATGGGTTTGCCGGATAATATAGGTATCTTTGCCATATCTCAATCCTCCTGTCTTTAATGCGCGTTAAAAATTGACTTGCTGATACTGCCCGTTTTAAACAGGGTAATACACAATACGACGGTGTACGCCGCGACGGTAAATATCGTTGTATGCAGATTATCGGTTACGGTAAAGCCGTTCACCAACGCCGCATAAATACCAACGCATACCATTATGAAAAAGCCCTGAAAGGCAAGAGCCACAAGACCGCGCAAGTAGTTATTTCCGATTTGCCCCCATTCGCGGTTTGTCATTGTCGCAAACGGGATAGCTCCAATGGAGCAGTACATATAAATTTCAATCATTCTGCCAAATATAATGACGGTGATACAGATTGATAGAATTTTCATACACAAGCTCACAAGTGATGTTTCCAAGACTAACAAAAACAATTCGCCGATACCCATAGCGTTTAATGTTGTTTCAATATCCGCGAGTGCTGATGAAATATCAATATTCGTGTTCGCTCCGATTACTCCGGCACTGTTTGATACTATATGCTGCCCTAAGTCAAAGACAGCCATTGTAATATCAAAAGTGTGCGTAACGATATAAACCGCTACGCACGCCTTGAATATATACTTGAAAAACATAAATGTATCTATGTCGTGCAAATTGTTCTTTTCCGTTATCATAGTTATTAGCTCATAGCACAATATAAACGTGATAATCAATCCGGCAATCGGCACGATTACCGTTTCAGACAGGTTTTGCAGCAAGCTGAAAACGCTGCCGTTCCACGCTTGCGGCGTTTGTCCTACGTCGGCGGCTATTGTGCCGACCTTTGTATTTACGTCGTTAAACATTGTATTAAGACTGCCTGTGATAAGGGAAATTAGAAACTCCTTGATAAACTCGGTAATTTTATCAAATATCGCACCCATTATCCGAACAGTCCTGAAAGCAAGGGAACAAGGGTAGTACCAATCAGCACAACGCCGCCGCCAGCCATAAGCTGCTTGATACCCTGAGATTTAGCGCCGGGGTTGTCGTTGCCGTACCCCTCCAAAAGATTGATACCGCCCCAAACCGCGAGACCTGCGCCGAGAGCTATTACAAGTGTCTGCAATACTGTGATTGCCTGTGAAAAAAATGCCATAAAATATTATCCTCCTTCGATTTTCGTATTCGGAGGTACTTTGACGCTGTAACAATCAAAGACCTCATTTTGTTTTACAACCTGTTTTTTGTTTTTCATATATCGTTCCATATTAAATTCGTTCCTTTCGTTATAATCGGCAAGGTATTTGTATCTGGGGTGCGCCGTTATATCGTACTTATCCGATAAAAACGGCCTGACGCCCCTTAGCTGTAATATGCACTTGCCGCCGTCCATTACAGCTAATTCATCTTGCGACATCAGCTCCTTTCCTAACTTTTGATAATTCAGACCATAGGAATTTTGATTACTCCGCGTTTCTGAGGTATTAAAAGTATCTATTGTTTCTTTTCCTAATGTTTCGGAAATTTCTTTAAGTGTGCTCTTTTCTTTACCTCCGAGAAACAGGGTAGTATCATGAGGTAAGGTTCAGCTTATCCTGTGCAGGACTTACGTCCCCTCCCTCCCAAACCGCACGTACACCTCTCGATGTATACGGCTTTCCGCTTATTATATTTGCGGTGTTTAAGAATGAATCAGTTTATGACATTCAGGGCAGACTACAAGAGTTTTTCGTCTCTTTTTGCGCATAAGGAGTACCCACTCTGCACTACCCTTTAAGTCTTTCAGTTTCTTTACTTGATGGATTTCAAGATTTCTGCAATCTTTATTGCATAATTCGCAGGTATGGCGTTCCACTCTCTGTTTTAAGGTATTGGTTTTTGTGTACTTCGAGTATTGTGGCAACTCACTGACATTGTCAAATTTTGTAGCCATCTCTTTCCGCTTAAACCCGTTCTTGTAAAATGTTGTGGTCTTCCGTCCTGTTTTGGTATCATACGCGACCGTAAACAAATCCCCGACACAATATCTGCGTTTAATCTCATGGACATTTGTCTTATACTTACAAGCGAATGTTTTATACATGCTGTATTTCATAAGATTGGCGAATCTACCAATTTTGTATGAATCATTAGCTATTGAGTAATAGTTATACAATCCACGTACTTCCGCATTGTATCTTGCCAGAATCTCTATATCGCTCTGATTTACCAGTTTACCCCTATGCAGGGCTACAAATCTTTCTTTTCCATTTTCGTTAATTTTGATTTTGATTGCTTTATACTCCAGTAACTTTTCAACCCATTTTTCTCTGGGTACAAGTAGTTTCACCACACCTGTATTGCTTCTGATTTTGTATCCGCTTACAGACTTTTTCAAATCCTGACTTCTGGATACCGTAATGTCATATCCTAAAAATCTGGCTCTGTCTCCTGTGTGAGTAACCTTAGTTTTTGCCTCGGACATCTCTAAATCCAATATATCTTTCAAAAATCTGCCGACAACAGATTTAACCTGCTCTGCGTCTGCTTTACTTCCGATTACACCGATGATAAAGTCATCCGCATATCTTACATACCGAATTTTCCTAAAAGACTTATCCAATGGCATCGTAGGTGTTATCTGCCTTTGTGTCGCTTCAAGCTTCTTTAGATTACTGGTGCGTTCCTTACGTTCCTCTGACGATAAATCCGTCCATTTTGCTCTGCCGGTACGTCTATAATATGACGCTTTCTTCAAAGCTTTGTTATATTCCGGATTTGTCTGCTTCTTTATGCCTTGATTAAATGTCTGTGCATAATCTTCCATAAATTTATCTAACTCATGAAGATACACATTTGCAAGCACCGGACTGACATCGCTGCCCTGCGGCACGCCGCCGTATGTTCGGTTATATGTCCATTGCTCCATGTAACCTGCTTTTAAGAATTTCCAGATAAGCTGTAGGAATGCCTCGTCGTCAATGCGCTTCCTCAAAAGTGCAATGATAGTGTGATGGTTAAAGCTGTCAAAGCAAGCGTGAATATCGCCTTCAACAAACCAGTTTGTACCTGTAAAGGTCTTCTGTATCTGCTGTAATGCTGTCTGACAGCTTTTGTTTGGTCTGAATCCGTGAGAGGTTTTCTTGAACACTGGTTCATAAATGCTCTCTAAAATCATTTTTACAGTTTCCTGCACCAGTTTGTCGTCACCTGATTGGATTCCCAACGGACGCTTTTTATTGCTGTTTTTCTTTGCAATATATTCTCTCCGTGCAGGTTTTGGCTGATAGCTTCTGTCTCGCAGAGATTCTATAATCTTTGCAATCCGTTCGTCACTCATGCCGTCAATTGTCATTCCATCTGAGCCGGCAGTCATGCTGCCGGTGTTTGCATATATGTTTTTATATGCAAGCCAGTAGAACTCCGGATTGTACAGATTTCGGTATAGTCTTTGAAATCTGTATGATTCATTCTTTGACATTTCCGTCAAACTTCTTAATACTTCGATTGGATTTCTCAATGCCTCTCGCACCGTCCTTTCTATTCGTATTAGTGAATAAGCTGCTCTCCTTCGCCATGTGAACGTCATTAACGTCTCGGACTACTATGAGAGCTGTGTGACCATGCCCGTTACCGAGTTTAGGTCATCCACGGTTAGTAAATACAGGATTAGCTTTCAGTGTTGTCGGCACCGACTTTCGCCATTTTTCCACTGTCTTGTGGTTGTCCTCCCATGAGTATCGCTTGATTCCATAACTGCGAAATGCAATCAACAAGGAATGACATACGTTTCAATCCTTTTCGTATGCGGAGTCGGATTCTCCCACTCTGGCTATCGTTCAGGCAGTTTAGCTTTATACCTCATACACTGATTTTTATTCTTGAACAGTCTGTCGCTTAGGATTAACGTCATTATGTTCAAGCTCTTATTTGACTAAGAGCACACAACATGCTACACTCCCCTTCGGGTTTCCCCTCTCGGATAAGTTGTAGAATAATAGGCTGTGATTCTTCATCACTTGATACTTTTACCTACCGCTTGCTAAAGGCGGTATCCCGTAAATACCACGTCGCCAATTTATATCGCGCTAGCGACTTCCGTGCGCACGCAGTTTCCTATAATTGTGTCGGCGTTATCCTTGTAGATAGCCTTTAGCTGACTTTGCGCCTGTAATATGATACAAGCGGATATTTCACGGCTTCGGATAGTCGCTATCAGCTTTTCAAACTTTGGTATTTGTCCGATATTCGCCATTTCGTCTAACAGGCAGCGAACGTGTACGGGAAGTCTGCCGCCGTAAACGTCGTCCGCCTTGTCGCATAAAAGATTGAATAACTGCGTGTACATCATAGCAACAACAAAATTAAACGTGTCGTCCGTATCGGAAATGATAATAAACAGCGCCGTTTTTCTGTCGCCTAACGTGTCGAGCTCCAGCTCGTCATACTCCATAATGTCGCGCAGCTCCTTTATATCAAACGGCGCAAGACGCGCGCCGCAGGAAATAAGGATTGACTTAGCGGTTTTGCCCGCCGCCATCTTGTATTTTTTATATTGCTTTACCGCAAAATGCTCCGGCTCCTTTTCCTCCAGACGGTCAAAGAGCATATCAACGGGGCTTTTATAGCTTTCGTCGTCCTCTTTAGCTTCGCTTGCGTTTATCATATCAAGAAGCGTGATAAAATTCTTTTCCTCGTCCGGCGCTTCGTACCAGATATAACCGATATACGCGCAGTATAAAAGACGCTCGGCTTTCACCCAAAAATCCTCGCCTGACTTTTCGCCCTCGCCTTTGGTATTTGCAATCAGCGTATTTACCAATTTCAAAATATCCTTTTCACTTCGGATATAGGCGAATGGGTTATAGTGCATTGATTTCTTAAAATTTATCGTGTTGAACGATTTTATTTTATACCCGCCGCGCACAAGCATTTTACCGCACTCGTTAAGCACCGTGCCTTTCGG
>UQOT01000082.1 GCA_900542675.1 uncultured Eubacteriales bacterium | reverse complement strand
GCATACCGTATCCGTTCATAAATTTAAGACCAAACTGCTCCGCGCGCTTTAAAAATTCGGTCTTTTCGGGGCTGTAAATCAAATCGGCGACAAAAGCCGACTTGTTAAGACTTTCAAAAAAGCTCAAATCCTCATAGTTATTATTAACGCCCGTCATACCGAGCGGAGTCGCATTGAGCAGCATATCGCAGCCGGGCATATATTTCTTTATAATATTCGCGCCGAAGCCGTCATACCGCATTTGAGAGGTTATACCGAACTCGCTGCGAACAGACTCAACTTTTTCGCAAATATCCGCAGCTTTTTCTGCGGTGCGGTTAAGCACGGCTATAGACTTTGCACCGAGCGACGCAAACTTCACGGCGAGAGTTGACGACACTCCGCCCGCGCCCAGAATTACTATATCCTTATTTTTAACATCAAACCCGTTTTGAGAAAGCGCGAGTATAAACCCGCCCGCATCGGTGTTGTAGCCGCTGAGCTTTCCGCCGTCAATCTTTACGGTATTTACGGCGCCGAACAGCCTTGCGTCACTGTCAATCTCTTTAAGGAACGGTATTATATCAGCTTTGTGCGGCATTGTGAGATTAAAGCCCGCAACGCCCAATTCAACCGCCTGTTTTATATATTCTGAAAGTCCGCCCTTTTTGACAAGCACCCTGTCGTACTCGTAATCTATACCTAGCATACCGAGCACCTTGCCGTGAACCAACGGCGACTTGCTGTGCATCACGGGATCGCCTATAACATTAAGCTTAATCATTGTCTTTATCCGCCTTTATGTTTTCGATAAGATACTCTATAGCGAGTCTGTAGCCCATAAAGCCCAAACCGCATATCTGACCGATACAAGCCGGGGCGGTAACCGACTTTCTGCGGAACTCGTCGCGCTTATGTATATTGCTGATATGCACTTCGACAGCCGGCATATTTACCGATTTCAGTGCGTCGAATATAGCGTAGCTGTAATGCGTATACGCTCCGGGATTTATCACTATACCGTCGCAGCTCGTCATAGCGTGGTGGATATAGTCGATAATCTCGCCCTCGCCGTTGCTCTGAACAACAATAGCCTCTGCGCCGATGCTCTCTGCATAATCCTCGATATACTTCTCTAAATCCTGATAATTCTGTTCGCCGTAAATTCCCGGCTCTCTTATTCCAAGCATATTAATGTTTGGTCCGTTTATTACCATTATTGTCATATTTATTTCTCCTTTTTTCGGGTTATTTTCGGAAATTTATGGCAGACTATCGTCTGATTGAGCCGCATATTTTATTTACTATATCTTCAATACTGCCGTCGTTTACGGCTGTTGTGTCTGCGGCGGCTTTATAGAGCTCATACCGCTCGGCGTAAAGGTTTTTGAGCCTGTCCGCCCCATCCTTTAAAAGCGGTCGCTCAGACGTGTCAATATCACCGATAATCAACCTGAGCGGTCTGTCGATAAACACTGTGTATCCGCCCATATTCTTTATCGCTTTTACGTTTCGGCTGAGCTTTACAATTCCGCCGCCCGTCGATATGACAGCGTTGTCACTCTCAAGACTTTTCTTAAGCGCATCGGTTTCAAGCTCCCTGAAATGCTCCTCTCCAAGCTTAGCGAATATCTCGTTAATCGACCTTGACGCAGACTTTACAATCTCTTCATCAAGGTCTATAAACTTAAATCCCAGCTTCTCGGATACAAGCCTTCCGATAGAGGTCTTGCCGCAGCCCGGCATTCCGATAAGCACCAGTTTCATAATATCACCGCCCGATTATTCGGTCTTTAACCTGTAGTTCCCGAGCAGCTTAAACTCGCTCGTTCCCTCGATAACGTTATTCGTAACTCTCCGCGTTTCCTCATCGAGCAGATTTCCGGTATAGTCAACAAAAAACATATACTCAAAATTTCTGTCAAACAGAGGCCGCGACTCAAGCTTTAAAAGATTCAGATTTCCGTGTGCAAAACACGCAAGCACGCGATACAGCTCGCCGCTCTCGTGCGGCAGAGTAAACGCAGCGCTTATCTTGTCGCAGCTTTCGTCAACCTCGGGGTGAACCGCCACGACGATAAACCGCGTTGTGTTCTTGTCGCTGCTGTTTATATTCTCAGCTAAAATATCAAGTCCGTAGAGTTCCGCATTGCGCCTGCCCGCGATTGCCGCCTGCGTCTTATCTCCGTCCGCCGCGACCTTCTTTGCGCTCTGAGCCGTGCTGTAATACTCCTCGCACACGATATCATTACCGTATTTTTCAAGCGATTTTAAAAACTCGCGGCTTTGAAGTATCCCTTGCTCGTGCGAAAATATGTGCTTTATATCTCTAATATCCGCGCCCCTGACGCCCATAAGGCAATGTCTTATCGGAACGTCAACCTCGCCGATTATATAGTAATTATACTTTTCAAGCAAATCCATAACATCGACTATCGTGCCGGTGTTCGAGTTCTCTATAGGCAGCACCGCATAGTCGGCTCTGCCGTCCTTCAGCGCCGTAAACGCGTCCTCAAATGCTCGTGCGCTGAAACGGCTGCTATCTTTGCCGAAATACTTAATCGCCGCCTCCTCGCTGTACGAGCCGTCGGTGCCGTAGAACACAACGCTTGGGTCATTAACGTGCGGTACGGGCTTTAAAATATCTTCAATCCGCGTTCTGCTTCTGCCGCGGCTAAGCTCGCGCGTCTGCCTGTCACGGCTTATTGACATAATGGCGGAATAAAACTCGTAAACCTCGTTTTCACGATTTTTATCACAGCTGTTTAACATATCGACCTTTGACTTCAGCACCTGTCTTTCGCGCTCGGTATCGAGTACCGGCTTTCCGACGCTTCGCTTATAGTCCGCAACAGCGCTGCAAATGTCCATTCTCTCTAAAAACAGCGGCAGGATTTTCTTGTCAATTTCGTCAATCCTGCTGCGCAGTTTGTTTAAATCATTCTCCATAGGTATACCTCAATCCAAAATTATATCAAGCATCGCGACAGCGGCGGCATTTTCAACCACCACGGCTCCGCGGTGAACTATGCACGGGTCGTGTCTGCCGTGAATTTCTATCTCGGCGTTCTCATTTTTGGCTATATCAACCGTCCTCTGTGTCTGGGCAATCGAAGCGGTCGGCTTTATCACTACGTCAAACACAACAGGCATACCGTTGGTTATTCCGCCGTTTATGCCCGCGTTGTTATTCGTGCAGGTCTTTATAACGCCGCCCTCAATATAAAACTCGTCATTCGCAGTTTTGCCGTCCATACCCGCAAAATCAAATCCCGCACCGAACTCTATGCCCTTAACTGCGGGAACCGAGAACATCATTGACGACAAACGGCTCTCCGCCGAGCCGAAAAACGGCGAACCCTTACCGGGAGGCATACCGACAACCGCACACTCGACAATTCCGCCAACGGAATTCTTGTTATTCTTGGCGTTTAAGATTTTTTCTCTCATCATTTCGCCCTTGACCTCGTCAATTACGGGAAAGTCCTTTTTCGACAGTGAGCTTAAAAGCTCTGCGCTCACACCGACGCTGTCAAACTTATCCTCCCGTATTCCGCCGATTTCAAGAATATGCGAGCCTACCGTAACGCCGCGTGACTTTAAAATCTGCTTTGCAATCGCGCCCGCAAACACGAGCGGCGCGGTTATCCTGCCCGAAAAATGCCCTCCGCCGCGGTAGTCGTGCGACGGTCCGTATTTTGTAAATCCCGTATAGTCCGCGTGGCCGGGACGAATTAAGTCCTTCTCATAGTGCTTTGAAATCGTGTTGGTGTTGCGTATCACCGCGGCAAGCGGCGTGCCCGTTGTAACTCCGTCCACAAAACCGGAGAGTATCTCGGGCCTGTCCGGCTCACGCCTTGAGGTCGACACCGAATTTCTGCCGGGCGCGCGGCGTTCCATCTCACGCTCTATAAGCTCCGTATCAAGCCTTGTACCGGACGGCAGACCGTCGATTACAATTCCTATACCGCCTCCGTGCGACTCGCCGAATATACTCAGCTTTATATTTGTTCCCCAAATATTCATATATCCTACTGCCTTTCTGTATTTTAAACCCTCAGTTTGTCGTATACTTCAAAAAAGTCGGGATATGACTTCTTAACCGCCTCTTCTGCGCCGGTTATCTCAACGCTGCCCTCGGTTCGGCACGCTGCAATCGCAAGCGCCATCGCTATTCTGTGGTCGTTCCACGCCGAGCACACGTTGCTTTCAAGCAAATCCCTGCCGCAGATTGTGAGGCTGTCTCTGCCCTCTTTGATATCAACGCCGAGCCGTGCAAGCTCGCTTGCGGTTGACTTGAGCCTGTCGCTCTCCTTATGCCTAAGTCTGCCCGCGTTGATTATACGGCTCTCTCCCGAGCAGAACGAGCACAACACCGCAACAATCGGTACTAGGTCCGGAATATTCCTCGCGTCAACGGTAATTCCGTGCATAACCGCCGTACGCTTCGCCATTATACCGCCGCTCGGACCCTTGACTATCCGTGCGCCCGTATCTTTTATTATATCAATTATCGCCCTGTCGCCCTGAAGGCTGTTAGGGTCTAAGTTAAGACATTCCACACTGCAGCCTATAGCATCAGCCACTAAGAAAAACGCAGCCTGCGAGTAATCCGCCTCAACCTTAAATTCAGGGCACGCCTTGTACTTCTGACCGCCCTTTATCCGAAACAGCTTATACTTGTAGTTCTCTATCTCAATGCCGAACCTCTTTAGGATATCAACAGTAAGGTCAACGTATCCGCGCGACTCAAGCTCGCCCGATACCAAAATTTCACTGTCGCCCTCGATAAGCGGCAGCGCAAACAGCAGTCCCGTTATAAACTGCGAGCTGACATTGCCCGCAAGCCCGTACGTTCCGCTTTTAAGCTCCCCGTCCAATATTATGTAATCATCGTCTAACTCAAAACGAATACCCTTATCCCTGAAAATATTCAGGTACGGCGTCTGCGGACGCTTCATAAGCCGTCCGTGACCGACAAACTTAACCGGTACGCCCCTGCCGAGTGCGATGGGCATTAAAAAGCGAAGCGTAGAACCGCTCTCGCCGCAGTCCAGCGTAATCATATCCTTGACTTTGTAGGTCTTTTTTTCGGAAATATGTACCGTCATATTTTTGGTATTTACTCTGCACTTGGCTCCGAGCAGGCGCATACACTCGACTGTCGCCGAAATATCCTTCGACATACTCACGTTCTCTATCACACAGTCGCCGCCCGAAAGCGCCGCGGCGATTATCGCCCTGTGCGCCACGCTTTTGGATGGCGGAACCGCAACAGTTCCCCTTAACATCTTTGACTCTATTCTCTTGATATCTTCCAAATTATTTGCCTCCGTCATTTAAGGTTTTTATGTAAAATCGGAAAGGAACTCGCTCTTTTCGAGCTTTTTTATTGACACGTCCCCGATTTTGTTTAAGAGAATTAGGTTAATTCGGCTTCCGACGCCCTTTTTATCAACCGCTACGGCTTCGGCAAGCTCGCTTCCGCTTATCTCAACCTCGCGCGGGAGATTATAGTTCTCAAGAATTTTAATCATTCTCTCAGCCGTTCCTTTTTCGGTCAAGCCGATTTTCTCTCCGTACTCGCACGCCATAACCATTCCGACAGCCACGCCTTCGCCGTGAGTGTAGGTCTCGTAATGATACTGCTTTTCAATCGCGTGCCCGAAGGTGTGACCGAAGTTGAGTATCATACGTCCGCCCGTGTCGAACTCGTCGTCCTCTACAACCATTCTCTTTATATTACAACAATTATATATTATATCTCCGATATTTGCAAATAATTCTTTCTTATTTTTTATATTTTCAAGCAACTTAAACAGCTTTTCATCCTTTATTGCTCCGTATTTAATCACTTCCGCCATACCGTCGGAGAGCACACGGTCGTCAAGAGTCCTTAAGCAGTCGGTGTCAATTATGACATCCTTGGGTTGATTAAAGGCTCCGACCAAATTTTTGCCCTGCGGCAAATCAACAGCAACCTTGCCGCCCACGCTCGAATCCACCTGTGCAAGCAGCGTTGTCGGTATCTGAACATACGGAATACCGCGCAGCAAGCTTGCCGCCGCGTAACCCGTGAGGTCGCCCACAACACCGCCGCCGAGGGCAATAATCAAATCCGTTCTCGTCAGGCGAAAATCAAGCATTTCATCATACAGCTTGGTCAAAAACTCCTGTGACTTGCTCTTCTCACCCGCGGGAACGGTGATAAGCCGTGTTTCAAACCCGCTTTTACTCAGGCTTTCAAGAGTTCTGTCAGCGTACAGAGGCCCGACATTGCTGTCTGTCACCACCGCCGCCTTTTTCGCGTCGGATAGTTTTCTTACAATTTCTCCGCTCTTTTCAAGAATTCCCGCATCAATAATAATCTCATACTCCCTGCCCGGGATATTAACTTTTAATGTTTTCATATTTAACTCCTTAACATAGCGATTAGCGAATAGAAATTAGAGAATGGCGAATACATAAAGGCTGCTGCCAACATATATGGAATTGGTGCATAACTTAGCTTGGCACGGAGCTCCGGAGCCGACGCTCCCTACACACATTATCGTTTAGCAGGCATCAAAATATTTTTGGCGCAATCAGAATTCCCCACGGTCGCGGCCGCGTTGTATACGCGGCGTAAGTGCGCGTATTCCCTACTCCCTATTCTCTATGTTGGTTCCTTATTCTGCATTGTTATTTTGTTTTCGCATACGGTACTGAGCAGGCGCTCTATTTCCGCCTTGTCGCCCGACTCTACCGCGTTTTTGATTTCTGTAATATTCTTTATAAGGCGCTCCGCCTCGCTGACTACATTTTCGCGGTTCGACAAAAACAGCTCGCTCCACAGCCCCGGATTTATCCGCGCAACTCTCGTACAGTCACGGAATGCGCCCGCGGTATATGCGCGGTTCATCTCCTCAGGGTAAGTCAGGCACAGCGCAGACGCCGAAATATGCATCAAATCGCTGGTATACGCGATAACTCTGTCGTGCTCCTCCGGGCTTGCCTCGGTTATCCTCGTCGCGCCTATGTAGTGCGCGATTTCCCTTATCAGCTTAACGCTTTCGGGTTTTGAGGTTTCGGTCGGAGTTACGATATATCCGCACATCCAAAAAAGCTCCGGCGAGGCGTTTTTAAACCCTTCAACTTCCTTACCCGCCATCGGGTGTCCGCCGACATAATCCACACCGTCGGGCAGAATTCTCTTAATCTCGGCGGCAACCGTCCGCTTAACTCCGCATACATCGGAAATCACCGCACCCTTTTTAAATCTTAAACGATTATCGTCAATAAGACCGCCGATACTGTCTGGATATGTACAAAATATAACCACATCCGAACCGTCTATGGCATCGCCCGGATTATCGAACACGCGGCTGACCGCCTTATTCTTAACCGCGAGCCTGCGCGTCTCGGCGTCGGTATCACAGCCGACTATTTCGGCTTTTCTGAAGCCTTTAAGCGCGTACGCCATAGAACCGCCTATAAGTCCGAGACCTATAACCGCAACTTTAAAGTCACTATCCATAAATAATCACCGCATTTTTTAATTTATCTTTCTGTCAACGTGCTTGCCTATCGCTTTAAGCTTGTTCATAAGCGCCTCAAACTGCGGCTCGTTAAGCGACTGAGCACCGTCACACAGCGCCTTTTCGGGGCAGTTATGAACCTCAATTATAAGTCCGTCCGCGCCGACCGCCATTGCGGCAAGCGACAGCGGCTCAACCATCCAGCTCATACCCGCCGAGTGCGACGGGTCAACAATAACCGGAAGGTGGCTCAGCTTTTTAACCGCCGGTATTGCGCTTAAATCAAGCGTATTTCTTGTATAGGTCTCAAACGTCCTTATTCCTCTCTCGCACAGGATTACGTTCGGATTTCCGGCCGCCAGAATGTACTCTGCCGACATCAGCCATTCCTCAATCGTCGCCGACAGACCGCGCTTTAAGAGTATCGGCTTTTTGGTTTTGCCGAGCTCCTTAAGCAAGTCAAAATTCTGCATATTTCGCGCCCCGACCTGAATTAAATCCACCTGTTCGTCAAAGGTTTCAACCAGCTTCGGCGACATAATTTCCGTAACTATCGGAAGTCCCGTCTTTTCTCTCGCCTCGCTCAGCAGTCTGAGACCCTCCATTTCAAGTCCCTGGAACGAATACGGCGACGTCCTCGGTTTGAACGCTCCGCCGCGCAGCATTCTTGCGCCGCTCTTTTTAACGCTCTCGGCAACGTCTATAATCTGGTTTTCGTTCTCAACACTGCACGGGCCTGCAATAACGGTGAACTCGCCCTCTCTGCCGATTTCCGCCGCCGTGGTCTTGCCGCCGCCGACCTTGATTACAGACGAGTCCGGGTGGAACTTGCGGCTCGCCTTTTTAAACGGCTCCGCAATACGCATAACCCTGTCAACGTGGACGTTGAGCATAAGCGTATCCGGGTCTATCCTTGACGTATCGCCGAGGAGTCCGAGCACGGTGCAGTCAACACCTTTGTTGACCATAACGTCAACGCCCAAATCCTTGATGTACGATATCATCTTCTCCGTATCCTGTTTACTCGTTTTTGGCTTTAAAATTACAACCATTTATTTTGACCTCCAAAATCTTACTTAAATATATAAAAAATAAAGGATGAGCCTTTGAAAGCCCATCCTTGAATAATTTTCAAAGCATTATGCGGTTTATTTACACATAACGGGCTTTCCTGATTTGCCGCAGCAAAAGTAACCAAAGCTAAAATAAAAGCTCTGGCTAAAGTAGAAAAAGTATTCAGTTATGTCTGAAATAATTCTACGCAGCAAATCACTCATTACAAAAATCCTCATTATCAAGTAATCACCATTTAATCGGCAACAATCTGCCTATTGAAGTAATTATACATCAATC